>CAXTHY010000200.1:0-2048 GCA_964244175.1 uncultured Jatrophihabitans sp. | reverse complement strand
ACGCTGAGCGCCGCCCACCGGGCGATGTTCACGATCGGCACCAGCCCATGCTCCTTCACGTCGAAGGTCCCGCCGCGCCGCGACAGCACGTCGCGTACCGACCGCACCTTGGCCCGCTGCGACAGCGTCTGCTCGAGCAGCAAGCGCATCGTGCCGGGGTGCTGACGCAGGCCGGTGAACACCTTGCTCACCGCCGGCAGGCCCGGATCGCCGTGGATCGGCCGGCCGTCGACGAGCAGCGACGTCATGATCGCGCCCTTGTGCGCGACCGGGTCGGCCAACCAGTCGCGCGCCGCCGCCCGCCACTGCGTGTTCGTCCGTGAGAACGCCGCGCGGGCGGCCGTCGCGCCGTGCGCGTCGACGCTGATGCCGGCCCGCTCGAGCACCGCGTTCACCTCGCCGAACGCCGCGCGGTACCGGGGAAGCACGTCGTCGTCCAGCGCTGGGTCGAAGGCGACCGCCGAGTCGACATCGGAGCTCAAGACGGCCTCGCGCCGGCCGTTGCTGCCGAGGGAGAGCCAGGTGAAGCGATCGATGTCGAGGTCGGGGTGGCGCGCGAAAGTGAGCCCCAGCGCGCGGCGGATCATCGCGTCGACGGTCGCCGAGTACACCGCGATCACTTTGTTGGTCGCGAGACCGCGAGCGAGCAGGTCGTCGAGCATCGCCGGTACCCGTTGGGCGCGGTCGACCAGATCGTCCTCCGTAGCGGCGCGGGTCAGCTGCTGACGTAGGGCCACGCCCGCGGTGGACGTCGACACCACGAAGTCGGTGGGTGCGACGGCTCCGCGCAGCTCGCCGCCGCGGTCGAGCACGAGCAGGAACTCGGCATGCTGATCGAGCAGGGTGATCAGCGCCTCGGCCGCCGACTCACCGACCCGCACGGTGAGGGCGGGACCGTCGACGATCTGCCCGACGGGTGTGTCCGAACTGCGTGCGGCGACGACGATCTCCCTGCGTAGCAAGGCATCGGTCACCAGCCCGAAGCCGCCGTCGGCGAGCCGAACCGCGGCGTACGGCACGTCGCGTTCGGTCATCAGCCCCGCGACCTCGCCCGCCGCGGTGTCCGGCGCCACGACGATCGGTTCGTTGACAATCAGTTCGTCCACCACGCCGTACGACGGGTACGCGGTGCTCGGTGTCGCGGCCGGGACGCCGGACAGCTGCTCGGCGAGGAAGCGCGCGCCAGAGGTCGACGCGAACGCCGGGCCGACCACCGACGCCGGCAAACTGGCGACGCGTGCGCCACCGCCGCCACGGCCGCCGCTTCGGTCACCGTCACTGTCGTCACTGTCGTCACTGTCGTCAGCGGCGATCGCGCGCGGGCCAACCGAGCGCTGCGTCAGCATCGCGGAGAAACCGAACACGCCGCCGGGGCCGAGCGTCTCGTCCGGGCCGTCCGGTACGGATTCGACACTGCCCCACAGGTCCACGGCGCCGTCGAGCACGACGTAGAGCTCGCGGGTCGGCTCGGTGAACGCATCGACGATCTGCGCCTTCGGGCTGTAGGTACGGACGCGCGCAGCCGCAGCCACATCGCGCAGCGCCGCGGCATCGAGGGCGTCGAACGGCGGGTGGTCGGCGAGGAGTCGGGCTAGCTCGTCGACGTCGGGTGCGGACATGTTTTCATCGTGCCACCCGCGGGTACCTGTCGACATCATCCCGAAACGCTGCTTTGGCATCCTTCGCGAAACGCCAGCGAAATCCAGAGTCGCGATCGTCGTGAAACGAGGAAGCGCATGAGTGAGCAGACCGAGCAGTCCGATCAGGCAGACAACGGGCTCGACGCGGAGCAGGTCGGGTACAAGCAGTCGCTCGGCCGCCGGCAGGTGCAGATGATCGCCATCGGCGGCGCGATCGGCACCGGGCTGTTCCTTGGTTCGGCGAAGAACCTGAACGCCACGGGACCGGCCCTCGTGATCAGTTACGCGGTCGTGGGCGTCATCGCCTACCTGCTGATGCGCGCGCTCGGCGAACTGGTGCTGCACCGGGCCACCTCGGGCGCGTTCGTCTCTTACATGCGCGAGTTCTTCGGCGAGCGCGGCGCGTTC
>CAXTHY010000199.1:0-2054 GCA_964244175.1 uncultured Jatrophihabitans sp. | reverse complement strand
TCACCGCGGTGTGCAGCATCGCCCCAGCGGTAGTGGAGGGGACCCGCAACGCGCAGGCCACATCCTCACGCACCCACTGCTTCGACAGAGCCAGCCCGGTGCCGTCACGGTAGGGGTCCGGATCGGCCGCCATCGCGGCCAGCAGCCCGGTCTCCATGACGTCCAGACCGGCCCGCATCCATCGCACAGCACCCAGCTGGTCGACCCGCTCAGCGTGGCTCATGGCCGCGTACCCGGCGACGACCTCGGCCTCCACATCCACGTGTTCGATTCTATTCGATAACGGACCGGAAGGCAAGACAATTTCGAAGAAAATCCTTTACCCAGCCGGGTTTCAACGCCAGAACTGCAAGCCGGCGACGCGACTGAACCAGCCCCGTGACAGCCTCCGTCGCTGCGCCTTCAACGAGGCGAAACGCAACCCGGCAATGCGACTGAACCAGCGCCGAGGACACCCTCCGTCGCTGCGCCTTCAAATAACGAAGCTTGTAATTCGCCACCGGGGCCGAACCGCGAACGAGTCTAGCTCCGTCTCAACCAACTGCTCAGGGGGCGAGATCCCCGCGACTCGCCGACTGGCGCGCGCTGTTCTTGTCCGGCCCGCGACAACCATGGCCGACCGATCACAGATGGCGAAGTACCGCTATGCCGCAGAGCGCGGTCGGCTGTGAGGCCGTCAGCAGCACCGATCTGACCCCGTGCTGGCTGATTTACTGTCGTACGTGCAGGTCATGCCGATCTTCGACGGGGCTGGGCTGATTCGCGCGCTCGATACCTTGCGCGCTGCACACGATCTCGACTGGAACGCTCTGGCTCACGAGCTGTGGCAGCAGTCCTGCGAGCTCAACGCCGAGCTGTCCGACCACTCGCTGTGCTCGGGGGCTCTCGTGAGGACGGCACAGCGGCAGACGATGTCGTGTCAGTACGCGCTGATCATCCTGCGGTGGATCAGGCGCGCACCGGAGGACTTCCTCATCGGACCGGTCGTTGATGTTGGCGACGCACGGTTGCCGCACGCAGGACCCGATCGCCGTCTTCGTTGGAACCTCACGGAACTGCACTCCGCACTCAACGATCGACGGAACCAGCAGCAACTCACGTGGTCGGCACTGGCCGCGCAGCTCGGATGTACTCCCAATCGATTGACGAACCTGCGAACTGCACGGCTCGCCGACATGGACCTCGCGATGCGCGTGACGCAGTGGATCGGCTCGCCGGCCGCTCCGTTCATTCACCCCGAGCGTTGGTGACTCGAAGTCGACAACGCCGCTCGTGATCAACAATCGTGCGCACCAACGACCGTTCAGCAGTCACTTCACCCTCGACACCTCTTTGCGGTCGTCGTCGACGGGGATGTCGGCTACATCGAGCAACTGCCGCACTGCCGTCGCGTTGACGCGGCGAGCCGGGTCAGTCAGTGGCGGTCATCATGTAGCGGTGGATGCAAGCCTGCAGCGACGCCTCGACAATGCTCGGTTGTCGAATGATGGCCGGCTGCTCGTCGATTTGGGGTGCGAGCTGGCCGATGCCGGCGATCACCTCGACGCAGCGTGGTGTTTTCAGCGGGCAGTCGCGGTCGGCGAGCAGTGGGCCGCATTCAATCTGGGCAACGAATTGCGTGAACTCGGACGTGACCGCGAGGCGGTCGCCGCCTACGCACACGCGGTCGAGGCGAACGAGAACGATGCGTGGCTCAACATGGGCAACGCGCTCGAACGGCTCGGTGACCTCGTTGGCGCGCTACGTGCTTACGAACAGGGCCAGGCGACGGGCGACGTCAACGCCGGGCTCGCACGCGCGTTCCTGCTCCGCGAGATCGACGACCGGAACCTGGCCGAACAGGTTGTCACCGCTTTGGCTCGTGAGGGATCCGGCCTGGCCGACGCGATCGGCGCATGCTGGCAGTGGGACCGTACCTTCGATCCGGGCCTCGAGAGTCGGCTTCGCGCAGGTGCGGAGCTTTACCCGTCCGCTCGGCAACCTCTATAGCGACCAACTCCATCAACCCGTTGAAGCCGAGGCCGCTTACCGAGCAGGTCTCGACGCTGGCGACA
>CAXTHY010000198.1:0-2059 GCA_964244175.1 uncultured Jatrophihabitans sp. | reverse complement strand
GAACCCGCGTACAGGGCTTTGCAGGCCCTTGCCTAAGCCACTCGGCCACGCCGCCACAGCGCATTGCGTCACGCACCCACGCCCAGCCGTCGACCTTTCGAACTCTCTGAGCGCCGGCTACGGCCGCCGGTGGCGGTACCTCGAGCGGACGACGGGATTCGAACCCGCGACCCTCACCTTGGCAAGGTGATGCGCTACCAGCTGCGCTACGTCCGCGTTTCACACCGGCGATGCTCGCACCGAGTGCCGACCGACGACTCTATCCGATGGGCGCACGGAGCTTCAAACCGCCCGCGTCAGGCGCTCCCACACTTCGGCGACCCGGGCGGCGAGCTGATCGCGGTCGCCGCCGTTGACGATCAGCTCATCGGCTACGGCGCGGCGCTGATCGTCGCTGGCCTGCGACTTCATTCGCTCCCGGGCGTCATCCTCGGCCATGCCCCGCCCGGCCAGCCGCTGCAGACGCACGTCGGCCGGGGCCTCCACCACGAGCACGGTCTCGAAGCCGGCCGCCAGGTCGTTTTCGACGAGCAACGGGATGTCGTACACCACGACCGCGTCCTCGGGCGCCGCAGCGGCGACTTCGGTGACGCGCTGACCCACCAGCGGGTGGACGACGGCGTTGAGCTCGGCGCGGCGCTCAGCGTCGCGGAAGACGATGGCGGCCAGCGCGGGGCGGTCGAGCCGGCCGTCCGTCCCCACGATCTCGTCGCCGAACTTCTCGACCACCGCGGCGAAACCCGGGGTGCCCGGCTCGACGACCTCGCGCGCTATCGCGTCCGCGTCGATGATCGTCGCGCCGTGCTCGGCGAGCAGGGCGGCGACCGTGCTCTTGCCCGAGCCCACTCCCCCGGTCAGTCCGACGCGCATGAACGTGACGTCCGTACGGTCAACGTCCGGCGAGCTTCTCCCGAAGCGCCGCCAGTGCCTCGTCCGAGGCCAGCGAACCGCCGGACTCGGCCTCAGCCGCGTCACCGCCAGCGGCGTCCGAGCTGTAGGACGTCGCCTCGCCGGCACCCGACGCCGCGTCGGCGTCAGCCTTCTGCGCGTCCTCGAGCTGCTTGCGGTGGGCCTCGAACCGCTCGCGGGCCTTGGCGTAGCGCTTCTCCCACTCCTCGCGCTGCGAGTCATAGCCCTCCAGCCACTCCTGCGTGTCGGGGTCGAAGCCCTCGGGGTAGATGTACTGACCCTTGTCGTCGTACTGGGCTTCCATGCCGTACTGCGCCGGGTCGAAGCTGTCGTCGGTCAGCGCGCCCTCGTTGGCCTGCTTGAGCGACAGCGAGATGCGCCGACGCTCAAGGTCGATGTCGATGACCTTGACCAGCAGGTCGTCGCCCACGTTGACGACCTGCTCGGGGATCTCGACGTGGCGCTCGGCCAGCTCGGAGATGTGCACCAGGCCCTCGATGCCGTCCTGGACGCGGACGAACGAGCCGAACGGGACCAGCTTGGTGACCTTGCCGGGCACGACCTGGCCGATCTGGTGCGTACGGGCGAAGTGCCGCCACGGGTCTTCCTGCGTCGCCTTGAGCGACAGCGAGACCCGCTCGCGGTCGAGGTCGATGTCGAGGACCTCGACGGTGACCTCCTGGCCCACCTCGACGACCTCGGACGGGTGGTCGATGTGCTTCCAGGACAGCTCGGACACGTGGACGAGACCGTCAACGCCGCCGAGATCGACGAACGCGCCGAAGTTGACGATCGACGACACGACGCCGGTACGGACCTGGCCCTTGGCCAGCTTGTTCAGGAACTCGCTGCGCACCTCGGACTGCGTCTGCTCGAGCCATGCCCGACGCGACAGGACGACGTTGTTGCGGTTCTTGTCCAGCTCGATGATCTTGGCCTCGAGTGTCTTGCCGACGTACGGCTGCAGGTCACGCACGCGGCGCATCTCGACCAGCGACGCGGGCAGGAAGCCACGCAGGCCGATGTCGAGGATCAGGCCACCCTTGACGACCTCGATGACGGTGCCCTCGACGGGCTCGTCCTTCTCCTTGAGCTCCTCGATCGTGCCCCAGGCGCGCTCGTACTGCGCGCGCTTCTTGGACAGGATCAG
>CAXTHY010000197.1:0-2110 GCA_964244175.1 uncultured Jatrophihabitans sp. | reverse complement strand
GTGCTGTTCGACGACATCGACGTGTGACCGGCTCCACGCTGGCCCGAATGCGTGAGGACGTGGCCGCTGCACGGCAGCGCGACCCGGCCGCCCGCTCCGGGCTCGAGGTGGTGCTGACCTATCCGGGGCTGCACGCGGTGTGGGCCTATCGGCTGCACCACCGCGTGTGGCTGTCGGGCCATCGGCTGACGGCCCGCATCGTGTCGCAGCTGGCCCGGTTCCTGACCGGCGTCGAGATCCATCCCGGCGCGGCGATCGGGCGCCGGTTCTTCATCGACCACGGGGCGGGCGTCGTGATCGGGCAGACCTCGATCGTGGGTGACGACGTCACGATCTACCACGGCGTGACGCTGGGCGGCACGGTGTGGCGGCCGATCAAGCGCCACCCCACGGTCGGCGACCGGGTGATCATCGGCGCGGGGGCGACGCTGCTCGGCGACATCACGGTCGGCGCCGACAGCGTGGTCGGTGCGGGCGCAGTGGTGGTGCACGACGCGCCCGCGCACTCCGTGGTGCTCGGGGTGCCGGCGACGGCCCGTCCGCGCTCGACGACCGATGCCTCCGTGCACAACTGGGTGATCTGACCGTCCGGCCCGACCGCCGCCGTCCTTCGGAAGGATCCGATCGTGTTCTCCCGCACGGTGCTGGACCACTGGTTCCCGCACGGCGAACCGACTCCTGGTGCAGTCGCCGGCGGCAACCGGATCGTCGTCGATCCGTCCCTGCCGCCGAAGCACTCGATCATGCTGCTGAAGCCGGTCGGCGGCGACGGCGTGCTCTCCGTCACGCCGGATCGGGCGGCGCAGCTGGGGCTGACGGCGGACGGCCGGATCGAGGATGCCGACCTGACTGCGGCGATGCACGCCGCGGGGCTCGCGTTGAACGGCCCCGACCACCTCTTCTACTTCCCCTCGGCCGACCAGGCCGCGCTGCGTTCCGAGCAGCCCGCCGCGGCCACCCGCCAGCTCACCGCCGGCGACGGGGAGCGCTTCGCGGCGTTCACCGCAGGCGCTCCGGAGGACGACCTGGACGAGGCGTTCGTGGAGCTGGACCACTGGCTCGTCTACGGCACCTTCGTCGCAGATCGCCTCGCCGCGGTCGCCAGCATGTACCCGTGGCAGGACACGGCGCTGGCCGACCTCGGCGTCATCACCCTGCCGGCCTTCCGCGGTCGAGGCCTCGCCAGGCAGACCGTCCGCGCACTCAGCGCGCACGCGCTCGGTCTCGGCTACGAACCGCAATACCGCTGCCAGCTCGACAACCGCGCCTCGGTGGCCCTCGCCCACTCGAGCGGCCTCACGCCGTTCGGTACCTGGGACGTCATCCATCCCGATTCCGAGCCCTGACCCAGCCCGCATCCGCGGCGCCCGATGCGGGAAGGTTCGCGTGATCAGCGGGCTTTGCGGGTCTCCCGGTCGTTCGCCTGCTGGATCGCGTCGACCAACTGGGCCTTCGTCATGCGGGATCTGCCCGGCACCTCGAGCCGTCGGGCGAGCTGCAGCAGGTGCTGCTTCGTCGCGTTCGCGTCGACGCCTCCGGCCGTGGGATGCGGGCCCGGGCCGCCCTGCTCGGCACCCTCGTCCGACGGCCCGGCGTGCTCCTTCGCCTCCCAGTGGTCGCCGACCTTCTCGTACTGGTGCTTGAGCGCGGCGAACGCCGTGCGGTGCGCCCGCTCGCCGTCGCCGTACTGCTCGGTCGCCGATTCGAGCGTCTCCCCGTACACGTCGCGCGCGTGCGGGTCCGAGCGCTGGATCGTCGACGGCAGTCCGTCCTTCTGCACAGCCACCTGGTCCTCCTCCCTCTCTGCGCGGCGCCCGCTCAGGCTCCGCGGACCTCGTCGCGCCACGAGTGCGTCGGCTCCCAGCCGAGCTCGTCGCGCGCCTTCGCGATCGACAGCAGGGTGTCGGTGCCCGCGATATCGCCCGCCAGCAGCACATCGGGGAAGACGTCGGCGATCAGGTCGGCGCTGGGCGTGCGCATCACGGTGTCGGCGTTGGCGATGATGTACCGCTCGAATCCCGGGCCACGCGTCTCGAGCGCCTTGACGACCGCCTCCGCGCCGTCCCTGGCGTCGATGTAGCCCCAGAGGTTCCACTTGCGCAGCGTCGGG
>CAXTHY010000196.1:0-2146 GCA_964244175.1 uncultured Jatrophihabitans sp. | reverse complement strand
CGCTGGTCCCGTTGTCCTGCGGGGTGAAGATCACCCGACGTTCCGCCACCGCATCCCGGTGTTGGGTTTCGGCGGTGCGGGGGTCGACCGCCAACACCGCCCGGCGCACCGAGGCGGCGAACTGCGCCAGCGTCTGCTGCGCCGCGTTACCCAGCACCCGCTTCTCGACCTCCGCGGCCGCCGCCTCCGGCAGCACCAGGGTGGCGTCGACCAGACGTTGCGCGTAACGACCGCTGACCTGGCCGTCCTGCATCGCGGCCAGCAGGTCCGGGAACTGACCAGTGACAGCGACCGCGGTGTGTAGCATCGCGCCCGCGGTGGACGACGGGACCCGCAACGCGCAGGCCACATCCTCGCGCACCCACTGCTTGGACAGGGCCAGGCCGGTGCCGTCCCGGTACGGATCCGGGTCAGTTGCCATCACGGCCAGCAACCGCGTCTCCCGCGCGTCCAGACTGGCCCGCATCTCCCGCAACGCCGCCAGGTGCGAGACCCGCGCAGCGTGGTCCAGGACCTCGTACGGGTCGACAACCTCGGCCTCCACCTCCACGTGTTCGATTCTATTCGATAATGGGCCGAAAGGCAAGAGAATTCTCGCTGAAACCTCTACAGCGCAAGGGTTTTCAGCGCAGAACCGCAAGCCGGCAACGGGTCGAAACCCAAGGACCAACACCCTCCCTCGCCGTGCCTTTCGAGCAGCACGGAACGCGATCCGGACAGGCGACTGAACCAGCGAGAAGCACCTCCGTCGCCGCCCTTTCACGCGCCACGAAACGCGACGTAGCGAGCCACTCGGCAGTGGGCGTCAGTGCGCAGAGTGGACGCGGTAGACCTCGTACACACCCTGCACGGTGCGGATCGCCCGCAGCAGATGCCCGAGGTGACGCGCCTCGGCCATCTCGAAGGTGAACTTGCTGGTGGCGACACGGTCCCGGCTGGTCGTGACGTTCGCCGAGAGGATGCTGACCCGCTCCTCGGTGAGCACCCGAGTGATGTCGGAGAGCAGCCCGTGCCGGTCGAGCGCCTCGACCTGGATCGAGACGATGAAGCTGGACCCGATCGACGGCGCCCACTCGACCTCGACCAGGCGCTCGGGCTGCTCGCGCAAGGCGGTGGAGTTCGTACAGGTGCTGCGGTGCACCGACACTCCCCCGCCGCGCGTGACGAAGCCGATGATCTCGTCGCCCGGCACCGGGGTACAGCAGCGGGCGAGCTTGGCCCAGACATCGCTGACGTCCTTGACCACGACACCGACATCGCCGGCCGTGCGCCGCGGCGCGGCAATCGGCAGCTGGCCGGTCGGGACGATCGCCTCGGCGATGTCCTCAACCGCACCCTCGGCACCGCCGAGCTGGTTGACCAGTTTGTGCACGACGGACTGCGCCGACACATGCCCCTCGCCGATCGCCGCGTACAGCGCCGCGATGTCGGCGTAGTGCATGTCGTGGGCGAGGGTGAGCAGCTGGTCGCCGCCGAGCAACCGTTGAATCGGCAGCGCAGCCTTGCGCATGGCCTTGGACAGCGCCGTCTTGCCGGCGTCGATCGCGTCCTCACGCCGCTCCCGCGCGAACCACTGCTTGATCTTGGTGCGGGCGCGGGGTGAGTTGACGAAGTCGAGCCAGTCCCGCGACGGACCGGCGGTCTCAGCCTTCGAGGTGAAGACCTCGACGGTGTCACCGTTCTCGAGCGCACTCTCGAGCGCGACGAGCTTGGTGTTGACCCGCGCCCCGATACAGCGGTGGCCGACCTCGGTGTGCACCGCGTAGGCGAAATCGACCGGGGTCGAGCCGCTCGGCAACGCCACGACGTCGCCGTTGGGCGTGAACACGTAGACCTCGTTCGAGCCGGCCCCGAGGTCGTAGCGCAGGGCGTCGAGGAACTCCTCAGGGTCCTGGGCCTCACGCTGCCAGTCGAGCAACTGCTTGAGCCAGCCCATCTCTTCGGAGATGCCGGCCGGGTCGGCGACGACCGCGTCCTTGCGCTCCTTGTACTTCCAGTGCGCCGCGATGCCGTACTCGGCCGTGCGGTGCATGGCCTGGGTGCGGATCTGCAGCTCCACCGGCTTGCCGGCCGGACCGATGATCGTCGTGTGCAGCGACTGGTACATGTTGAACTTCGGCATCGCGATGTAGTCCTTGAACCGGCC
>CAXTHY010000195.1:0-2188 GCA_964244175.1 uncultured Jatrophihabitans sp. | reverse complement strand
GTAGGCCCCGGCGTGACGAAGTGGAAGGCCGGCGACGAGGTCGTGGCCCACTGCCTATCGGTCGAGCTCGAGGATCCGCAGGGCCACGACGACACGATGATGGACCCGCAGCAGCGGATCTGGGGCTTCGAGACCAACTTCGGCGGCCTCGCGCAGCTGGCCCTGGTCAAGTCGAACCAGCTGATGCCCAAGGCCGGCCACCTGACCTGGGAAGAGGCCGCTGCGCCGGGCCTGGTCAACTCCACCGCCTACCGACAGTTGGTGTCGCACCACGGCGCCAACATGAAGCAGGGCGACACCGTGCTGATCTGGGGCGCGTCCGGCGGCCTCGGTGGTTACGCCACGCAGTACGCGCTCAACGGCGGCGCCACGCCGGTGTGCGTCGTCTCCTCCCCCGAGAAGGGCGAGATCTGCCGCGCCATGGGCGCCGAGCTGATCATCGACCGCAGCGCCGAGGGTTACGAGTTCTGGCAGGACGGCGTCCAGCAGCCGTCGGAATGGAAGCGGCTGGGCGGCAAGATCCGCGAGCTGACCGGCGGCGAGGACGTCGACATCGTCTACGAGCACCCCGGCCGCGAGACCTTCGGCGCCTCGGTCTACGTCACCAAGCGCGGCGGCACGATCGTCACCTGCGCATCGACGTCGGGTTACATGCACGAGTACGACAACCGCTACCTCTGGATGACGCTCAAGCGGATCGTCGGCTCGCACTTCGCCAACTACCGCGAGTCGTGGGAGGCGAACCGGTTGATCGCCAAGGGCGCGATCCACCCCACGCTGTCGCAGGCCTACCCGCTGGCCGAGACCGGCCAGGCCGCCTACGACGTGCACCGCAACCTGCACCAGGGCAAGGTCGGCGTGCTCTGCCTGGCCCCGGAAGAGGGGCTCGGCGTCCGGAACGTCGAACTGCGCGACAAGCACCTCGACGGGATCAACCGGTTCCGAAACCGTTGAGACTCATTGGGCTTATCTAGGCCGGAGATGGGACGATAGGTGGCATGAGCGAGCCCACTTCCGACCTGTTACCGCTCTACGAGTCCACCCGCGGATTCGATACCGCGATGCGCGGCTACGACCGCGAGCAGGTTGACCGCGAGATCAGCCGGCTGGACGATGACGTGCGGCTCACCGCGGCCGAACGCGATCAGGCCGCCGCCCGCAGCGCTGACCTCGCTGCCCAGCTGGCCAGCGCCCATGCGCAAAGCGAGTCGCTGCGCCGCCAGCTGCGCAGCGCCAGCGAGAACGTGACGATCGACAACGTCGACGAGCGCGTCAAACACATCGTCAACGCCGCCCGCACCGACGCCGCCAAGCTGCGCGACGAGGCGCAGAAGGAGGCCGACCGGCTGGTCGCAGAGGCGCGGGCCCGCACGGCCGAGGCCGACGAGGCCTTCCGCCGCCGCATCGCCGAGGCCGAGGCCTACCAGCGCGATGTCGAGACGGCGCTCCAGCAGGCCGAGGCCCGCACCCGGGCCGAGGAGACCCGGCTGACCACCGAGGCCGAGGCCCTGCGGACCAAGCTGAACAGCGAGGCCGAGGCCCTGCGGACCAGGCTGAACACCGAGGCCACCGATGAGCGGGCCCGCCTGGATGCGGCGGCCAAGTACGCCCGCGACCTGGCCAACGAGGACTTCGAGATCACCCAGCGGGTCCGACGCACCGCAGCGGCCAACGAGCACGCCGAGCAGAAGCGGTTGGCCGCGGCGTACGCCACGAAGACGATGGCCGACGCGCGGGCCGCGGCCCGGCAGCTGATCGCCGACGCCACCCACGAGGTGCGGCGCCTGCACGCCGTCCGCGACGAGATGCATACCGCGCTCGACGCGCTGCACGCTCGGCTGCGGTCGGCGCTGGACGAGTCGCGGGCGCAGACGCCGCCCGCCCCGGACCTGCCCGACACCGGATCGACCGCGACGCTGGACGAGCCCCGCCCGCGCCCCACCCAGTGAGCCCGACCCGGCAGCACCCAGGTGTCGCTACGTCCTCCTAATAGTCCCGAAAGCCCTTACCGGTCTTGCGGCCGAGGCGGCCGGCGGTGACCAGGTGCTCCAGCAGGGGCGCGGGCGCGAAGCCGGGCTCACGGAACTCCTGGTAGAGCTCGCGCTCGATGGCCAGCGACACGTCGTTGCCGACGACGTCGAGTAGCTCGAACGGGCCCATCGGGTACCCGCAGCCGACCTTCATCGCC
>CAXTHY010000194.1:0-2249 GCA_964244175.1 uncultured Jatrophihabitans sp. | reverse complement strand
GCGGTTCGCCATCGCGGCGGCGGCGCTCACCATGCCGGTGTTCGTCACCCTCGGCACGCTCGCGATCGAAGGGAACGGCCGCGGCTCACTGTCGGAGTACTACTACGGGCCGATGCGGGACTTCTTCGTCGGAGCCTCCGGTGACCGTCGAAGCGGCGGTGCCGGCAACAGCGCGGACGGGTCGTGACGCTGGTTCGCGACAACACGCGTGAGGTCGGAGAGGCGGCACAGCCCGTGTACGGCGATCCAGCGGATCCTCACCGAGACCGGCTCACTCGCGGTGCACGTCGTGGGGACGGTGCTGTTCCTGGGCGGTGCGGTCGTCATGTGCGGGATCTGGGCGCGGGCGACGGCACCCGACCGGGCCCGGCCGCACGCGGAGGTCGTCGCGGCCGACCACGGCGTCGACGTCGACGCGCTCCTGGCATCGGCGCAGAGGTCGCGGGTCGTGTACCTCGTCAGCATCGCGGTGATGGTCGCCGCACTGGTGTTCCAGCTGGCGATCGCGTTCCCGTTGGGCATCCCGAACGCGCTGCTCGGGGTCGAACTCGTGTGCGTCGCCGCGTTCGGGGCGTCGTGGCTGGCCGAGAGCCTGGCGCTGCTGACCGCGCTCACGACCCGCTCGGAGCCGCGCCGCCGACTGGCGGCGGCGCGGCTCGCGATGGCGGTGGCTACCGGCCCGTGAGGGCGGGGTCGCGGGTGACGGTGTCGCCGAGGACCTCGTCGATCTGCGCGAGCACGTCGGTGTCGAGGGTGACGCCCGCGGCGGTGACGTTGTCGGCGACCTGCTCCGGGCGGCTCGCGCCGATGATGGCCGCACCGACGTTGGCGTTCTGCAGCACCCAGGCCACGGCCAGGGCGGCCATCGAGAGGCCGACGCCGTCGGCGATCGGGCGCAACTGCTGCACCCGGCGCAGCAGGTCGTCCTGGGACAGCCAGCGACCGATCATGTCGGCGCCGCCCTTGTCGTCGGTGGCGCGCGACCCCGCCGGCGGCTGCTCGCCCGGCTGGTACTTGCCGGTGAGCACGCCCTGCGCGATCGGGGACCAGACGACCTGGCCGAGACCTTCGTCCTCGGACGCCGGCACGACCTCGTCCTCGATGACCCGCCAGAGCATCGAGTACTGCGGCTGGTTGGAGATGAACGGCACGTGCAGTTCGCGGGCGAGCGCGGCCCCGCGGCGGATCTGGTCGGCCGTCCACTCGCTGACGCCGAGGTAGAGCACCTTGCCGGCGTGCACCTGGTCGGCGAGCGCGCTCATCGTCTCCTCGAGCGGCGTCGTGTGGTCGAAGCGGTGGCACTGGTAGAGGTCGACGTAGTCGGTCTGCAGCCGACGCAGCGAGGCGTCGATCGACTCGCTGATGTGCTTGCGGCCGAGGCCGCGGTCGTTGTGGGCCATGGCGTTCGTCGGGAAGAAGACCTTGGTGAAGATCTCCAGCCCTTCTCGCCGCTCACCGCGCAGCGCCTTGCCGAGGACGGTCTCGGCCGCGGTGTTGGCGTAGGTGTCGGCGGTGTCGAAGGTCGTGATGCCGGCGTCGAGGGAGGCGCGGACGCACGCGGTGGCGGCGTCCTCCTCGACCTGGCTGCCGTGGGTGAGCCAGTTGCCGTAGGCGATCTCGGAGATGGTCAGGCCGCTGCGGCCGAGGCGTCGGAATTCCACCCGTCGAACCTACGCAGGGCGCGGCCGGGAACTACCAGGTGTCGCCGCGGGCCTTGCGCGGGGCGGGCAGCCGCCAGCGGCGGGGCAGGTACGCCCGGCTGCCGGCGTAGAAGCCGATCGACAGGTTCGAACCGGTCACCGGGATGTCGCGTTCGCGGGCGGCGTTGCGCAGCTTGCGGCCGGTGAAGAACCACTCGACCAGCACCACGATGAGGATCGCGAAGGTCGCGAGCTGCAGCCCGGACGCCACGGCCGGGCTGCCGGCGGACACGAACGGTCCGAGCAGCAGCGGGACGAAGGCGAGCAGCAGGAAGTTCGACAGCATGACGCGGGTGTCGACGTAGTCGCGGGCGAGCGCCTTCAGCGGGCCCTGGTCACGCTTGGGCAGGACGGCCGGATCGCCCTTGCGGAGCGCCTCGCGGTACGCCTCGCGTGACATCCCCCTGCCGCCGGCGGCGGGGGCGCCGGCGGTCTTCGAGCGGGCCGTCTGTTCCTTCTGGAACTTGTAGGCCTCCTTGCGGGTGCGCGGCGGCGGCGCGGCGGGCCCGCGGGCACCACCGCCCGCCTCGCGGCGCTTGGGGGTCGGGC
>CAXTHY010000193.1:0-2341 GCA_964244175.1 uncultured Jatrophihabitans sp. | reverse complement strand
ACGCACGTAATCAGTAGGCAGAACGCGCTCGCCGCGCTCGCCGGTGACGCTCACCGATCCGTCGCGATGGACGCCGGTGATGGTCCAGACGTCGCGGTTGGCGACCTCCAGATCGGGGTCGTTGCGGCGGGTGACGATACGGTCACCGGCGCCGATGCGTGCGGTGTGGCCGGCGGTCGCGTGGGTGTCGTCGACCTGCCCGGCGGCGACGAGTTCGGCGCGCACAGCGTCATTCAGCGCGGCGACCTGCTCGTTTGTGTCCGCGACCACGACGGTGGCGATGCCGTCCTGGCATGCGCGGGCGGCGTGCTGGGCGAGCGCGGCGACCCGCTCAGTGTCGTCGGCGTGGACGCGGATCTGGTCGCGCGCGAGCAGCGCGTCGAACACCGTGGCCGGGTTGTCCGCAGTCCGCATGGCCAGGCTCAGTTGCGCGTAGTCCTCGTCCGGAACCGTCGCCGGACGGCCGTCGGGGACGGTGATGGTTCGGGTGAAGCGGTGCACTGTGTCCAGTTCCCGGTGCGCGTCCGGGTGCACGTGGCGGGCGGCCAGGTCGAGCACTCCCCCGCGGCCGACGGCCGGCAGCTGGTGCCGGTCGCCGACCATCGCGACGCGCGAGTGATGTTCGTCGGCGATAGTGAGCAGTGCCCGGGCGGTGCCCTGGTCGAGCATCCCGGCCTCGTCGATGAGCAGAAGATCGCCCGAAGCGAGCACCGCGCCGGCGCGTGGCCCGGCGTAGACGGCGCCGGTATCGGCATCGATGTCACCGCGTTGGAGTCGGGTCCAGGTGCCGTTCTCGTCCCAGCGGAAGCCATGTTGATGAGCCAGCCATGCCGCCGACGACGTGTCGCCGCCGACCTGTCGTGCCGCCACACGGGCTGCCTTCAGCGTCGGCGTTGCCACCCGCAACCGGCCACCGTGCTGCTCGATCGCGGCACGCGCGGCGGCGAGGGTTGTGGTCTTGCCGGCGCCCGCCGCGCCCTCGATGACGACAAGGTCGGCGCCGCCCGCGAGCGTGCGCACGACCTCTTGTTGTGTCGGGTCGAGCCCGTCTTCGGCGCCTGCCGCGACCGGGTCGAGGCTTGTCGGAGACGCCCCGGCGCGATCCGCGAGGCGACCGACCAGGTCGGCTTCGACCTCGAGAACGTGCCGCGAGGTCAACGCCCGGACATGCTCGGGCAGGCCCGGACGGTCGAGCAACGGGACGCAGTCGGCCATGGCTCGGGCGGTCAGATCTTCGGCCAGCTCGAGCCGAACCGCAGGCTCGGCGACGACATTCGCCCGGGCGATGAGCTGCTCGACTTCGCCGCGGACGTCGGCCGCGTTCCACCCGGAACGACGCGACCCGAGGCGCGCCAGCATCTCCTCAACTGCGTCCACGCGGTCAAGGTGACCGACCGGTGACGCGGCAGTCGGGACGGTTCGGCGCTGGTCGCGATAGCCCAGAGCGTGTAGTTCGCCCACCCATCGCGAGGTCAGATCGGCGCCGTCGCGGGGCACGACCTTGTCCGGTCGAGCGTCGGCCCAGGCCCGCCGATCCCACGCGCGGCGCAGTCCCGGGCCCGGCTCGGCGTGCGGATTCGCGGCGCGCCACTGCGCCTCGTAGGTGTCGAGGTGACGCCCGATCTGAGCCGCCCGAGCGCTGAACGGACCGACAAACCTGGCGAGCTCGACGACCTCTCCGCTGCTCGGGTCGAGGGTGAACCCGTGCTCGGCGAGCGCTTGCCGGAACGCCGGGTCCGTCATCATCGCGGCGTGCCCGATGCCGTTGATGGCGTCGATCGAGTCCCGGACGCCGACCGTGTGCAGCCCTCGCCACTGTCCTTCGGTGAGCACTCGGGCGTTGATCTGCAGGTGCAGATGACGGTGCGGATCGCCCGCGCGCGAGGTGTGATGGCGCACCGTCACCGCGTCGATCTCGGTCACCGGAACCTGGATCTGACCGCCTCGGGGACCGACGCGGGTGGTCGCGTGCTGCGCCAACCAACCGATGATTTGCTGCGCCGCGCTGTCCTGTGCCGAGTCGTACGCGGCTGAGATGTCTGGGTGCAATTCCGCAGCTAATGACCAGGACTTCGGTCCGTTCACCGTCACTTCGACGAAGCGGACCGCGTTTTCGTCATGACGTAGTCGGCCTTTCGGCTCGCCGGTTTCGGGGTGCAGCCCGGCCACCCATGCCTCGTAGGCATCGCCGGTCAACGGCACCTCACATGTCACCGCGCCATCCTGCGAAGCAGTCCAGCGTTCCGCTATTCCGGCACCTTCAGCGAGGTAGTAGTCGTCCGCGCGGCCGCGGTCGGCCTCCACGTAGTGGCGCGCAGCAGCGGCCGCGCCCCGGTAGACC
>CAXTHY010000192.1:0-2366 GCA_964244175.1 uncultured Jatrophihabitans sp. | reverse complement strand
TTGATGATCTTGCCGCGGATCGGCAGGATCGCCTGGAACATCGAGTCGCGGCAGGACTTGGCCGAGCCGCCGGCCGAGTCACCCTCGACGATGTAGAGCTCGCTCTCACCCGGGTCGGTGGAGCGGCAGTCGGCCAGCTTGCCCGGCATGCCCATCGTGTCCAGGGCGTTCTTGCGCGACAGCTTGCGGGCCTGCTGCGCGGCCTTGCGGGCCCGCGCGGCCTGATTGATCTTGCCGACGATGACCCGGGCCTCGGTGGGGTTGGCCTCGAACCACATCCCCAACTTCTCGTTGCAGACCTGCTGCACGAAGGTCTTGGCCGACGAGTTGCCCAGCTTGGCCTTGGTCTGGCCCTCGAACTGCGGCTCACCGAGCTTGATCGAGACGATGGTGGCGAGGCCCTCGCGGATGTCGTCGCCCTTGAAGCGGTCTTCGGCGGTGTCCTTGATGATCTTCTTCTCGATCGCCCAGCGGTTGACGACGTTGGTGAGCGCGGCCCGGAAGCCCTCTTCGTGCGTGCCGCCCTCGACGGTGTTGATCGTGTTGGCGAACGTGTAGACGCTCTCGGAGTAGGTCGAGTTCCACTGCATGGCGATCTCGACGGAGAGCTTGTTGACGGCGTCCTCGGCCTCGATGTAGATGGGGTTCTTGTGGATCGGCTCCTTGGACCCGTTCAGGTGCCGGACGAAGTCGGCGATCCCGCCGGCGTAGTGGTAGGTGACCTCCTTCGGTCCCTTGGCCGCCTTGGGGGCCGCCGCAGCGTCGTCCTCGTCGACGACCTTCTCGGCCCGCTCGTCGCGCAGCACGATGGTCAGGCCCTTGTTCAGGAAGGCCATTTCCTGTAGGCGGCGGCTGATCGTCTCGAACGAGTAGGTGGTCGTCTCGAAGATCGCCGGATCGGCCCAGAACGTCACCGTGGTGCCGGTGCGCTTGGTCGCCTCGCCCCGCTTGAGCGGCTCGGCCGGCTTCTGGTCGACGTAGGGCTGGGTCCAGCGGTAGCCGTCGCGGTCGATCTCGACCTCGAGGCGGTGGCTGAGCGCGTTCACCACCGAGACGCCGACGCCGTGCAGGCCGCCGGAGACGGCATAGGAGTCGCTGTCGAACTTTCCGCCGGCGTGCAGGATGGTCAGGATGACCTCGACCGTGGGCCGCTTCTGCTGCGGGTGCATGTCGACGGGCATGCCGCGGCCGTTGTCGGTGACGCGCACCCCGCCGTCGGCCAGCAGGATGACCACGATCTTGTCGGCGTGCCCGGCCAGCGCCTCGTCGACCGAGTTGTCGACGACCTCCCAGACCAGGTGGTGCAGCCCGCGCTCGGAGGTCGAGCCGATGTACATGCCCGGGCGCTTGCGGACTGCCTCGAGACCCTCGAGCACGGTGATGGAGGCACCGGAGTACCCGCTCTTCTTCGCCGGCTTGGGGGCAGTTCGCGCAGGGCTCGCCACTGATTCGTACCTTTCCTGCCGCCGTTGCGGGCGGCGTCGCTCACGTCTCGTCGGTCGGATGCCGCATTCGAGACTTTCCAGACATGACGCGGGGGTGGACGGAAGCGCCGAGGGCCAGATCACCCACGCCGACCGCCAACCCCAGTTGTCATCTGCGAGTCTATCCGACCGGGGTGACAGAAACGGGCCGCGACGCGTGCTGATTTGGCCGTGGACGCTGCGCGGCCGCACTGTCGCGGGAACCCACGCGCCCCTACCACTGAGCTGGTCAGCGGCCGATCAGCGACCCGACGGGATCAGGTGTCGCGGCTCAACCGTAGGTGTCGCGCGGGCCGCGGGCACCGCGGACACTGCGGCCCCCGTGCTTCCAGCTGGGCCCGGTCGGCCCGGTGATGTGCAGTTTGGTGACGACCTCCGGACCCAGTTCGGCGACCAGGCGGGCGAGCAGCGTGGCTCCGAGCAGGCGCAGCTGGGTGGCCCACGCGGTCGACTCGGCGGCGATGCGCAGTTCGCCCTCGGTCAGCGATTGCGGGACGCAGTGCGCCGCCACGTCGGCACCCACCAACGCCGGCCACTCGGCAAAAACGCGGGCCTGGGCGAGGGGCCGGTCCCATCCGCGGTCGACGACGTAGCCGGCCAAGATCGCGCCGATCCGCTGCGGGTCCACGGCAAGATCGGGCCCCGGAGCGGAGTACCCACCCTTGTTGCGGCCGGCGAGGTTCTCGCGCCGGGTGCGCCGCGCGGCGTCCCGGCTGCGGCGCGGTGGTCGACCCCGCGCGATCTCCCGGGCATCGGCGAGGGCCGCCTGGGCGAGGTCGAGGGGCACGTCCTCGTCGTCGTCTACCGGAGCGTCGGCCGGGGCGGCGGCCGGGGCGTCGTCCACAGCTGGGTCCGGTTGTCCACCGGTAGCTGTGGATAACC
>CAXTHY010000191.1:0-2381 GCA_964244175.1 uncultured Jatrophihabitans sp. | reverse complement strand
GAGATCAGTGAGACGCGCGCGCTCGAGGTGGCCCACTCCAAGGACGAGATGACGCGGCTGCTGCGCGGCGGCGCACGATGACGGCCGTCCTGCGGCAGTTCGAGTACGAGGCGGTCGACCTCGCCGGCAAGCGCAGCAAGGGCAAGGTCGAGGCCGTCGACACCGGCTCGGCGGCCGCGGCACTCATCGCACAGGGTTCGACCCCGCTGACGGTGGTCGAGACCGGCACCGGTCTGAAGAAGGACATCACCGTGCCCGGGCTGGGCGGGCGGCTCAAGATCGCCGACCTCGCCGTGTGTGTGCGGCAGTGGGCGACGATGACGGCCTCGGGTCTGCCGCTGATCAAGGCGCTGACGACCCTCGAGGAGCAGACGAGTTCACCGAAGCTCGTCGTGGCTCTGAAGGCGGTCCGGCTCGAGGTCGAGCAGGGTCGTTCGTTGTCGGATGCGATGGCCGCGCACGACAAGGTCTTCCCGCGCATCATGATCTCGCTGGTCCGCGCCGGCGAGACCGGCGGTTTCCTCGACGAGGCACTCGACCGCATCGCCGTGAACCTCGAGAAGGACGCGGTCCTGCGCAGCAAGATCAAGAGTGCGCTGACCTACCCCGGCATCGTGTTGGCGTTCAGTGGCCTCATGATCACGGCGGTGCTGGTCTTCATCGTGCCGATCTTCAAGGGCATGTTCGAGTCGCTCGGCGGGAAACTCCCGCTACCGACGCAGATCCTCGTCACCGCCTCGCACCAGATCGTCTGGATCGGCATCGGCCTCATCGGTGGTGGGTTCGCCGCGACGACGTTCTACAAGCGCAAGATGCTCACGAGCTACGAGTTCCGGCTCAAGGCCGACACCGTGAAGCTCAAGCTGCCGGTGTTCGGGAACCTGCTTACGAAGATCGCCATCAGCCGGTTCTCGCGCAACCTCGCGACGTTGTTGTCCTCGGGTGTCCCGATCATGCAGGCCCTGGAGATCGTCGGTGACACCACCGGCAACGCGATGGTCACCGAGGCCATGAAGGACGTGCAGAACTCGGTCCGCAGCGGAGGCACGATCAGTGCACCGTTGCACGAGCACCCGATCTTCCCGACCATGCTCGTGCAGATGATGCAGGTCGGCGAGGAGACCGGTCAGATCAGTGCGATGCTCGAGAAGGTCGCCGACTTCTACGACTCCGAGGTGGAGTCGACGGCCGACGCGCTCACCGCGTCGCTCGAACCGATCATGGTGGTCGTCATGGGCGCCGTGGTCGGCTCGATGGTGGTCTGCCTGTACCTCCCGATGTTCACGATCTACCAGAACATCCAGAACTGACGCTGCTCTCACGACAGGGTGAGCCGGCTGCGCGTCGACGCCGCCCGGTGACCGTGTCCCGAACCGGCGAACGACAGAGCCCGGGTGACACCCGGGCGGCGTTGTCATGTCCGTTTCGTTGCACTGTGCGCGGATCTCGACGACCGGGAATCCCTCAGTCACCACGAAGTTTTGTCGACAGTCAAGATCTTTTGGTAACGGTTGGATTGCGTTGAACAATTGAGGTTTAACGGCGACCTCACGGGGTATCTCTTCCCTGCAAGCGGCTGACGGGTCGCTCGCACACACCCCCCACACACTTCCGTGTCCGGCCTCTCGGCACGGATCGGCCGCCTCTACCCAGGGCGGCCGTCCGACTTCGGTCGGAGCTCCCCCACCCAGAGTCCAGGAGGCTCAGCATGTCCCCCAAGTCCCACCTCGACGCCCGTCTCGACGCCCTCCACGCCAAGCGTGCACAGCGCGACGGAGGCTTCACCCTCATCGAGCTGCTGGTCGTCGTCGTGATCATCGGCATCCTCGTCGCCATCGCGATCCCGCTGTACCTGCAGTACCAGAACGGCGCCAAGAACAAGTCGGCCGAGTCCGACCTCCGCGGCGCCGTCAGCACCGTGGAGACCTACTACGGCGACAACAACAACAAGTACCCCGTGGCAGCCGACGTCACGACCGCGACGGGCGGCGTGAAGTTCGGCCCGACCCTGGTCGCGAAGACCGGTGACGGCAACACGCTCAACTACGTCCCGGTCAGCACGACCGGCTACAAGCTGTGCGCGACCAACTCCAGCGGCAAGCACGTCTTCACCTACGACAGCACCGCCGGCGGTTCGGTGAAGGACGAGGGCGAGGGCACGATGGACGCCACCTGCACCTTCACCCCGGCCAGCTGATCCGCACCGCCTGACCCGCCCGGTGCGGGGCGCTGAGACCACAGCGTCCCGCACCGTCGGTGGTTCCACCGCAACACCGTTGCACCCTGCACCAACGCCCGGTTCCCCCCGGCCGGGCGTCGCACCACCCACCTCTCATCCCCCGGAGAGTCCCGTGAGCACCGCCCACCGCCGCTCGCCGCGC
>CAXTHY010000190.1:0-2415 GCA_964244175.1 uncultured Jatrophihabitans sp. | reverse complement strand
CCGGCGAACCAGCCCGCCTGTTCCAGCACCCGCCGGGCGTCCTCGACCGTGAGATGTCCGTAGACGCCGGTCGTAGTGGTGATGTCGGCGTGGCCGAGCAACTTCGACACGACCTCGACCGGCACCCCGTCTCGTAGCCATCGGGTGGCCGTCGTGTGTCGCCACCAGTGCGGATCGAAGTCGATCCCGGTGCGGCGCCGCAGCCGACGGACCAGCTCATAGACCGCCGGGTAGGCCAGCGGCCGCCCATGCGGGCGGCCCCAGAGGTTCACGAACACGTAGTCGCTGTCGAGCTCGCCGTACTCGCCGTGCAGGTAGTCCGCGTAGAGGCGCACCAGCGCCGCGCTCACTGGGACGACGCGCCGCGATGCTGACTTCGTCCGGGCACCGTTGTCGTTAACTCGAGGCATCACCGTCACCTGTCGTTCGGCGGCCGCGACGTCCTCGTGCCGTAACCCGAGCGCCTCACCGATCCGCATCCCGGTGTCGTAAAGGACGGCGAACAACAATCGGTCCCGTATCCGGTTGCAGGCATCCAGGATCGTCTGCACCTCCGCGACAGTCAGCACCCGGGGCAGCTTCTTCGCCGCCTTCAACGCGACCGCCCGCCGCGGCACCGGCGCGGACTTGCTGATGTGATGCAAGAACGGTTTCCACCCGCCCCGGCGACCGCCCGGCCGCCAGACCCGCAGCAGCCCGGACACATCGACACCGTCGCGGGCGGCGTGCAGGTAGAACGCGCTCAGCGCCGACAGCTTCCGGTTCACCGTCGACTCGCCGCACCCGCCGGCCACTGACGGCAGTACCGCGACCGCGCTGTCGCGGGCGATCGGCGGCAGCCGCAGCCAGGCAACGAACCCGCCGATCTCGTCCAGGCCGGCCCGGTCCCACGCGACGCCCCGGGCGCCGAGGAACTCGAACCAGTCCTTCAGATCATGCGCGTAGGCCTTGACCGTGTTCGGCGACCGCTCGACCGCCGTTAGATACGCAAGGTACTTCTCGATCGGCTCGACCGGGACGTCGTCCCCGCCCAGCACGGTCCACGACTCACGCCGCGAGACCGGCGCCACCACCCGAACAACCTGCATCGCAACCCCTGATCATCTGCGTTCTGGACGGCAGCAGATAACCAGATCCACGACGCAGCATCGAGACGGCGAACGCCCCGTGGCGCACATGCTGGACAGGCTTGGGCGGGCTCCAGATAACGTTGGGGTTGTTGCTCCAGATCTGGCGCCACAGTTCCTTGGGGAACGCGGTGAAGGCCAGGATGTCGGCGCGGGCGGCGTCGAGGTGTTCGGCCACCGCCGGCAGCGGGCCGGTGACGGTGTCCAGCAGCTTGTCGAACTGGGCGTGCACGGCCTCGGCGTCGGGCTGGTCATAGACGCTGTGCAGCAGCGCCTTCACCCCGCCCCACGCGGACTTCGGGCAGGCCGACATGAGGTTGGCGGCGTAGTGGGTGCGGCAGCGTTGCCAGGTGGCGCCGGGCAGGTTGGCCGCGATCGCCTGCACCAGCCCGGCGTGCGCGTCGCTGGTGACCAGCGCGACACCGGACAGGCCGCGGGCGACCAGGTCGGCGAAGAACACGTTCCACGCCTCTCGGGTCTCGCTGGTGGCGACCTTGACCCCGAGCACCTCGCGGTGCCCGTCGGCGTTCACCCCGGTCGCGACCAGCACGACGGCGTTGACCACCCGGCCGTCCTCGCGGACCTTCATCGTCAACGCGTCGGCGGCGACGAAGGTGAACGGCCCGGCATCACCGAGCGGGCGGGTGCGGAACGCGGTCACCTGGGCGTCGAGATCGGCCGCCATCCGCGACACCTGGGACTTGGACAGCGAGGTGATGCCCAGGCTCTGCACCAGCTTGTCCATCCGTCGGGTCGACACGCCGAGCAGGTAGCAGGTCGCCACCACGCTGACCAGCGCCGCCTCGGCCCGCTTGCGCCGCTCGAGCAGCCACTCCGGGAAGTAGGAGCCTTGGCGCAACTTGGGGATGGCCAGCTCGATCGTGCCGGCCCGGGTGTCCAGCTCCCGATGCCGGTAGCCGTTGCGGGAGTTCACCCGCTCCGGTGAGGCCATGCCGTACTCGGCCCCGCACACCGCATCGGCATCAGCCGAGAGCAGCGCGTTGATCACCGTGGCCAGCAAGTGACGCATCAGATCCGGCGACGCATCGGACAGGGCCTGGCCCAACAGCGCGCCAGGGTCGATCATGTGTGGTGCGGTCATCGCGATAGTCCCTTTCGAGAGTGCTGTGAGAGGTTCACTCGAAAGATCACGCGATGACCGCGCCTACGTCCAGCAGACACGCCGAACGCTGACGATCACGCCAACCGCGTTACACCACTATCAGGGACGCAACTCCTTGCCCGGACGAACTCACCATACGATCAAGGATCGCTGCTACCGGATCTC
>CAXTHY010000189.1:0-2430 GCA_964244175.1 uncultured Jatrophihabitans sp. | reverse complement strand
TCCACTTGAAGCCGAAGCCGAGGCCGCCGAGGTGGGTGGGTCGGGTGACGCCCGGCCAGGATGTCGACTCCTCGGCGATGGTGACGGCGCCGGGCACCCGCTTGTAGACCGTCGCGTTCATCTCCTGCAGGAACGCGACCGCTTCGAGATTCTCGCGGCCACCGTGGATGTTCGGCTCCCATTGGCCCGGCTCGCGCGAGTAGTCGAGGTAGAGCATCGACGCGACGGCGTCGACCCGTAGCCCGTCGATGTGGAACTGCTCGAGCCAGAACAGCGCGTTCGCGACGAGGAAGTTGCGCACCTCGCGGCGACCGAAGTCGAAGACGTAGGTGCCCCAGTCCAGCTGCTCGCCGCGGCGCGGATCGCCGTGCTCGTAGAGCGGAGTGCCGTCGAAGCGGCCGAGGGCGAACTCGTCCTTGGGGAAGTGCGCGGGCACCCAGTCGACGATGACGGCGATGCCGGCCTGGTGCAGCGCGTCGACAAGGTAGCGGAACTCGTCCGGACTGCCGAAGCGCGCCGACGGCGCGTAGTACGACGACACCTGGTAGCCCCACGACCCGCCGAACGGGTGCTCGGCCACGGGCAGGAACTCGACGTGCGTGAAGCCCGACTCGTGGACGTAGTCGACCAGTTCCTGCGCAAGCTCGCGGTAGGACAGGCCCATCTTCCACGACCCGAGGTGCACCTCGTAGATCGACATCGGCGCCTTGTGCCACTCGGTCTGCGCGCGGCGCTGTAACCAGCTGTCGTCCTGCCACTCGTAACGCGTGGTGGTCACCACCGAGGCGGTGGCCGGCGGCGCCTCGGTGGCAAAGGCCATCGGGTCGGCCTTGTAGCGCCACTGGCCGTCGGCACCGAGGATCTGGAACTTGTACCGGCAGCCGTCGCCGACCTCGGGTACGAAGATCTCCCACACGCCGCTGGAGCCCAACGAGCGCATCGGCAGCGAGCGGCCCGACCAGTAGTCGAAGTCGCCGGTGACGCGCACGCCCTGCGCGTTCGGCGCCCACACCGCGAACGAGGTGCCGGTGACCGAACCGCCCGGAGTGTCGTAGGTGCGCACGTGGGCCCCGAGGACCTCCCAGAGGTCCTCGTGCCGACCCTCGCCGATCAGGTGCAGATCGACCTCACCGAGCGTGGGCAGCCAGCGGTACGGGTCGTCGAAGGTGTACGTGTCGGAGTCGTAGCTGACCTCGACGCGGTAGTCGCTCGGGCCTTGCGGCACCTCGGTCTCGAAAACGCCGCCGTCGTGGATGCGCTGCATCGGGTAGGTCTTCTTGCCGATCACCACCGCGGCGGCCGATGCCTCGGGCCGCAGCGTGCGGACCAGCGTCGAGCCGCCGGGCGTCGGATGCGTACCCAGCACGCCGTGCGGGTTCGGATGAGCACCGGACACCAGCCGGTCGAGCTCGTCGCGGGCAATGCTCGGTGCGCTCACTGTGTTTTCCCATCGGTGGCGAGCCTGGTCAGGGACGCGAGGGGGATCGCGAGCCAGCTCGGTCGGTTGCGCGCTTCGTAGACGGCCTCGTAAACCGCCTTGTCGGCCTCGTAGGCCCGCAGCAGCACGCCGTGCACGCGGGGATCGGTGCCGGCGGCGTGGGCGTAGCCGTCGCAGAACGCGTTGCGGTTGCGGGTCGACCACTCGGCGGCGCGGTAGGCCAGCTGCGAGTCGTAACCGATGTCGACGATGCGGTGGTGCCCGGCGTAGTCGAACGAGCGCAGCATGCCGGCGACGTCGCGCAGCGCCGAGTCGAACTCGCGGCGGGCCTGGATCTCGGCCATCGGCTCGCCCTCGAAGTCGATCAACACCCAGCGGTAGACGGTGCGCAGCGCCTGCCCGAGGTGCAGGTCGCCGTGGATGCGCTGCACCGGCACCGAGTCGGCCAGTTCAGACACGGCGTCATAGGTCGCGCGCAACCCGTCGGCCACGGTGGCGAGCTCGGGGACGATCGTGACGGCTCGCTGCAGGCGCTCGCGCATCGCATTCGCCCGCTCGCGCAGCTCGGAGGCCGAGGCATCGCGGGTGCCGAACGCCTCGACCAGGCCGTCGTGCACATCGGCGACGGCGGCGCCGAGGCGCTCGGCCTCGCCGGCGAAGTCACCGCCGGCCTCCTCGGCGTGCAGGTCGGCCTCGGCCATCAGGTCGCGGACGCTGGCCGTGGCCAGCACCCAGCCGTCGGTGGCCGAGGTCATGTACTCCTGCAGCATCGCCAGCGAGCTGGGTGTGCCGTCGACGTCGGCCTCGACCGCGCCGAGCAGTCGGGCAATGTGCTTCGCGCCCAGCTTCGACAGCGCCCCCTGCACCTCGATGTCGGGGTTCAGGCCCGGCTGCAGCCGCCGGAACACCTTCATGATCGCGACATCGCCGAAGACCATCGACGTGTTCGACTGCTCGCCGGTGAGCACCAGGCTGTGCTGGTTGACCGGGAG
>CAXTHY010000188.1:0-2450 GCA_964244175.1 uncultured Jatrophihabitans sp. | reverse complement strand
CATGAACTGGTCGTAGCGCAGGCGGGGCAGCGTGCCGCGCAGCCAGACGAACACGAAGATGATCGCGACGACCTTGATGGTGAACCAGAGGATCGGCCACCAGCCGGCATTGGCGCCGTGCCACAACGAGAGCGGTACCGGAGCCCGCCAGCCGCCGAGGAACAGCGTCGTGGCCAGCGCCGAGACCGTCACCATGTTGATGTATTCGGCCAGGAAGAACATCGCGAACTTGAACGACGTGTACTCGGTGTGGAAGCCACCGACGAGCTCGGACTCGGCCTCGGCTAGGTCGAAGGGCGCGCGGTTCGTCTCGCCGACGACTGAAATCGCATAGATCCCGAACGACACGAACAGCGGGATGACGTGCCACAGATGCGACTGCGAGGCCACGATGCCCGACGTCGACATGGTGTCGGAGAACAGGAACACCGCGACCATCGACAGGCCCATGGCGACCTCGTAGGAGATCATCTGCGCGGCCGAGCGCAGGCCGCCGAGCAGCGGGTAGGTCGAGCCCGACGCCCAACCCGACAGCACGATGCCGTAGACGCCCAGCGACGAGCAGGCAAAGACGACCAGGACGCCGACGGGCAGGTCGGTGAGCTGCAGCGGCGTGTGGTGGCCGAACATCGAGACGACCGGACCGAACGGGATGACCGCGAATGCCACGAACGCCGGGACCGCCGACAGGATCGGCGCCAGGAAATACACCGGCTTGTCGGCCAGCAGCGGGATGATCTCTTCCTTGAAGGCGAGCTTCAGGCCGTCGGCCAGCGACTGCAGGATGCCCCACGGGCCGACCCGGTTCGGGCCGATGCGGTTCTGCATGCGGCCGACGACCTTGCGCTCGAAGACGATCGAGAACAGCGTCATGACGACCAGGAAGACGAAGACGCCCAGCACCTTGATCAGCGAGATCCAGAACGGCTGGTTGCCGAAGTTCGGCAGATTCTGCGAGGCCGCCACGACTGCCGTGTCCGCGCTCATGACTCCCCCTCGCTGATTCCGACGACCGGCGGCGCGTCGGCCCGCACGAGGCGCACCGTCGAACCGGCGACCGCGCCGAGCGTGGCCCGCACCGGGTAGTTGCGTGCGTTGGTCGGCAACCACACGACGCGGTCGGGCATGGTCTCGATCGCCACCGGTAGCACGAGCGCGCCGGCGTCGGTGCTGACCGACAGCTCGGCGCCTTCGGCCAGGCCGAGCGCGGCCGCCGTGGCCGGGCTGATGCGGGCGCGGACAGGCTTGGCCGTCCCGGCCAGGTGCTCGTCACCGTCCTGCAGGCGGCCGGCGTCGATGAGCTCGGGCCAGGTGGCGAGGCGGGCCTCGTCGTCAGCCAGCGTGGGCGGGGTGTTGCCCTTGACGTCAGGCGCTTGGGCGCGGGTCGTCACGGTGCCCAGGCGCAGCAGCTCGGCCCGCGCGGCGTCGTGGGTCGGCAGGCCGAGATCGACGTCGAGCTCCTCGGCCAGCGCGTTCAGCACCCGGCCGTCGGAGATCGCGCCGGTGCCCTTGATGACGAGGTCAAACGGGCGGCGGCGGCCCTCCCACGTCACGTACCGGCCGGCCTTCTCGGGCGGCGGCGCGACGGGCAGGACGACGTCGGCGTGCGCGGTGACGGCACTGTGCCGGATCTCGAGGCTGACGATGAAGCCGGCCGTCTCGAGCGCGCGGTGGGCCAGCGCGGGATCGGCGGCGTCGTTGGGGTCGACGCCGCCCACGACCAGCGCGGCCAGGGAGCCGTCGGCGGCCGCGGCCCAGATGGCGTCGGCGTCGCGGCCGCCCTCTTTCGGGGCCGCACCCCAGACACCCTCGACGTCGGCGCGGGCGGCGGCGTCGGCGACCAGGCGGCCGCCGGGCAGCAGGTTCGGCAAGGCGCCGGCGTCGACCGCGCCGCGCTCACCGGCCCGGCGCGGTACCCACACCAGGCGGGCACCGACCTCGGCCGCCAGCGCGGCCGCGGCGCTGAGTGCACCGGGCGAGGTGGCCAGCCGCTCGCCGACCAGGATCAGCGAGTTCTCGGCCCCCAGGGCGCCGACGACCGGGCCGGGCAGCGCGTCGAGGGTCGCGGCCTCGTGGCCGGGGACGCAGGGCACCAGCGTGCCGTCGAGCTTCTCGAGCCCGTTCGAGGCGAGTGCGGCGACCGACCACACCTGGGCCGTGCCGGCCCGCGTCGCCTTGCGCAGGCGCAGGAACACGATCGGCGACTCCTCTTCCGGCTCGAGGCCGGCGAGCAGCACGGCCGGTGCGGTCTCGAGGTCGGCGTAGGAGACGTACTCGGGCGTGATGCCGGCGACGTGCGCGGCCAGGAAGTCGAGCTCCTCAGCGCTGCCGGGACGCGAGCGGGCGTCGATGTCGTTGGTGCCGAGCGCGACGCGGGCGAACTTGGCGTAGGCGTAGGCGTCCTCGACGGTGAGCCGACCGCCGGGCAGCACGCCGACCGACCCGGCCGC
>CAXTHY010000187.1:0-2471 GCA_964244175.1 uncultured Jatrophihabitans sp. | reverse complement strand
CACCAGCTCGACCGCGCGCGGCTCGTGCAATCCCTCGAGCACCGTCGCCTCGTCGGTGCCGGCCAGGGCGACCGGCCGTCCGGCGACATCGAGGGTGGCGCGGACGTGGGTGAGATCGGTCCACCCCGAATGCGTCATCGCGGAGGCCAGCTGCGGCCAGGGCAGCGGCCGGCCGTGCGTGCGATCACGACTCGGGGCGAAGTAACGCACCGGGTTCTTCCGCACCGGTGCGTAGTAGTCGTTGTTGCCCGGGACGAAGACGCCGGGGAATGCGGACAGCGGTTCGAGTGCCTGCATGACGGCCGGCATGGCGTCCATGGCCGACAGCGTGTCGCCGGTGTTCACCACGAGATCGGGCTCGAGCCGGGCGAGGTTGCGGATCCAGGCCTGCTTACGCCGCTGCCCGGCTGTGATGTGCAGGTCGGAGATGTGCAGCACGCGCAGCGGCGGGGCGCCGGGGGCGAGCACCGGCACGTCGAAGCGGCGGACGGTGAAGGCGTTGCGTTCGATCACCGTGCCGTAGCCGAACGCGCCGGCGCCGAGGCCGCCAACGGCAGCCAGGGCGCGACGCATGCCGCCAGCCTACGGACAAAGAATCTGCACCCCGTCGGTAGCGTGGACGCCATGCCCGAGCTGAAAGTCACACTCAAGGCCGATCTCAATGCGGCCATGAAATCGCGCGACGAGCTGACGACCGCGACCCTGCGCATGGCCCTGACCGCGATCACCAACGAGGAGGTCGCGGGCAAGACGGCACGCGAGCTGTCTGACGACGAGGTGCTGCGCGTGTTGACCCGCGAGGCCAAGAAGCGACGTGAGGCGGCCGAGGCCTTCGACGGCGCGCAGCGCGCCGCGCTCGCCGACCGCGAACGGGCCGAGGGGACAGTGCTTGACCGCTACCTGCCGACACAGCTGTCCGACGACGAACTCGTCGAACTGGTCCGCGCCGCCGTCGCCGAGGCCGGTGCGAGCGAGCCGAAGCAGATGGGTGCGGTGATGAAACTCGTGCAGCCGCGGGTGGCCGGCCGCGCCGACGGCCGCCGTATCAGTGACGAGGTGCGCCGCCAGCTGAGTGGCGCCGGTGCCTGACGCGTCCCCGGCAGCAAACGCGAATATGGACGAGGGCGCGCCCGGCCCGATCGATTCGCCGCGCGTCGTGCGCACCCTGATCAACGCGATGCGCGACTTCGATGCGGCCTGCCGCCGGCTCGGCATCACCTACTGGATCGACGGTGGCACGCTGCTCGGCGCCGTCCGGCACCAAGGACCGATCCCGTGGGACGACGACATCGATGTCGCGCTCCCCCGCGCCGATCTCGACCGGTTCCTGGCCGAGGGCCCGGCGGCGCTCGGTGCGGGCTACCGCGTGGCGACGCCGGCCGACGACGACCGCATCGTTGCCGAAGGCAAGGTCTACATCGCCGGCACGCATATCCGCAGCATCACTCCGGAGTCGGTCCATGGCGTGCTGCCCGTCGACGATGCGTTGTTCATCGACTTGTTCGTCGCCGATCCGGTGTCGCGCCGTCCCCTGGTGCGCACCGTTCAGCGTCGTTTGTCGTGGTTGGTGGCGAGCCACCCGTGGGCGCGCGAGATCGCCCGGTCGAAGCAGCCGCTGGGCCGCGGGCAACGGCTGCGCTGGCGGCTGAACAGCCTCGTCCCGTCGACGCTCGTGCAGTTGGTCGAGCGTTACCTGACCCGCGCCGCCGAGCACCGCAGTGGGGACGTGGTGAGCGTCGGCCGGTCCGGGATGCAGCACGACATCGGGATCCCGCGCGAGGAGATCTACCCGCTCGGCGAACTCGACTTCGGCGGCGTCCGGGTCATGGCGCCGGGCCGACCGCGCGACTACCTCACCCGCGAGTACGGACCCTCGTTCATGACGCCACCGCCGGAGCACCAGCGGCACATGCATGCCGACGCGGTGTGGTTCGACGACTGAGCCGCGCCGCACCGCTATGACGACGCGGTCGGCCTGATTCAGAAGGGCGGCGGGATGTTGTCGATCTCGACTGTGTCGGGTTCGCTGCCCGCTCGCGTGGTGGTGTCTTGGGGTAGCGGCTCGGGTGGTTTGTCGTAGGTGTGTCCGGTGGGGGTGGTCCAGCGCACGGTGCCGTCTTCGAGGCGCCGCAGCCGCCACCCGCCGTCGTGCTTCAAATGATGATGCCGTTTACATAGGGGCGTGAGGTTGGCGGGGCAGGTCGCCCCGCCGTGGTCCCAGTCGACCGTATGGTCCTGATCGCAGGCGGCGGCTTGGCGCCGGCAGACCGGGTGGCAGCACATGACGTCGCGCAAGGCTACGAAGCGGGCGATGGGGGTGGGGGGCCGGTAGGTGTCGGCGGACACGTCGATCAGGTTGCCGTGCTCATCGGTCACGAGCCGCCGCCAGGTGCCGGTGGGGTCGAACGCGATGGCGCGGGCCAGCACGGCTGGGATGGGGCCGTGCCCGTCCAGCTCCCCGGGCTGCCCAT
>CAXTHY010000186.1:0-2480 GCA_964244175.1 uncultured Jatrophihabitans sp. | reverse complement strand
AGTAGATGGCGTTCAGCCATGACGAAGAACGGGTGCGGGCCGAACGGGCCCGCGCTATCGGGTTGTTCAGGTATTCGCTGATCTGCGAGCCGGCCGACACACGGCTGTCGACGAAGCAGCGGGGCCGGCTGGTGCGGGCGATCGCCGCGCGGGAACACGACGGGCCGTTCGGGCAGCCGGTGCGGGTCTCGCGGGCCACGCTGGACCGGTGGCTGCGGGACTGGCGCCGCGGCGGGTTCGACGCCCTGGTCCCGACGCCACCGAAGGTGTCGCCCCGCACTCCGGCCGACGTGCTCGAGCTGGCGGTCGCGTTGAAGCGTGAGGTGCCGGAGCGGACCGCGGTGCAGGTCGCGGCGATCCTGCGGGCCCACGGCGGCTGGTCACCGGACGAACGGACCCTGCAACGGCACTTCGTGCGCCTGGAGTTGGCGACGCGGCCGGGCGGGCTGGCTCCGCTGGCGTTCGGTCGGTTCGAGGCCGACGCGCCGAACCAGCGCTGGACCGGCGACGCGCTGCACGGCCCGACCGTCGGCGGGCGCAAGGCGGTCCTGTTCGCGTTCATCGACGACCACAGCCGCCTGCTGACCGGGTATCGGTGGGCCCGCCGCGAGGACACCGTGCGGCTGGAAGGCGCGCTGCGCAACGGCCTCGCTGCCCGCGGGATTCCGGACTCTCTCTATATGGACAACGGCTCAGCGATGATCGACAAGCAGCTGCAGCGAGCCTGCGCATGCCTGGGCATCCGGATCGTGCACTCGCGGCCCGGCCAGCCGGCCGGTCGGGGGAAGATCGAAAAGTTCTTCCGCACCGTGCGGGAACAGTTCCTCGTCGAGATCGGCTCGGGCCGCGAGCTGGACGACATGACCCACCTCAACACTCTGTTCACCGCGTGGGTCGAAACGGTCTATCACCGGCGTCAGCACTCCGAGACCGAGAAGACGCCGATCGATCGCTGGTCGGTGATCAGCCCGCGGCTGCCCTCGACAGCACAGCTGCGCGAGGCGTTCCTCTGGTCAGAGTGGCGGACCGTGACGAAGACGAGCACCGTCGGGCTGCACGGCAACAAGTACGAGGTCGACGCCGTGCTGGTCGGCCGCAAGATCGAGCTCGTCTTCGACCCGTTCGACCTGACCCGCATCGAGGTCCGCTGGCGCGGCCGCTCCATGGGCTACGCGGTCCCGCACGTCATCGGCCGGCACGTGCACGCCAAAGCCCGCCCCGACGACACCACGGCACCAGAGCCGGTGCGGACCGGGATCGACTACCTGCGCCTGGTCGAGCAGCAACACACCGCCGAACTGGCCGAGCGGGTCCAGTACGCCCAACTGCGTGACGAGCAGCCACTGGCCGAGCCGGTGCCCGACGGGCACGTCGCCGGCCAACTCCCGCTACCCGGCACCGGCACCGGACCCGACGACGCGGTCACAGACCACAGCGTCGGCGACGGCGAGTCGGACGAGGTGTCGGCATGATCGAGAAGCTGAAGTCGCACTACGGGTTCACGACCACACCGTTCGGCAAGGCGTTGGCGCCGCAGATGCTGCACCGCCACGGCGCGCACGCCGAAGCGGTCGCCCGCATCGACTGGTGCATCAGCGAACGCGGCCTCGGTGTTGTCACCGGCGAGGTCGGCGCCGGCAAGACCGTGGCTATCCGGGCCGCACTCGCCGGGCTGGACACCTCACGGAACACGGTGATCTACCTCGGCAACCCGGCCGTCGGCGGCCGCGGCCTCTACGGCTGCATCGTCACCGCCCTCGGCGGCATCCCCAGGTTCCACAAGGCATCGCTGATCCCGCAGACGATGGACCTGCTCGCCGCCGAGGAACACGAACGCGGCCGCCACACCACGGTCGTCCTGGACGAGGCTCATCTGCTCGACACGAACCAACTCGAGGAGCTCCGGCTCCTCACGAACGGAGAACTCGACAGCCACTCACCGTTCGCCTGTCTGCTCGTCGGCCAGCCCACCCTGCGTCGGCGGATCAAGCTCGGAACCTTCGCCGCGCTCGACCAGCGGATCACTCTGCGCTACGCGATGAACGGCATGACCGACAAGGAGACAGCCAGCTACATCGGCCATCACCTGAAGCTGTCCGGCCGGTCCGACACGCTGTTCAGCGACGACGCCATCGCGCTGATCCACCAAGTCTCCCGCGGCCTGCCCAGGGCGGTGAACAACCTGGCCATCCAAGCCCTCGTCGCGGCCTACGCCGGCAAGAAGGCGATCGTCGACGAGTCCTCCGCCCGCGCCGCCGTCACCGAAGTCACGGCAGAGTAAGGACCACGCGACAACCTGACGAGCAAGACGACAGCGCGATCACGAAGCCCCGCCAGCTCTGCCGGCGGGGCTTCGTCATACCTCGACTACGTCATCACGACCAACGACGCCGTCATCCTCATGCCGAGCGCCGCGCAACAGCTGCTGACTGCATTCGTGATCGTCGAGCAGCGGATCCACCTGCCGTTGCTCCCACTTC
>CAXTHY010000185.1:0-2510 GCA_964244175.1 uncultured Jatrophihabitans sp. | reverse complement strand
CGAGCGCGAGCAGCCGCGGCAACCGCTCCTCGTTCGCGGTGCGGGCCCTCACGACTCGCCCGCCGAAGCCCGCAGCCGGCCGACGACCGCCTCGACGAGTTCGGGCGGTTCAAGGGCACGGGCGCTGGCGCCGGCCCCGGCGATCACCCGGGCCAGCCAGTTGGTGTCGACGTAGCTGATGGTGAGCACGCCGTCGACCTCGGAGGCGGCCAGCCGGCGCAACGCTCCCGCACCGGCGCCGGCGACGCGTACTTGCGCCAGCCGTCCGTCATCCGGGCCACGCCCCGCGACCATGTCGAGCAGGTCGACCTTCTCGGGACGCTCGAACGCCCCCGGCCCACTCGCCTTCTCGACTGGGCCGGACACCCGGGAAAGGCGGAAGCTGCGCGGTTCACCCCGGCCGACGTCCAGGCCGGCGACGTACCAGCGGCGGCGCCACGACAGCACGCCCCACGGTTCGAGCATGCGGCGCTCGGGCGCACCGGCGCCGGCCTTGACGTAGTCGAAGGTGACGATCGTGGCCGAGCGGGCGGCGTCGAGTAGCGCCGGCAGGCTCGGGTCACTGGCGTCGAGCTGCGGGACGGCCCCGGGCGCGTCGCCGGCCCGGACGTCGGTGCCCGCGGCCCGCAGCTTGATCAGCGCCTGGCGGGCGGGCTCGCCGAGCGTCGCCGACTGCCACAGGCGCGCGGCCAGGCCGACCGCGGCCGCCTCGGCGGCGTCGAACTCGATCGGCGGCAGCTCGTAGTCGCCGCGGCGGATGCGGTAGCCGTCCTCGGCGTCGAAAGAGGTGTTGCGGCCGGTCTCCAACGGGACACCGAGATCGCGCAGCTCGGCCTTGTCGCGCTCGAACATCCGCTTGAACGCCTCGTCGGTCGACTTCGACCCGTCGGCGGCCTCGTAGCCGGGGACGGCGTCGCGGATGCGTTCGGCCGTCAGGAACTGCCGGGTCGAGAGCAGGCAGATGACGAGATTGACCAGCCGTTCCGCCCGTCGCGCCGCCATGTCCTCAAAGCTAAGCCCTGTGGCTCGACGACGCGGTTGCGACACTTCCACCCGCCTCGTCGTCATGGCCTCGATTGTGTCACCGGCCGCGCCCGGCTCAGCTCATGATCGCGTTGACGACCTCGTTGATGATCGCGTTGATGCACCGGTTGGTGACCTCTTTGAAGACCGGGATCTCGGCCAGCGATGCCCCGAATGTCGGCACCGCGGTGGCCAGCGCCTCGGCGATCTCGAAGGCCAGGATCGTGAGATTGATGATCGTATTGATCTTCAGTCCCAGCACGAGGCCGGCGCAGAGGTAGAGGGCCGCGCCGCCCATCTGCACGCCAGTGCCGGCGTCGCCGAGAACCCCGGCCGGGGCGTTGTGGCCGGACCACTTCGCGAGGAACGCGTCCACGGCCGCGCCCTGGTTCTGGATCGCGACCTGCTGCGCGGCCATCTGGGCGCTCTGCTGGTGCTGGCCGAGCTGGCCGCCGAAGCCCAGCCAGGTCGAGCCGAGCTCGAACAGCTGCTGCTCGTCGACCTCGGGCCAGGTGAACCCGAGATCGTTGAGCAGGCGCTCGAGCGCACCCGGGAGCTCGAGGCCCATCAGCGCTTCTTCGCCGTCATCAGGGCGGTGTTGTCCTGCTCGGCATCGGCGTAGGTCTTGCCCATGCTCTCGAGGCCGTCGGCGTAGCCGTGCAACGACTTCGCCGACGACATGATGCACGAGTCGACGAGCGCTATCGCGCCCTGCAGCGACATCTGGATGAGCGGGCTGACCATGTCGTCGCCGCGCCCGAAGTGCACCGCCTGGCTCTGGCTGCGCACCGGCGCCCAGGACGCCTGCAGCTGGTCACTCACCTGGCGCAGCTGCCCGGCGACCGGTGAAAAGCTCTCGGGGCTGACCGTGAACTCGTCAGTCATTTTGGACTCGCCATTGCCTGGGCCAGCGCGTCGGAGAACGCGCTGCTGATCTTCGCCATCTGCTGCACGGACTCCTCCTGTACGGCACGCAGTTCCTCGAGCAGCGGGCCGGAGTCGACGCGCCCGGGCCGGTCGTCGAGCGCCGCGTTCACGGCGAACATGACCGCGCGGCAGATGTCCTCGATCGGCTGGCGCAACATCTTCGGGTCGATGGTCAGTGACCGCAACCGCCCCTCGGCGCTGGCCTCGGCCGTGATCAGCCCATCGGCGGCCTCGCCGAGGAACGGGCCGGCCGGCTCGGCCGGGGCCGCGCCAGCCAGGGCGGCCCGCGCGCGTTCGATCAGCGCGTCGAGCGCCTGCGATGGATCTTCTGCTGCCACGATTGCCGAGCCTAACCAGTCAAGCAGCGCCGGCACGACCGAATGGGGAGCGCTCCCCATGCCTCACCTCGAACCATGCCTCACCTCGAACCATGCCTCACATCGAGGCGATCAACTTCTCCACACGCTCATCGACGCTGCGGAAGGGGTCCTTGCACAACACGGTGCGCTGGGCCTGGTCGTTGAGCTTGAGGTGCACCCAGTCGACGGTGAAGTCGCGGC
>CAXTHY010000184.1:0-2510 GCA_964244175.1 uncultured Jatrophihabitans sp. | reverse complement strand
TGACCGCCTGCTTGGCCTTGATCGTGCCGTAGGTGACGACCTGGGCGACCCGGTCGTCGCCGTACTTGTCGCTGACGTAGCGGATGACCTCGCCGCGGCGACGCTCGTCGAAGTCGATGTCGAAGTCGGGCATGGAGACGCGGTCGGGGTTGAGGAAGCGCTCGAAGATCAGCCCGTGCTGAAGCGGGTTGAGGTCGGTGATGCGCATCGCGTAGGCAACCATCGACCCGGCGCCGGAGCCGCGGCCCGGGCCGACGCGGATGCCGTTGTCCTTGGCCCAGTTGATGAAGTCGGCGACGACCAGGAAGTAGCCGGGGAAGTTCATCTGGTTGATGACGCCGACCTCGTAGTCGGCCTGCGCGCGGACCTCGTCGGGAATGCCGCCAGGAAAGCGGCGGGCCAGCCCGATCTCGACCTCCTTGGCGAACCACGAGCGCTCGGTCTCACCCTCGGGCACCGGGAAGCGCGGCATGTAGGTGCCGTTGCCCTCCGTGAAGTTGACCTCGCAGCGCTCGGCGATGAGCAGCGTGTTGTCGCAGGCCGATTTGAGGTCGTACTTGTCGGCCCACAGCGAGCGCATCTCGGCCGGGCTCTTGAGGTAGAAGTCACGGGCGTCGAACTTGAACCGGTTCGGGTCGGCCATCGTCTTGCCGGACTGGACGCAGAGCAGGATCTCGTGGGTGTCGGCGTCGGCGGGGTGCGTGTAGTGCAGATCGTTGGTGGCGATCATCGGCAGTTGGAGGTCGCGGGCCAGGTTGAGCAGGTCGTCGCGGACGCGGGTCTCGATGTCGAGGCCGTGGTCCATCAGCTCGAGGAAGTAGTTGTCCTTGCCGAAGATGTCGCGGAACTCCGCCGCGCTCGCCCTGGCCTTGGTGTAGTCGCCGATGCGCAGCCAGGTCTGGATCTCACCCGACGGGCAGCCGGTCGTCGCGATCAGGCCGTCGGAGTACTGCGACAGCAGCTCACGGTCAGCGCGAGGCTTGTAGAAGAACCCCTCGATGGACGAGCGGGAGGACAGCCGGAACAGGTTGTGCATGCCGCCGGTGTTCTCGGCCAGCAAGGTCATGTGGGTGAACGCGCCGCCGCCGGAGACGTCATCGTCACCGCCGCTGGCCCACCGCACGCGGGTGCGCTCGCGGCGATCGGTGTTGGGGGTGACGTAGGCCTCCATGCCGATGATCGGCTTCACCCCGGCGTTCGTGGCCTTGGTCCAGAAGTCCTGCGCGCCGAAGACGTTGCCGTGATCGGTCATGGCCAGCGCCGGCATGCCCATGCGCGCGGCCTCGGCGAACAGCTCGGTGAGGCGGGCCGCGCCGTCGAGCATCGAGTACTCGGTGTGGACGTGCAGGTGCACGAATTGCTCGCGACTGGAGCTGGTGGCGCTGCCTGATCCCACGGTGTGCCAGTTCCCCTTTACCTGTGCTGCCGGCGAAGACTCGCGAAGCTCGATTCTCACACCCGCCACCGACACCGTCGGCGTGTCGGGACGGGCGTGTCTCTCGACGTCAGGTCGAGCTTGGGCTTGCAGAGGGGGCCGCGCCCGCCGCGGATGGGGGATGCGGCGGGCGCGGCGGTCGAGGTCGGCCGATCAGGGGCCGGAAGCGGTTAGGCGGGAAAGCGTTTAGGCCGGAAACGCTAGCAAACGAAAGTTGACATTTCCGCTGCGCACCACAGTGTGCCGGCTTAATCAGGCCTTTACCGTGACCTTCGCGCCCACGTGGACCCAACGGTCGAGGTAGCGCATCGCCCGCAACGGCATGTGGACGCAGCCGTGCGACCCCTTCGTCCGGTACGTCTGGCTGCCGTAGGGCATCTGCTGCCAGGGCGCATCGTGAAAGCCGTACAGCGGCGCATCGAACGGGATCCAGTACTTCACGGTGTACTGATCGCCGCTAAGCAGGGTCAGCACGCGGTCGCGGTCCTTCTCCTGGATGCGGAACGTGCCTGTGGGCGTGGCGTCGTAGGGTAGATCTACCGCGCCGGTGGTGACGGCACTGGTGAAGACGACGGCGTGGCGCTCGCACATCCAGACGCGCTGTTCGCCGACCTTGACCAGGACGAGTTGGGCCGCCTTGTTCTTCGCACACGGCGACGGCGGCACCGCCGGTGCAGGCGAATTCGGCCCCGAAGTCGACGGCGCATGCACAGCAGCCGGGGCGGACGTCGTCGCCGGGGCGGAGCGGACCGTCGCGGCGGCGTCCGTGGTCGAGGCACCGCCGGACGTCCGACTCGAGCACGACGTCGTGAGCACCGCGACCGCCACGGCTGCGCCGGCCAGGGTGAGCACCTGACGACGCGTCGTGCTGCGGTCGGCGGCCATCCCAGCAGTCTATGGCGTTCCCTGCGACACCCGGGTTGCCCCGCTGGGCGCACCCTTGCGGTCGACGTAGCGCGACAGGGCCTGCATTTCGGCGTCGTGCTCGGCCCGCAGGTTCGGCGACAGGTTGCTGGCCACCCGCCACTCGGCAAAGACCATCGTGACGAAGATGGCGCTGACCACGACGGTGCTG
>CAXTHY010000183.1:0-2570 GCA_964244175.1 uncultured Jatrophihabitans sp. | reverse complement strand
CGGGCTCCAGGTCGCGGCGTCGGCCAGCGGTGGACGCAACAGTGCGACGAGGTCACGGGTCGCCGGGGCCGTCATCTGCGCTTGCAACGCGGCGACGTCGACGCGGTGGTAATGCAGGGCGTGCAGCGTCGCCGCGGTCGGCGAGGGTACCCATGCTGTCGACGCACCAGCCCGCGGGTGGGCGATCTTCTGCTCCAGCATGGCCGCCATCAGTTCGGGCATCGCCCACATGCCCTTGCCGATCTGGGCCCGGCCCCGTAACCCGGCCGCCAGCCCGATCGCGACGTTCTGCGCTTCGTACGCCGAGATCCACGGCTGCGTCTTCATGGCCGCCTTGCGCACCATCGGCCCGGCCTCGAACGAGGTATGGATCTCGTCGCCCGAACGGTCCAGGAAACCGGTGTTGACGAACACGATCCGCTCGCGGACCTCGCGGATCGCGGCTTTGAGGTTGACACTCGTGCGGCGTTCCTCGTCCATCACGCCGATCTTGATCGTGTTCGCGGACAGCCCGAGGAGCTGCTCGACCCGGCCGAACAGGTCGGCGGTGAAGGCCACCTCACCCGGTCCGTGCATCTTGGGTTTGACGATGTAGACCGAGCCGGCACGCGTGTTGAGCCCGTTGACGATGCCCGGCAACGCCCCGATTGTGGTGAGCACGGCGTCCAGGATGCCCTCGTAGATCTCCTCACCGCCGGCGTCCAGAACCGCGTCCGTGCGCATGTGGTGCCCCACGGTGCGCGCAAACAACACCGCCCGCCCGGGCAACGTCAGCTCCCCCCCGCCGGGAGCAGTGAAGACCGGGTCGGCGTTCAGCGTGCGGGTGAAGGTCGTACCGCCCTTGGTCATGTCGACGCCCAGATCGCCGCGGTTGAGTCCGAGCCAGTTGCGGTATCCGAGCACCTTGTCCTCGGCGTCCACCGCGGCCACGGAGTCCTCGAAATCCACAATCGTCGTCACGGCGGCTTCCAGAATGATGTCTTGCACGCCCGCCCGGTCGGTCGCGCCGATCCGACCGGCCCGATCGATGCGGATCTCGACGTGCAGCCCGTGATGGGCCAGTAGGACGGCCGTTGGCGCGTCGGCCCCGCCGGTGTAGCCGCGCAGCTGGTCAGGCTGGGCCAGCGGGGACGTCGCGCCGCCGCGCAGCGACGCCTCCAGCGCGCCGGCGGCGATCGCATACCCGGTGACGTCGGCGTGCCGACCCCGCGCCAACGGGACGGCCTCGTCGAGGAAGCTCTTGCCGAACGCGATGACCCGGTCGCCGCGCACCGCGTTGTAGCTGCTGCCGCGTTGCCCGCCACCGTCCTCGGGGATCGCGTCAGTGCCGTACAGCGCGTCGTACAACGAACCCCACCGAGCATTGGCGGCGTTCACCGCGAAGCGTGCGTTGAGTACTGGGACGACCAACTGCGGCCCGGCGACGACCGCGATCTCTGGATCGACGTCGCTCGTCGAGATCTCAAAGTCCGCCGGTTCCGGTAGCAGATAGCCGATGTCGGCCAGGAACGCCTCGTACGCCTGCGGATCCAGCTCGACTCCGGCCCGCGCCCGGTGCCACTCATCGATCGCCGATTGCAACCTGTCCCGTTCGGCCAGCAACGTCCGGTTGCGCGGTGTGAGGTCGTCGACCAGCCGCTCGAAGCCGGACCAGAACGCGGCCTCGCCGACACGCGTGGCCGCGATGGCCTCGTCGCGTATGAAGTCGTACAGAACGCGGGCCACCTGCAGCCCGCCTACGCGAACCCGGTCACTCGTGTTGGTGATCACATCGGCCGCTGGTCGTCGAAAAAGAGATGCTGCGGCCCATCGACGAGTATCGCGTGCCGGTCGGACTCCACGGGGGCCCAGTCGGCCAGCAGGTTGAGCAGCTCGCCGGTGTCGCGCTGGCCGTCGGGCAGGTGCGGCCAGTCCGAACCCCAGATCAGGCGATCGGGCCGGGTCTGCACGAGCGCGCGCCCGAGCGGCTCGACGAAGGAGAGCGGACGCTTCTTGGCGATGCGATACGGGCCCGACAGCTTGATCCAGCAGCTGCCCTGCTTCAGCACGTGCAGGAGGCGCTCGGAATCGGCGTCGGTGAGGCCGTCCGCTTCGAGCATGTACCCCATGTGGTCGATGACGAAAGTGTCTTCCAAGTCGGCCAGGAACGGCAGCAGGTCGCGCACGATCGTGCCTGGCGTGTAGAACTGGATGTGCCAGCCGCGAGGTGTGGCTCGAGCGGCCGTCCGGCGAACGTAGTCGATGATGTCGGACGTGGGCCAGGTGGCCCGCGCGAACAGGTCCAGGCGGATGGCGCGCACGCCCGCCTCGTGCAAGGCGTTCAGTTCGGCCTCGGTGGTGTCGTCCTCGATCCGGGCGACGCCACGGCAGCGCGCGCCGGCCCGGCGCAGCACGTCGAGCAGCACGCGGTTGTCGGTGCCGTAGTACGTCGGCTGGACGATGACCATCCGCTCGACGCCGAGGAATTCGGCCATCTGCTCGTACTGCGCCAGAGTGCCGTCGGGAAACGTGTACAAGGGGTTTGGGACGTGCGGGTAACCCGGTTCGAAGACGTGGAAATGGCTGTCGGT
>CAXTHY010000182.1:1483-2622 GCA_964244175.1 uncultured Jatrophihabitans sp. | reverse complement strand
GATGTCGTGCTTGACCGTGCGGAGTCGCCGGTTGTTGTCCAGCTGCCCGGTGGCCATCTGGAAGCGCAGGTTGAACAGCTCTTCCTTCGACTCGCGCAGTCGGGTGTTCAGTTCGTCCGCGTGGAGTTCACGCAGCTCGTCGACGATGGAAGCAGCCATCACTCCCCCACCTCCCGGGTGACGATGCGGCACTTCATCGGGAGCTTGTGGATGGCGCGCGTGAGTGCCACTCGCGCGACCTGCTCGTTCGGGAACGACAGCTCGAACAGCACGCGTCCGGGCTTGATGTTCGCGATCCACCACTCCGGCGAGCCCTTGCCGGAACCCATGCGGGTCTCGGCGGGCTTCTTGGTCAGGGGCCGGTCGGGGTAGACGTTGATCCAGACCTTGCCGCCACGACGGATGTGCCGGTTGATGGCGATACGGGCCGACTCGATCTGCCGGTTGGTGAGGTAGGCGGGCTCGAGAGCCTGGATGCCGTACTCACCGAACGACACGGTCGTGCCGCCCGAGGCCATCCCACGGCGCGTGGGGTGGTGCTGCTTGCGGTGCTTGACCCGGCGAGGGATCAACATGACTCAGCTCTCCTGGTTCTCGGTCGGCGCGGCCTCAGTGCTGCTGGCTGCTTCCGCAGCCGCGACGCCGGACTCGCCGGCATCCGCGGCGACCGTGGTGTCGAGCGGGGCGCCCTCGGTGCTGACGACGTCGGCCGGAGCGTCACTGCCCTCGCGGGCGGCGACCTTCAGCTCCTCGGCAGCGATCGCGGTCGCGGCGTCGGCCTCGACCGCAGCGGCCTCGATGCCCTGCGCGGTGGCGGCCTCGGGGTTCTGCGACGCGCGACCGGCGTCGGTCGAGGTCGCGGTGGTGCCCTGAGCGCCGGAACGACGCGGCCGGGCCGGACGGTCACGCCGGGTGCGTGCGGCCTCGGCCGCAGCCGCCGCCTCACGCTCGGCGCGGGTGCCGCCGGCGACCTCGCCCTTGTAGATCCAGACCTTGACGCCGATGCGACCGAACGTCGTCTTGGCCTCGTAGAAGCCGTAGTCGATGTTGGCGCGCAGCGTGTGCAGCGGGACGCGACCCTCGCGGTAGAACTCCGAGCGGCTCATCTCGGCGCCGCCGAGGCGACCGCCGCACTGGAC
>CAXTHY010000182.1:953-1473 GCA_964244175.1 uncultured Jatrophihabitans sp. | reverse complement strand
CCGGATGCCCTTGACGCCCGGGCTCTTCAGCGTGGACTGCATCGACTTGCGCATCGCACGACGGAAGCTGACGCGGTTGCTGAGCTGCTCCGCCACGCCCTGGGCAACGAGCTGCGCATCGGACTCGGGGTTCTTGACCTCGAGGATGTTCAGCTGCACCTGCTTGCCGGTGAGCTTCTCGAGGTCGCCGCGGATGCGGTCGGCCTCGGCGCCACGGCGGCCGATGACGATGCCCGGGCGAGCGGTGTGGATGTCGACGCGGACGCGGTCGCGGGTGCGCTCGATCTCGACCTTCGCGATGCCGGCGCGCTCCATGCCCTTGCCCATGAGTCGGCGGATCGCGACGTCTTCACCGACGTAGTCCTTGTAGAGCTTGTCGGCGTACCAACGGCTCTTCCAGTCGGTGGTGATGCCGAGGCGGAACCCGTGCGGGTTGACCTTCTGGCCCATCAGCGGGTCCGTCCCTTCTGCTGTGATCCGGGTCGGGATTCGACGCTCTCGACCTCGATCGTGATGTGGC
>CAXTHY010000182.1:0-943 GCA_964244175.1 uncultured Jatrophihabitans sp. | reverse complement strand
GCGGAACCCGTGCGGGTTGACCTTCTGGCCCATCAGCGGGTCCGTCCCTTCTTGTTCGTCGGGCGCTGCTCGACGCTCTCGACCTCGATGGTGATGTGGCTGGTGCGCTTGTTGATCCGGTACGCCCGGCCCTGCGCGCGCGGCCGGAACCGCTTGAGCGTCGGGCCCTCGTCCACGTACGCGGCGGACACGAACAACGTCTCGGGGTCGAGACCGTTGTTGTGCTCGGCGTTGGCGATCGCGCTCGCCAGCACCTTGCCGACCTGCTCGGCCGCGGCCTGCGGCGCGAACTGCAGCACCGACTGGGCCTGCCGGGCGGGCAGGTTGCGGATGAGCTCGATGACGCGGCGCGCCTTCATCGGCGTGACCCGGACGTAGGTCGCCCGCGCGAACGCGGTGCGGACCTCGTCCACGGTGCTGTCGGATGGCATCTCTGCGTGTCCTCTTCTGTCTTCGTCTCTGCTGACGGCTGGTGACGGTGCGGCTGATCCGGAGATCAGGCGCGCCGCGCCCGACGGTCGTCTCGGATGTGGCCGCGGAACGTACGGGTCGGCGCGAACTCACCGAGCTTGTGACCGACCATGCCCTCGGTGACGAACACCGGGACGTGCTTGCGGCCGTCGTGCACGGCGATGGTGTGGCCGAGCATGTCGGGGATGATCGTCGAACGGCGCGACCAGGTCTTGATGACGGCCTTCGAGTTCTTCTCGTTCGCGACGTCGACCTTCTTGAGAAGGTGGTCGTCGACGAACGGACCCTTCTTGAGTGAACGGGGCATCGTGTTCTACCTCAGCGCTTCTTGTTGCTACGACGACGCCGCACGATCATGGCGTCACTGGCCTTGCCGCGCTTACGGGTGCGGCCCTCGGGCTTGCCGTTCGGGTTGACGGGGTGACGTCCACCGGACGTCTTGCCCTCGCCACCACCGTGCGGGTGGTCGACC
>CAXTHY010000181.1:0-2682 GCA_964244175.1 uncultured Jatrophihabitans sp. | reverse complement strand
CCATGCCGCCGGTGGCCAGCCACACCCAGTGCGAGGACAGCCGGTTGATCTCCATGAGCAGCACGCGGATGAGCTGCGCGCGGGCCGGCGCCTCGATGCCGAGCAGGCGCTCGACCGACATCGAGTACACCGTCTCGTTGAAGATCGGCGACAGGTAGTCGGCGCGGGTCAGGAACGTGACGCCCTGCGTCCACGTCCGGTACTCGGTGTTCTTCTCGATGCCGGTGTGCAGGTAGCCGACGACGACGCGAGCGTCGGTGACGGTCTCGCCCTCGAGTTCGAGGACGAGGCGAAGCACGCCGTGCGTCGACGGGTGCTGCGGGCCCATGTTGAGCACGAGGCGCTCGTCGTGGATCGGGTCGACGCCGCCGGCGATCTGGTCCCAGTCGCCACCGGTGAGATTGAACACCCGACCCTCGGTGGTGGGGCGGCTTGGCGCGTAAGCGTCCGTCGTATCACTCACTTGTAGGCCCTCCGCTCGTCCGGCGGTGGAATGGTGGCGCCCTTGTACTGCACCGGAATGCCGCCCAACGGGTAGTCCTTGCGCTGCGGGTGGCCGTCCCAGTCGTCGGGCATCAGGATGCGGGTCAGCGCCGGGTGGCCGTCGTAGACGATGCCGAACAGATCGAAGGTCTCGCGCTCCTGCCAGTCAGCCGTCGGGTAGAGGCCGGTCAGGGACGGCAGATGCGGGTCGTCGACGCTGACCGCGACCTCGAGGCGCACCCGGCGCCGGTAGGTCATCGAGGTCAGGTGCGCGACCGAATGCAGCCGGCGCTCGGAGCCGAGGTAGTCGACGCCCGAGACACCCGAGCACAGCTCGAAGCGCAGGGCCGGGTCGTTGCGCAGCGCGCGCGCGATGCCGAGCAGGTGCTCACGTTCGACGTGCAGCGTCAGCTCGTTGCGATCGACGACGATCGTGCTGACCGCAGCCTCGAAATCGGGGTACGCGGCGCGCAGGCCATCGACGATCGTGTCGAAGTAGCCGCCGTAGGGGGGCTCGGCCGGGGGCGGGGTCCAGGGCTCGCGGACCAGGCCGCCGAAGCCGGAGGTGTCGCCGCTGCCGGCCACGCCGAACATGCCGTGCCGTTCGGTGCCGTAGGGCGAGTCGGCGGTGCGGCCCGAGTCGATCGCCGCGCCGGTGCCGACGGTGGCGCGGGCAACGTCGAGGGCCCCCTGCTCGGGCGCCGAGTCGTCCGGAACCGGCCGTTCTACTGGACCGCCCATGGCGTTTACCGCCCGTACTTGTACGACGACGGGACGAGCTCGACCTCTTGGCCTTCGAGGCGCTTGGCGCGCTTCGGGCCGAGCGGCTCGTTCATGATCTTGTGGTGCAGCTTGAGGATGGCGTCGATGAGCATCTCCGGACGCGGCGGACAACCGGGCAGGTACATGTCGACCGGCACGACGTGGTCGACGCCCTGGACGATCGCGTAGTTGTTGAACATGCCGCCGCTCGACGCGCAGACGCCCATGGCCAGCACCCACTTGGGCTCGGGCATCTGGTCGTAGATCTGGCGCAGCACCGGGGCCATCTTCTGGCTGACCCGGCCGGCGACGATCATCAGGTCGGCCTGGCGCGGCGAGGCCCGGAAGACCTCCATGCCGAAGCGCGCGGAGTCGTAGCGCGGCGCCCCGAACGTCATCATCTCGATGGCGCAACAGGCCAGGCCGAACGTGGCCGGCCACAGCGACGACTTGCGCGTCCAGTTGACGAGCTTCTCGACCGACGCCAGCAGCACGCCGTCGGGCAGCTTCTCCTCTAAGCCCATTGACTCGCCTCCGCGCTCGTTCCGCTCCTCGGGCCGCGGGCGGCCCTGCGATGCTCACTCGCTGTCGGCTCGTATCCCATTGCCTAGTCCCAGTCCAGTCCGCCGCGGCGCCAGACGTAGGCGTAGGCGACGAACACGGTGACGATGAACAGGATGATCTCGACGAGCCCGAACAGGCCCAGCGCCTTGTTCGAGACCGCGTACGGATACAAGAAGATGATCTCGATGTCGAAGACGATGAACAGCATCGCCGTCAGGAAGTACTTGATCGGGAACCGCTGCGGGCCCTGGGGCTGCGGGGCGGGCTCGATGCCGCACTCGTAGAAGTCCAGCTTGGCCTTGTTGTACCGCTTCGGACCGGTGAACGGCGCGATGGCGACGGAGAACGTCGCGAAGCCGAGCGCGAGCGCGAACAGCAGCACGATGGGCAGGTAGGGAGCGAGCATCTAGCGCTGTTCTCCTCTCAGCGACGGCACGGACGAAAGCGTTTCACAGGTTAGTCCAGCGGCAGTGCGGGCTCTGGCCTGGGGCCTGGCTAACGAATGGCCGGGGTGAGGCGGGTCAGGATGTTGATCATGCGGTCCGAGACGTCGCCGTCGCGGGGGTCGGTGAGGTTGGCCAGCAGCTTGAGCACGAAGCGCATCAACGCCGGGTGCGGCAGGCCGTGCCGGGTGCAGGCCTGCATCACCTTCGGGTTGCCGATGAGCTTCACGAAGATGCCGCCGAGGCGGTAATAGGCGCCCCACTCCTGGCTCATCCGGTCGGGGTAACGGGCCAGCGCGGCCTCGCGGGCCGGGCCGTCGGGGCGGGCCAGGGCGTCGATGACGGCTTCGGCCGCGAACTTGCCCGACTCCATGGCGTAGGGGATGCCCTCGCCGTTGAACGGGTTGACCGAGCCGCCGGAGTCGCCGAC
>CAXTHY010000180.1:0-2707 GCA_964244175.1 uncultured Jatrophihabitans sp. | reverse complement strand
GACACACCTACGACAAACCCCCCGAGCCGCTACCCCACGACACCACCATCACCGCGGACACCCGTCCGTCCGAACCCGGACCCGCTGCCGAGCCCACGCCCGCGGCCGCGCCGGAACCCAGCACCGGACCCGAGACTGGCACTGGCACTGAGGTCGACCCGAGCGACCAAGATCTGCCGCCGCCCTTCTGACCCGGCGCACCCAACCCGCCCCGCTGCGTCCGGCTGAGATCAACCAGACAGGCACCCCCACCAGAGCAGCCGCACTCGACGCGAGGTCTACTAGGCCAGCTATCCGTCATTGCTGCACAGGCTGAGCCGGACAGGTCATCGGGCTCGTGACCCCGCTGCGCGAATCGATCGTGGCGCGCGGTGACTAGCGCGGAAGTTCGCTGGTTGCGCGCTTCTGCGCGTAGGTCGGGCGCCCGTCGGTCAGTGGGCGAAGAGCCCGGCGTGCTGGGCCTCGTGGCCCAGCAGCCACCGCTTGGCCGGCAATCCGCCGCCGTAGCCGACAAGCGCACCGTTCGCGCCGATGACGCGGTGGCACGGGACGATGATCGAGATCGGGTTCAGCCCGTTCGCGGTGCCGACGGCACGAGCTGCGCTCAGCGGAGCCCCGATCGCGGCCGCTTGCGCGCCGTAACTCGTGGTCTCGCCGAACGGGATCTCGCGCAACGCGGCCCAGACCCGCTGCTGAAAGGCGGTCCCCGTCGGGTGCAGCGGTAGGTCGAACGAGGTGCGATCGCCGGCGAAGTACTCGGCCAGCTGGGTCCGGACGTCGTCGCAGGCCGAGTCGTCGCGCACCCACTCGGCCTGGGGCTGGGACGGGTGCCGGCCGGTCGGCAGGTAGAGGTGGGTGAGGCCCACCTCGTCGCGCGCTACGAGCAGCGCACCGAGGGGGGAATCGACGGTGGTGTAACGGATCATGGCGTCACGCTCCAGAGATCGGCGTAGAGATGGGCCCACAGGTGATAGGTGGCGTAGCTGCGCCAAGGCGCCCAGTCGGGGCGGCCACCGGCGAGGTCGAGCTCGAGGGATGCAGCCGCCCGGCGGACGACGAGGTCGGCGGTCAGCAGCACGTCCGGATCGCGGACGGCGCGCATACACAGGTAGTCGGTGGTCCACGGTCCGACGCCGGGCAGGGTCCGTAGCTTCGCGCGGATCTCGTCGCGGTCGACGCCCGGATCGAGCTCGAGGCTGCCGTCGGCGCAGGCCGTGGCCGCGGCGACCACCGACCGGCCCCGCGCCCGCGGCATGGGCAGCGCAGCCGGATCGGCGTCGGCCAGAGCCTCGGCCGAGGGGAACAGCAACCAGGGCTCACCTTCGAACGCCACCGCGCCGTGCGCGGCCACGATGCGTCCGAGCACGGTGCGCGCGCCGCCGAGTGAGATCTGCTGGCCGACGATCGTGCGCACCAGGGTCTCGAATCCGTCGACGGAGCCAGGCGCGCGCATTCCCGGACGCTTACGCACCAGCGGCGCCAGATCCGGGTCAGCGCCGAGCGCGTCGTCGACCGCAGTCGGATCGGCGTCGAGGTCGAGCAGCCGCCGCACCCGCGACACGACGGCCACCAGGTCGCGGGTGTGGGTCAGCCGCACGCGGCAGCTGACGGCGCCGGCGCCGGCCGACAGCGCGACGAGAGCGGGCCCGCTGGGCGCGCTCAGCACCCGCGTCAACACGCCGTCGGTGTAGGTCTCGAGGCCGGGCACGGCGTGCGCGCCGAGAAAGTCGAGCACCGACGAGACCGTCATCGGCTCGCGATAGGGCAGCCGCAGCGTGATCTCGCCCGCGGCCCCCGTCCGGCCGGCGCCGCGCCGCGCCGCGCGCAGGGTGCTGGGCGTGCCCGCGAACACCGCCCGCACCGTGTCGTTGAACTGCCGGACGCTGGCGAAGCCGGCCGCGAAAGCGACGTCGGTGATCGGCAGGTCGGTCGTCTCGAGCAGCACGCGGGCGGTCTGCGCGCGTTGGGCCCGGGCCAGCGCGATCGGTCCCGCGCCGACCTCGTCGACCAGGGCGCGGTGCACCTGGCGTTCGGAGTAGCCGAGCCGGCGGGCCAGCCCCGGTACCCCGTCGCGGTCGATCGTGCCGTCGGCGATCAGGCGCAGGGCGCGGCCGACGAGATCGCCGCGCACGTCCCACTCGGGCGAGCCGGGCGAGGCGTCGGGCCGGCAGCGCTTGCACGCGCGGTACCCGGCGCGCTGCGCCGCCGCGGCGCTCGGGTGGAAGGTGACGTTGCGACGCTGGGGGGTCACGGCCGGGCAGGACGGCCGGCAGTAGATGCCAGTGGTACGCACCGCAGTGAAGAACCAACCGTCGAAACGGACGTCACGCGAGCCGACCGCGCGATAGCACGTCTCGGGATCGGGGAGCAGCACAGCTACCAGTCTGCACCGTGGCTCTGACTACGACTGGCGGTTTTCGGACAGCAGGGTCGAGCCGGCATCCGCCGCTCAGTCGGGGTCGTCGTCCTCACCCTCGGACACGTCGTCCGCGCCCTTGGGCAGCCGGTGCAGCGGATCGTCGATGGACGCAGCCAGCACCCGGTGGAACACCGGTTCGGCCGGACCGTCGAAATCACCGAGTACGTAGTGCCGGGTCTTGCGGCGGGCGTCCTGCAGCGAATCGGGTCCCAGCGCGTCGGCCAGGATCTCGTCGATGTTGGTGGCGTCGCTGCGCAGCACCCACGCCGCGGCGGCCGTCGGGAAGCT
>CAXTHY010000179.1:1543-2738 GCA_964244175.1 uncultured Jatrophihabitans sp. | reverse complement strand
GGTTGTTCACGATGATGTGGATCGTGCCGCCGGTGCGGTAGCCGCGCAGCTGCGACAGGTTGAGGGTTTCGGCGACCACGCCCTGCCCGGCGAAGGCGGCGTCGCCATGCAGCATCAACGGCAGCACGGTGTAGCCGTCGTCGCCCTTGTCGAGCACGTCCTGCTTGGCCCGGACGATGCCCTCCATGACCGGGTCGACGGCCTCGAGGTGCGACGGATTGGCGGTCAGGGTGACCGCGATTTCCTTGCCGGTGGCGGATGTGAAGGTGCCTTCGGCGCCCAGGTGGTACTTCACGTCGCCCGAGCCCTGCGCCGTGCCCGGGTCGATGTTGCCCTCGAACTCGTTGAAGATCTTGGCGTAGGGCTTGCCGACGATGTTGGCCAGGACGTTGAGCCGGCCGCGGTGCGGCATGCCGACCACGACCTCGTCGAGACTCTGCTCGGCGGCTTCGCCCAGCACCGCGTCGAGCAGGGCGATGACGGTTTCGGCGCCCTCGAGCGAGAAGCGCTTCTGGCCGACGTACTTCGTCTGCAGGAACGTCTCGAACGCCTCGGCGACGTTGAGCCGGCCGAGGATGTGCAGCTGCTCCTCACGGCTCGGGGCGGCGTGCTTGATCTCGATGCGCTCCTGCAGCCACCGGCGCTGCTCGGGGTCGGTGATGTGCATGTATTCGACACCGACCCGGCGGCAGTACGCATCCCGCAACACACCCAGGACGTCACGCAGCTTCATCAGCCCCTCGCCGGCGAAGCCGCCGACCGGGAACTCGCGGTCGAGGTCCCACAGGGTGAGGCCGTGCTGGGTGATATCGAGGTCGGGGTGCGTGCGGACGGTGAACTCGAGCGGGTCGGTGTCGGCCATCAGGTGGCCGCGGCTGCGGTAGGAGTTGATCAACTCGATGACGCGGGCGTTCTTGCCGATCTGGCCCTCATGCGAGGTGTCGCGGTCGACGCGCCAACGCACCGGCTCGTAGGGGATCCTGAGCGCGGCGAAGATCTCGTCGAAGAAGTCGTCGGACAGCAGCAGCTGGTGCAGCACCTTGAGGAACTCGCCCGACTGCGCGCCCTGGATGATGCGGTGGTCGTAGGTCGACGTCAGCGTCATGATCTTGCTGATCGCACGGTCGACGAGCTGGTCGGGGTTCATCCCGCTGAACTCGGCCGGGTACTCCATCGCGCCGACGCCGATGATCGT
>CAXTHY010000179.1:0-1533 GCA_964244175.1 uncultured Jatrophihabitans sp. | reverse complement strand
CGGCCATCAGCCGCGGCACCGAGTGGTTGGTGCCGATCGTGCCGGGGTTGGTGATGCTGAGCGTCGTCGCCGCGAAGTCGTCGGTGGTCAACTTGCCGTTGCGGGCGCGCCGGATGATGTCCTCGTAGGCGTTCCAGAACGCCGCGAAGTCAAGGGTCTCGGCGGCCTTGATCGAGGCGACGACGAGCGAGCGGGAGTTGTTCTTGCCGACCAGGTCGATGGCGATGCCCAGGTTGACGTGCTCGGGGGTGACGACCGCCGGCTTGCCGTCAATCTCGGCGAAGGAGTTGTTCATCTCCGGGTGGACGCCGAGCGCCTTGACGACCGCGTACCCGATCAGGTGGGTGAAGCTGACCTTGCCACCGCGGGCCCGGCGCAAGTGGTTGTTGATCACGACCCGGTTGTCGAAGAGCAGCTTGGCCGGGACGGCGCGCACGCTCGTGGCGGTCGGGACGTGCAGCGACTGCTCCATGTTGGCCACGACCCGGGCCGCGGCGCCGCGAAGGGTGGCGCTGCTCGAGGCGGACGGGTCGGGCTTCTCGGCGGCCGCGCGCTCGGAAGGGGCAGTCTTCGTGGCCGCCGGCTGGTCGGTGCCCTTGGGGTCGGCCGCGGCCGGCTTGGCCTTCGATGCCGGGGCCGGCTTGGCCTCGGTGGCGTCGGGCTTCGCGTGCTTGGGGGCCGACTCTGTCTCGGTGGGCTCTGTCTCGGTGGGCTCTGTCTCGGTGGGCTCCGACTCGGTCGGCTTCGACTCGGTTGGCTTCGACTCGGCCGGCCCGCGCTCGGGTGCGGGCTCGGCGTGCTTCTGCTCGCTCGGCGACCCGGCGCCCGCGTCGGTTTCGCCGGCGTCGGTTCCTTCGTCGGTGTTCGCGGCGTGGCCGTTGCTGGAGCCGCCGCGGTAATCGGCGAAGAAGTCGTGCCAGGCGGCGTCGACGCTGTTCGGATCGGCCAGGTAGCGCTCGTACATGTCCTCGACAAGCCACTCGTTGGCGCCGAAGTCGCCGATCGGAGAGGGGTTCTCGGTGCTCGTCGGCTGCTCCGTCGTCGCCACTGTTGCCAGGCCGTCCTCAGGTCGTGTCTCGATGCTGTCGCAACCGTCGAGACTACGCGTCAGCAGTCCGCCCGGCATGTGCGCCCGGCCCAAGTGTGCGTCATTCGACGCTGGGTGGCGGCCCGATTGGCCGCGAGCTTCTCGGCCGGCCGCAACCCTGTGCACAGCGGCTCGGACGCGCCGACCAGCCGAGTTCAGTGATTCCAAGGGACCGGACGGCGTCTCAGGTCCCAGCGAGGTCAGGCGGCGTCCGGGTGCAAAGCGTCGGGGAGCATGGTCTGGTTGATCTCGGGTCGGACGCGGCCTGGCGGGTTGGGTGCGCCGGGTCAGAAGGGCGCGGTCGGATCAGACGGCCGGGTCAGGAGGGCGCGGCCGGCGCGGTTGGTCAGAAGGGCGCTGTCGGGCCAAAGGGCGGCCGCGCCGGCGGTCAGACCCAGTTCCGTGTCTAGTGGCTGCTGATACGGCGGGTTGAATGAGGAAAGTGC
>CAXTHY010000178.1:0-2838 GCA_964244175.1 uncultured Jatrophihabitans sp. | reverse complement strand
CGGCCCCAACACCCTGCGCATGGTCAAGCAGCTGCAGCGGCTGAACGGTCTCGTCCCCAACGGCTTGATCGGCCCGAACACGTGGCGCCTGGCCTGGACCGGCAAGTACCAGGCGTAGGCCTCCGCGATCGGGCGCCGGATCGACGTGCCCGACCCGTTCTCACGCGTCGCTCACAGCCCGCTCCCGCATCTGGACGGGTGGGCGAGCAAACTGAGACGAACGGAGGTGAGTATGGCCCGCGGCACGCTGCGCATCTATCTCGGTGCCGCCCCTGGCGTCGGCAAGACCGTCGCCATGCTCGACGAGGGACGCCGCCGGCTGGCCCGCGGCACCGACGTCGTGGTCGCCTTCGCGGAGACCCACGGCCGCGCGCACACGACCCAGCGCCTGAGCGAGCTGCCCGCCGTCGCCCGCAAGCGCGTCGTCCACCGCGGCTCGTGGTTCGAGGAGCTGGACCTCGCGGCCGTGCTGGCCCGCAAGCCCGCAGTCGCGCTGGTCGACGAACTGGCCCACACGAACGTCCCGGGCTCGGGCCCGCACGAGCGCCGCTGGCAGGACGTCGAGGACCTGCTCGAGGCCGGCATCGACGTGATCAGCACGCTCAACATCCAGCACCTGGAATCACTCAACGACGTCGTGCAGCAGATCACCGGCGTGCCGCAGCGCGAGACCGTGCCCGACGCGATCGTGCGCGCCGCCGAGCAACTCGAGCTGGTCGACATGTCGCCCGAGGCGCTACGCCGCCGGATGGCGCACGGCAACATCTACCCGGCTGAGCGGGTCGATGCCGCGCTGGGCAACTACTTTCGAGTCGGGAACCTCACGGCGTTGCGCGAGCTCGCGCTGCTCTGGTTGGCCGACTCGGTCGAAGAGGGCATGCAGCGCTACCGCGATCAGCACGGCATCACCGGCGTGTGGGAGACCAAGGAGCGCGTCGTCGTCGCGCTCACCGGCGGCCCCGAAGGCGACACGCTGATCCGCCGGGCGGCGCGCATCGCGGCCCGTACCGCCGGTGGAGAGCTGCTGGCTGTGCATGTCGCGCGCAGCGACGGCCTGTCGGGGCCTGGGGTGACCGGGCTGGCCGCGCAGCGCCTGCTCGTCGAGTCGTTGGGCGGGACGTACCACTCGGTCGTCGGTGATGCGGTCGCGCCGGCCCTGCTCGACTTCGCCCGCCGGGCCGACGCGACGCAGATCGTCCTCGGCACCTCGCGCCGCCACTGGCTGGTCGCGGCAATCACCGGGCCGGGCACTGGTGCCACCGTCACCCGTCTCTCCGGCCAGATCGACGTCCATCTGGTCACCCACGACTACTCGGCCGGGATGGGTCGGCGGCTGCCGCGGCTGACCGGCGGCCTCACGACCCGCCGCCGCGTGGCCGGACTCGCCACCGCAGCCGTCCTGTTGCCGCTGTTGACGTGGCTCGGCACCGGGCTGCGCGGCCACCTCGACTTTCCCGCCGTCGTGCCGCTGTACCTGCTGGTCGTCGTGCTGACCAGCCTCGTGGGCGGCTTCTATCCGGCGCTGCTCAGCGCGGTCGCGGCCAGCCTGTTGCTGAACTACTACTTCGTCGCTCCCCGGCACACGTTCACGATCAGCGAGCCGTCGAACATCGTCGCCGTCGTGATCTTCCTGCTCATCGCGGTGCTGGTGTCACGGGTCGTCGACCTCGCGGCCCGGCGCTCGGTGATCGCGGCCAGAGCCGGAGCCGAGGCCGAGACGCTCTCGACGTTCGCCGGCAGCCTGCTGCGCGGTGAGCAGGCTCTACCGGCGCTGTTGCAGCGGGTGTGCGAGACCTTCGCGATGGACGCAGTGAGCCTGCTGCGCGGCGATCCCGACGGGCGCACCTGGGAGCAGGTCGCGAGCTCGGGGGACGGGGCGCCGGCCGCTCCAGGCGATGCCGACGCGGTGGCCACGATCGGCGCCGAGCTCGCGTTGGCCCTGCGCGGGCATCCGCTGCCGGCCGGCGACCAGCGGGTCCTGTCGGCGTTCGCGGCCCACGTGGCCGTCGCGTATCGCGAGCAGCAACTGGCCGCGGCCGCGCGCGCGGCCGAACCGCTGGCCGAGTCCGACCGCCAGCGCACCGCTCTGCTCAACGCCGTCAGCCACGATCTGCGGACGCCGATCGCGGCGGCCAAGGCATCGGTGTCGAGCCTGCGGACGGCGGATGTGCCGTGGTCTGACCGCGACCGCGATGAGCTGCTGGCCACGGCCGAGGACGCACTCGACCGGCTGACCGGCCTGGTGACCAATCTGCTCGACCTGTCGCGGCTGCAGGTGGGTGCGCTGCCGGTCGTCCCGTCCGCGGTCGGGCTCGATGACGTGGTGGTCCGCGCCCTCGACGACGTCGATCCGGAGGTGAAGGTCGACCTCGACGTCCCGGCCGACCTGCCCGAGGTACTGGCCGACGCCGGCCTCCTCGAGCGGGTGATCGCCAACATCGTGCAGAACGCGCTGCGCTACAGCCCGGCCGACTGCGTGGTGCGAGTGGCGGGGAGCAGCCATCAGGGCCGGGTCGAGTTACGGGTCATCGATCGCGGCCCAGGCTTCCCGTCCGACCCGGCCGACACCCTGTTCCGGCCGTTCCACCGCGCCGACGACGCGGCGGCCGCCGGTGCAGGGGTCGGGCTCGGCCTGGCGATCGCCCGTGGTTTCACCGAGGCGATGGGCGGGACGGTGACCGCGGAGCCGACCCCGGGCGGGGGCGCCACGGTCGTCATCTCGCTCGTCGCGGCGGATCAGGCATGACGCGCGTCCTGCTCGTCGAGGACGAGCGGCCACTGTTGCGCGCGCTGGCGATGAACCTCGTGGCCCGCGGCTACGCGGTGACCGAGGCCGAG
>CAXTHY010000177.1:0-2913 GCA_964244175.1 uncultured Jatrophihabitans sp. | reverse complement strand
GCACCTGATCGTTGCATGACCTCTGCGAAGTGCAGCATGAGGGGACGGAGACGCACCTCGGGCATGTTGGGAATGAGGTCGTAGAGCATGCAGCCCTGACGGAAGAGGGAGTGCGTGCGTATTTTGCTGGTGTTGGACTTCAGATGGCGGTCCATTCCGAGTTCTTCGCCGGCGGTGCCCAACATCGTGAGCAGATGGACCGCGAAGGCATTGAGCAACAGCAGTCGGTCGCGCCGATCGGGGCGCGAAATCCGGAGCAGAGACAAGCCCATGCCGAACCTGATGTCCTTTGTGTCGCGGAAGCTCGGCTCAACCGTCCAGCGCTTGGCGTAGGCATCGACGATCTCGCGCGTTGATGCTCTACCGAGGCTGGTGGCCAGGCACCAGGGCTCCTTCATGTCCCTGGCCTGCCCGCACACAACGGCGCCGACGGGATACTCGGATGCCGTCAGGGCGGCTCCGGACAGTTTGACGGCGCGGCCGCCCTTGCCGACCCAGTCCGCGGCGGGACGGCGCTCCCCGGTCGCTGCCGTGACGTGCGTGTTGCCCCGGAACCGGATCACGTAGTCGAACCCCAACGTCCCGAGATAGCCGAACAGCTTGGTATCGCCGAAGCCCCGGTCTGCCAGGATCGTCACCTTCACGCCTGCGGGCAGGACCTCGGCCAGTTTCTTCAGGCAGGCGTCCTCGTAGGCGTTCCGCTTGTTCTTGAGATCGTCCTTCATCACCGTCAGCCACAGCAGCGGCGTCGCCCGGCCGTGCGGCGTGACCTTGTTCAAGGCCAAGGTGGTCTGGCCGTCGGCGTCGAAGTCCGTCCAGTCCATCACGACCTGAATGTCGTCGCACGACCCGATCACCTCCGGCACCCACCGCGCCGCGATGTCCCATGGATCGATCGCCTGGTTGCTCGGCCAAGCGGTCGACCTGCTTGACCGCGTGCTGGGTGAGCAGGCCCCGCGCCTGGGCCAGCGATCGGCCGATCACCGCTACAGCCAGCGACGCGCTCACCATCACGCCCAAGGTCGCGTTGGCCAGCGACAGCACCCGCTTGCCGTGGAGATCACCTTCCAGCAAACCGTCCACAAACGCGAAGACGCCCTCGCCCCACACCGCTTTCCGGTCCATCACCCTGCCGCACCCAACTCAAAATCGAAGCCAGGCCTATAAACTCTCAAAACCGCTCGCGAAACGGGTGGTCAAAAATAAGGGGATTCCTGAGGGCAAGGAGTAGCAGAGTGACTTGTCACTGACATCTTCGACCACTTGATTGAGCGTCGGCGCCGCTTCGATGAGTGCGAAGATCGATGCTCGTGATCTTTACTGAGAAGTGAGCTCGGCTGGCTCGCGCAACGGCCGGCAGCTGTCGCCGAGGATCAGGGACGGCTGGAACACCACATGACGAGGCGCCTCTCGCCGGGTGTGCGTGATCCTGTCGTTTAGGAGGCGAAGGGCTTCGTTGACCATCTCGGTCACGGGATGCTCGGTGCGGGTGAGTCGGGGCCGCAGCGCGCCGATGCCGGGGATCGTGTCGGTCGAGGCGATGGAGATGTCGTCAGGGCAGCGGAGGCCGAGATCGGCGAGCGCTCGAATGACGCCGAGTGCCATGACGCCACTCGCGGCGTAGAGCGCCGTCGGCCTGTCGGAACGGTCGATCATCTCACGTGCGACCGAGTAGGCCACGTCTTCCCGGAATTCTCCCGAGCGTACGTGCTCGAGCTTCGGCGCCAGCCCTCGCGCCGCCATGGCATCCCGCAAGCCATCAAGCCTGCCGCGGCCGGTCGTGAGATGCAGCGGCCCGGTGATGGTGCCGATCCGTTGATGGCCAAGGTCGAGCAGGTAATCGGTGACTTGGCGGCCGGCCGCGGCATTGTCGATCGTCACGCTATCCGAGCGACCGCCGTCGGCGTTTCGACCGAAGTGCACCAGTGGAATCGCCCGGCCCTCTTCGTCCCGGAACTCGCCACGCGGGCTCACGTCAACCGGTACGAGTAGGATGCCGTCGCATGACAAAGTGCGGATACGGGCCAATATACGTCGCTCGTTCTCCGGTTTCTCGTCGCTGTTGAAGACCACGAGCGCATAACCCCAAGCCCCTGCCGCCGACTCGGCGGCGCAGACCACGCGCGAGAAGAACGGGTTTGCGAGATCCGACACGACGAGAGCAATCAGCTGGCTGCGGCCCGACCTCAAATTGCGCGCGGCAGACGATGGCGCGTAATCCAGTTCGGCGATTGCTGCGGTGACACGCGTCCGCAGTTCGGCGCTCACGAACGCGGTCTCGTTGACGACGGCCGAGACAGTCGCCGTCGAGACGCCGGCAGCCTTCGCAACATCTCTGATCGTTGCCAAATCAGTCCTCGGCAAATCGTTTCGCAGGCGTAAGTTGGAGGATTCAAGGGTCGGCGTCCAGACGCCTCAAAAGGCGCTTGCGCGGCCATTCGTTTTCCGAAAAGATCATGGCAAAACGGTTCGATCGCGTTAGATGCGCGGCAGGGGAGGATTTAATGGTGCGGCTCGGTGTCGTTTCGCTCGCGATTGGACTGACGTTCCCCGGTGCTGCCGTCCACGCGGCAGATCAACCGATCCTCGGCATCGTTTCGATTTCCGCCAACGAGGCCAACAACGCTCGCTACATCGCGGGAGCGACCGCGGCGGCTAAAGAGGACGGCTGGGCCGTCTCGGTGATCGATGCCGCTGGCAGTGCCGACCAAGCCAACTCCGCGATCCAGAATTTCGCCGGCCGCGGGGCCGGCGTACATCGTCATGACGCCGGCGTCACCGGTCTCGCCGGTCCACTTCTTGAAGTGTTCGCGCAATACGAGATGAGCGGCGAGGTCCAGGGTGGTCCAGCCCTCACACAGGGTGGGCGCGTCCGGGCCCAACTCGTCCAGCAGGTCGCGCAGCGAGTCGCCG
>CAXTHY010000176.1:0-2980 GCA_964244175.1 uncultured Jatrophihabitans sp. | reverse complement strand
GATGCTGGCCAGCACGGCTAGCCCGATCGCGCCGCCGAGCTGGATGGCGGTTGTCGACACACCGGACACCAGTCCGGAGTGCTGTTCCTTCACGCCGGACACGGCCGACAGCGTGGCCGGGACGAACGTCAGGCCGAGCCCCGCGCAGAGCACGATCATCGGTAGCATCACCCCAGTGAGGTAGCTGCTGTGGGGGCTGAGCCGGCTCAGCAGCAGCATTCCGACAGTTGCGGTGCCGGTTCCCACGGCGACCAGGGTCCGAACGCCGGTGCGGGCCACGATCTTGGACACCGCTCCGGCGGCGCCCATCATGATGACGGTGGCCGGCAGGAACGCGGCGCCGGCCTTGAGCGGGCCGTAGTGCAGCACATTTTGTAGGAACAGGGTGGACAGGAAGAACATCCCGAACAGCGCCGCGCCGAGCAGGGTCTGGATGAGGTAGGCCCCGCCTCGGTTGCGGTCGCCGAACACCCACAGCGGGATCAACGGTTGTGGGGTGCGCAGCTCGATGATCACAAAGATGATCAGACCGAGGATGCCGGCGCCCATCGGCAGCACGGTGGAGGCGGACAGCCAGCCGTGATCTGAGGCGCGGGACAACCCGAATACCAGCAATCCGATGCCAGCGCCGGAGGTGATGGCGCCGGGCAAGTCGAAGCGGGCGTGGTGGCGAGCCGGGGCCGGGATGAACCGCACGGCCAGCAGCGCGACCACGGCAGCGACGGGGACGTTGACGAAGAACACCCACCGCCAGGACACGGCCTGCACGAGCACCCCGCCCAGCAGCAAGCCGAGCGCGGCGCCGAGACCTTCCATTGCGGCGAACACGCCGACGGCTCGGTTGCGGGGCTTGCCCGCGGGGAAGGTGGACACGATCAGTGAGAGCGCGGTGGCCTGGGCGAACGCGGCCGCCGCGCCCTGCAGCACCCGCGCGATGATCAACAGCGTCGGCGAGCTGACCACGCCGCCGAACATCGATGCGCCGGCGAACGCTGCCAGGGACACGATGAACACGTTGCGTCGACCCAACAAGTCTCCGCTGCGGCCGCCGAGCAGCAGCAGCGCGCCGAACGCGAGGGCGTAGCCGTTGACCACCCAGGCGATGTTGGATCCGGTGAACCGCAGGCTGCGCTGAATCGTCGGCAGCGCGACGTTCACGATCGTGGTGTCCAGCACCACCATCAGCTGCACCGTGGCCAGCAGAATTAGCGCTCCGACCATCGCCCCCGAGCCGATGTCGCCTCCCTGTGTCACCTCGGGTGTGTTCTTCGCCCGGCGCCGCAGTCTCGCTGGTGTCCTGTCCAGGGTCGATGCCATAGTTCTGTCTCCGCTCAGCTTGCTGCTCGTGTAGCAGATTGTGCCAGCATGGCACTAACTGTCATTTATGGCAACAGCTGTCAGAAACGGTAAGCTGGGCGAATGGCCCGCACCCCGCTCACCGAACGCCGCAAGGCCCAGACCCGCCGCGACATCGCCGAAGCGGCGATTGGCCTATTCATGCGCAACGGTTACGAGACCGTCAGCGTGCAAGCCATCGCCGAAGAGGCCGGCGTCGCCGAGCGCACCCTCTACCGCTACTTCGCGACCAAAGACGACGTCCTCTCCCCGATCATCACCGAGACAACCGCCGAGTTAGCCGCACTCATCGCCGCCCGACCGGCGGGCGAGCCGATGGCCACGGCCGTACACCGGGCCTTCGCGCAAAGCAGCGGCGGCGTAAACCAACTCCAAATCCAGGCGTTGATCCGGCTACTCGTCACGGTGCCCGCACTCCACGCTCGGTGGCTCAACGACCTGCTGGCAATCGAAGAGGCCTTAGTGCCGACGATAACCAGCCGAACTACGGTCGATGACACGCAGGCGCACCTCACCGCCGCTGCCATCGTCACCGCGATGCGCGTGACCCTGGAACGATCCGCCCGAACCGGATCCGCAAGCCCCCTCGCCGACGACCTCGCCGATGCCCTCCGATACCTCGGCGACGGCGCCAGCCTCCGGCGAGGACGCCGCGCCAGTTCGAAACCAAAGTTCCCTTAGGCGTCATTCGGCTGGCCGAGACCGCATCCGACGAGACACCATCAGAAGAGTCAGTGCCGGCAAGTGCCGTCGCGCCGAGCCTGATGCCGGGTCGCACGCTGTGGATGAGTGAGCCGGCGACGCCGAAGATGGGGCCGACCAAGATCGCGAGCAGCCGCCACAGCACGGTGGCCTCGCTCCAGAGCGTGGTGGCGCTGTCGTGCCGGATGATGACGGCCGCTAGGTAGTACCTCTCCACTGCGACCACGAGCAGATCATGCCTGCGGCAGCGCTGGCCCGGATTTCTCGTCGCGACGCCACGCCCATGCCGAACGCACCCAGCGCCCACACAGCGCCGGAGTTGGCGAGGTTGGCCCAGCAACGCCTCCATCACCGACAACGTCACCAGCTCCGCGTCGCTGATCTTCGGTGCGATTGACAGGGGTAGATGACTAGCCGCGATGGGGCTGCGTTGTCGGGTCGCGTTTCGTGCACCGTGAAAAAGCGGCAGCGACGGAGGTGTCTCGTCCACGGGTGAGTTGCGTCGCCGGGTTGCCGTTCGCGCGACCCGAAAGGCGCAGCGACGGAGGACGTTTCGGCGCTGGTTCGGTCGCGTCGCCGGTTTGCAGTGCCGGCGTTGAAACTCCGGCTGGGTAAAGGATTCCTTCGAAATTCGTCTTGCCTTCCGGCGTTTTATCGAATAGAATCGAACACGTGGATGTGGAGGCTGAGGTCGTCGCCGGGTACGCGGCCATGAGCCACGCTGAGCGGGTCGACCAGCTGGGTGCTGTGCGATGGATGCGGGCCGGTCTGGACGTCATGGAGACCGGGCTGCTGGCGGCGATGGCGGCCGACCCGGACCCCTACCGTGACGGCACCGGGCTGGCTCTGTCCAAGCAGTGGGTGCGCGAGGATGTGGCCTGCGCGTTGCGGGTCCCGTCCACCACCGCTGGGGCGATGCTGC
>CAXTHY010000175.1:1424-3014 GCA_964244175.1 uncultured Jatrophihabitans sp. | reverse complement strand
GTCTCGTCGGCCTCGAGGAAGCCGGTGATCAACGCGAACATCCCGTTCGTCCACGCGGCGTTGCGCGCGAGCAGGATGCGACCGTCGTACTCGACCAGCGCCGCGAGCACCGGCAGCGGATTGTTCCAGTGCACGAAGTGACATTGCGGACATGCGGCGCGCGACCGGCCGCCGTTGTCGCGCTGCGTGAGCGGCGACGCGCAATACGGGCAATAGCGGTACGGCTCGACGGTCACTTCTTCGTGTCGTCGCCGCCGGTGACCGCGTCGGCGGCCTTGCCCGCGACCTTGCCGGCGACCTTCACGGTCCCGACCGCAGCGTCGGCCGCGAGGCCGACGGTCTTCGCGGCGACGGTGCCGGCCGTGTCGAAGCCGGTGCGGCCGGCCCGGCCGGCGATCTGCAGGAACTCGCGTACCTGCAATTGCCGCGTCCGCTGGCCGTCGTACTTCGACAGGGCGGCGAACACGACCGTGCGGATCGGGACGTTGATGCCCACGCCGAGCGTGTCGGTGCCGCAGATGACCTTTAGCTGGCCGGTCTGGGCGAGCTGCTCGACCAGGCGTCGGTACTTCGGCAGCATCCCGGCGTGGTGGACCCCGATGCCGTGCCGGATCAACCGCGAGAGCACCTTCCCGAACCCGGCGGTGAATCGGAAATCACCGATGGCGGCAGCGATCTGGTCGCGTTCGGCTCGACTGGCGACATTGATGCTGGTGAGCGACTGGGCGTGCTCGAGCGCCGCCGCCTGGGTGAAGTGCACGACGTAGATCGGCGCCTGGTCACCGGCGAGCAGGTCGGTGATCGTCTCGTGCAGCGCGGTCGTGGCGTAGTAGTGGTGCAACGGCACGGGCCGCTCGACATCGGCGCCGACGACGTGGGTCTCGCGCCCGCTGCGCCGGCCGAGTTCCGCGGCCAGCTCGGCGACGTCGCCGAGCGTCGCCGACATGAGCAGGAACTGCGCGTTGGTGAACTCGAGCAGCGGCACCTGCCACGCCCACCCGCGCTCGGGGTCGGCGAAGTAGTGGAACTCGTCCATGACCACGAGCCCGAGGTCGCTGCTCGCCCCGGTACGCAAGGCCACGTTGGCGAGCACCTCGGCGGTGCAACACAGGATCGGGGCGTCGGCGTTCACCGCCGCGTCGCCGGTCATCATGCCGACCTCGGCGGAGCCGAACGTCGCGCACAGCGCGAAGAACTTCTCGCTTACCAGCGCCTTGATCGGGGCGGTGTAGACGCTGCGGATGCCGGCGGCCTGCGCGAAGTAGTGCGCGCCGACGGCCACGAGTGACTTCCCGGAACCGGTCGGGGTGGTGAGCACGACGTTGTTGCCCACGGCCAGTTCGAGCAGCGCCTCTTCCTGCGCGGGGTAGAGCTGGATGCCGCGGTCGGCGATCCATCCCGTGAACGCCGCATAGCGGGCGTCCACATCACCGGCCCCGCCGGCAGGGGGCGCCAGCACGGCGCCCGGGCCGCTCACGGTGACATCCATATCGCCTCTCAGCGTGCCCGACCGCCGGCCGGCGGTTCGCGTCGACCAGCCATTGCGGATCGGTCGACGCCGAGCGCACCCTGGGCGCATGCGGCGCGCCG
>CAXTHY010000175.1:0-1414 GCA_964244175.1 uncultured Jatrophihabitans sp. | reverse complement strand
GAGGAACTCGCCGCGCTGCCACCACCGCGACCGCGACGCCGCTTCGCGATGGTGCTCGCCGGCCTCGCCCTCGTCGCCGGCGGCCTGGTCGTGGTGAGCCGCAACGACGATGCCGGCGTGGCCCCGCGGACCAGGTCGACCTCGATCTCGATGGCCGTCGCGACGCGCATCGCGGCCGAACCGGTCGACATGGGGCTGCGGGTGGCGCTGGGCAGCAACCCCGAGCGCTGCCCCTCGACGATCGCCTGCCTCACCGGCCGGCTGCCCACGCCGGTCGTCGCGGCGCTGCACCGGCTGCTGCCCGACGCGATCGTGCACTCCACGATCGCGATCACCCAGACGAACCCGCGCCGCATCTACTTCCGCCAGCTGCACGCAAGCGACGGACCGACCGACGTCCTCGTGCGGATCACCCGCTCGAACATCCTCGACGGCCTGGAGGCAACCGAGCGGGTGTGGACGGTCGCGACCCGGCGCCTGGCCTTCGTCCGGGTGATCACCGCCGACGAATACGAGGTCGAGGTGCAGCTGTCGGCCCCGCTGTCGGGACGGCCGCCGATCCGGCTGGCCCGCGCGCTGGCCGCCGACTCGGCCCTGCTCACGCCCGCGCTGACCGGCTGACGCCGCTCGGGACGCGCCCCCCGTAGGGTCGAGACATGACGCTCACCCGGGTGCTCGACACGCTGCTGGACCGCACGATCGTGCCGGGCTACTCGCGGCTCGGCTACTCGCTGCGGCGGGCGTGGTGGCCGCCGGACGCGGCCGCAGGTGCGCTCGCGGCCCGCACGGTCGCCGTCACGGGCGCCAACTCCGGCCTGGGCCGGGCGACCGTGCTCGGCGCCGCCCGGCTCGGCGCCCGGGTGCGCATGCTGTGCCGCGACACCGAACGCGGTGAGCGGGCTGCGGCGGAGATCCGGCAGACCCTGACGAACGCCGATCTCGTCGTCGACCAGTGCGACCTCAGCGACCTGAAATCGGTGCGCGCCTGCGCGGCCCGGCTGCGCGACGAATTGCCGGCCGTCCACGCGCTCGTGCACAACGCCGGCGTCATGCCACCCGAGCGCACGCAGACGGCCGAGGGCCACGAGCTGACCGTCGCCACGCACGTCCTCGGCCCGCACCTGCTCACGGCCGAGTTGCGTCCGGCGCTGGTCGCCGACACCGACGCGCGGGTCGTGTTCGTGTCGTCGGGCGGGATGTACACGCAGCGGCTGCGCATCGACGATCCCGAGTTCCACGAGGGCGAGTTCGACGCGACGACGGCGTACGCACGGACGAAACGCATGCAGGTCGTGCTCGCGCAGCTGTGGGCCGCCCGGCTCGCTGACCAGCACGTGGCCGTGCACGCCATGCACCCCGGCTGGGCCGATACGCCGGGCATCACCGATTCGCTGCCGAGCTTCGCCCGGGTGAT
>CAXTHY010000174.1:0-3159 GCA_964244175.1 uncultured Jatrophihabitans sp. | reverse complement strand
GCCGACGAGGTCAAGCGCTGCCTCGAGCAGGGGTGGATCGAGTCCGACGTCCTCTCGCTGACCGAGACCGTCCACATCATGGAGACGATGGACGCCGTGCTCGCCGACGCCGGCATGCCGGTCGACCCGGCCGTGCTCGGCGGCTGAGGCCTAACTCGGATCGGTCGGCGGGATCCGGACGCCCGAGCCGGGCCGGCCGGCGGTCGCGGCGGCCTCCGCGATACGGCCGGCGAACGACCGCCACCGCGACGGCTGTTCGTAGGTGAGCTGCGGCATGACCAGCACCGGGCACGCCGCGCTGTAGATCACCTGCGGTGCCAGCAGCGACGGCCGCAGCCGGCTCAGTTCGCCCGGGTGCGGCGGGCCGATCACCAGCAGCTGCGCCGTCTCGGACGCGCGGACCAGGACGGCCGACGTCGTGCCGCGCTCGACCCGCTGGGTGACGGTCGACGACTCCCCCGCCAGCGCCCGGACGGTCTTGGCGAGCGCGGTGGCGGCCTGCTCGGCCAGCCGCTCGACCATCGCGGCCTGCTCGGACGGGACGACGCTCGGCGCCGCGCCCACCGGTACCTGCCAGGCGGTGACCGCGACGAGCGGTGCCCCGATCCGGCGGGCGTGGTCGACGGCCCACTCGACCGCGGCGATCGACCCGGTGGTGGGGCTGACGCCGACCACGACCGGCGCCGGCTGGGCGCTCTGCTCCACGGGGCTCTCGCTCATCTGCTGCCTCCTGCAACGATCATGGTGAAGCCGCGTTCTGACTGACGTCCGGCACGTCCGCTCCGGCGGCCTTCGCTCTCAGCACCGACAGCGGGGTCGCGACGTCCTCCAGGGCCTTGCGTTCGCTGTCGACGCCGATGAACCAGGCGACCAGACCACCACCGATCATGATCACCCCACCGATGATGTAGCCGTACATCAACGGGGTGCGGTCGGTGCCGTCACCGATGAGCGCACCGTAGATGGCCGGCGCGAGGGCACCGGCGCCCTGGCCGATGGAGAAGAACACGGCGATGGCGAGCCCGCGCACCTCGATCGGGAAGATCTCGCTCACGGTCAGGTACGCCGCCGACGCACCGGCCGAGGCGAAGAAGAAGATGACGCACCACAGCAGCGTGTTCGTCACGGCGTTGAGGGTGTCGGCGCGGAAGAGGAACGCCGAGACGATCAGCATCAACCCGGCCAGGCCGTAGGTCAGCAGGATCATCTTGCGTCGGCCCCAGGTGTCGAACAACGGTCCGAGCAGCAGCGGGCCGAGCAGGTTGCCGGCAGCGAACGGGACGAAGTACAGCGAGGCGTCCTCGACGTTGTAGAAGTTCTTCAGCACCAACTCGTAGCTGAAGAAGATCGCGTTGTAGAGGAAGCTCTGCGTGATCATCATCGTTGCACCGAGCACCGTTCGCGACGGCAGTTGGGTGACGAACACCTTCAGCAGCTCGCGGTAACTGATGTGCGGGGTCGGAACGATGGGGAGCGCCTTGCTCTCGTCGACCGGCTTCAGCTCCAGGTGGTCCTGTTGCTCCACCCAGTGCTCGATCTCGGTGACGATGGCCTCGGCCTCCTCGTCCCGGCCGTGCGTCATGAGCCAGCGTGGACTCTCCGGCAGGTGCCGCCGCAGGAAGATGATGATCAGGCCCATCACCGGGCCGAGCCAGAACGCGATCCGCCAGCCCCAGTCGGCCGGCACCAGCCACTCGTGGTCGATGAGCACGTAGCCGAGCAGGGTCCCGAGCAGGGCTCCGCCCCAGTAGGTGCCGTTCACCGCGATGTCGACCCGGCCGCGGAAGTGCGAGGGGATGAGCTCGTCGATGGCCGCGTTGATCGCGGCGTACTCGCCGCCGATGCCGATGCCCGCGATGAACCGGAACACCGCGAGCGACCAGAAGTCCCACGAGAAACCGGCGAGGCCCGAGCCCACCAGGTAGATCGCGAGGGTGACGACGAACAGTTTCTTGCGTCCGAGCTTGTCGGTGATCCGGCCGAACACCAGCGCCCCGACGACCTCACCGACGAGGTAGATGGTGCCGAGGGCACCGGTCTTCGCCGACGACAGGTCGAACGAGTTGTTGAAGCCGTTGAGTGCCGCCAGCTGGACCTCGAGGCCGTCGAGGATCCAGGCGGTTCCCAGGCCGATGACCACCAGCCAGTGGAACTTCGACCACGGCAGCCGGTCCATGCGGACGGGCACCAGGCTCATGCGGACCTCGCCGCCGCCGTCCTTGCTCAGGTCCGGGGCGGGCGGTGCGGCGCTCATGGCGGAACCGTGCCCAGCGCGCAACTCAGGCAAACATCACAGGCCGGTCAAGACCCTGTCCCAGGTCGGTCAACCGGTCACCGCCGGACCGCGCGCAGCTGCTAGTTGTCGGCGAGCTCCGGCGGGAACGTCGCCAGCAACGACAGCGGGGGCGGTTGCCGGCGCAGCACCTGCCGCCACAGCACCGTCGGCGCGCGGCTGAACACGTCGTGCTTGCCGCCGTCGACGACGATCCACGCGCCCTGCGCGATCTCGTCGGTGAGCTGGCCCGGCGACCAGCCGGAGTGACCCGCGTAGATGCGCACGTTGGCGAGCGCGGGCGCGACGTCGTCACCGTCGGCCTCGAGGTCGACGGTGGCGAGCACACCGCCGAGGCCCGCGCCGCCGGGCAGGGGCCGCAGCCAGTCCTCGCCGCTCGCCGCTTCCTCCCGGGCGACGGCCTCGCGACCGCCGGGCCGGACCTCGCCCAGGCAGAGCGCGCCGTCGGGCTGGACCGGCCCGCCCGTGAACACGACGTCCGGGTCGCTCGCGGCCGTGTGCCAGCTGGGCAGGACCTGACCGACCGGCGTGCGGCTGGGACGGTTCACGACGACGCCGACCGTGCCGTCGTCGTCGTGCTCGAGCAGGAACACCACGGTGCGGGCGAACGTCGGCTCGACCAGCAGGGGCGTGGCGAGCAGGAGCCGCCCGGCGGCGGGTTCGAGTTCCGGCACCGTCCACCCCGCGCGCCGCACCGGACCGGGCAGCCGGCCGAAGCGGCCCAGGATCTCGTCACCCGGGAACGGCCCGCTCGCGGGCGGGCTCGCGCCGAACTGCTGCTCGAACCTCGAGCGCGGGTCCGGGGATCGGTCGGCCACGTCGGCATTGTGCCCGCCGGTGGCGATGTTCGGCGACGCCGACCCGGG
>CAXTHY010000173.1:0-3403 GCA_964244175.1 uncultured Jatrophihabitans sp. | reverse complement strand
GAACGGCAACCCGGCGACGCAACTCAACCGTGGACGAGACACCCTCCGTCGCTGCCGCTTTTCAAGGAGCACGAAACGCAACCCGACAACGCAGCCCAACCGCGAACTACTAAACGCTGGCCGCCTAGCAGGTCCGGGCCTTGATAGGTAATCCACCGCACGAGGGGCGACTCCGGCTCGTTGTTGCCCGGACGGTGACGGTCGCAAGCCTTCTCTCGCAGAGTGCACTGCTCGACATCGCCGGAGGTGGCGCCCGCTTGAAGTTCGATTCGAGCCCGCGCACGCCCCTCAACGCCGCAACTGAGCTGAGTACGCCTCGAGTGACGCTTGTCCGTCCTGATCGAGGATCCGCTCCGGGGCACTTGACGGGATCAGGGCCGGTTCGGCAGGTCGACCACCTCGAGCGCGGACTCCAGACCGGTGAAGTCCTGGCCGTTTCGAGTCAACAGCATCAAGCCGTAGCGGGCTGCGGTCGCGGCGATCTGCAAGTCCAGACGGCGGGGCCGTGGGTTGCGCCCGTGCTGGCGCACGAGGGCAGCCAGGGTCCCGTAGTACTCAGCGGCGACCGCGTCGAAGGACAGCACCTCGAACCGGTCCAGGGCGGCCTGCACGCGCCGGCGTCGGTACATCTGGGTCAGTGGATCGGGCGCGGCGGCCACTCCGAAGTGCAACTCGCCAATCGTCACCGCGGACACCGCGACCTCGTCGCAGACCTCGGCGACGCGCGCAACCGGGAAGTCGATCACAACCGAGGTGTCCAGGAGCGCGCGGCGCGGCGTGTTGGTGGTCACCGCATCGACGGGGTGAACGGATCGGTGGGCTCGTCCGGACCGAAAACCTCGTCGGCCGCAGCGAGATCTGCCTCCGACGAGAACCTCGGCCAGAGGGACGGTATGCACAAGCATCTGGCCAGGGGCCGGCGAGCAGCAGCGCCGTGGCGGCCTCATGGTGAGCATCCCCAGAGTTCAGGTGCGCGATCAGAACGCTCGCGTCCAGAACGATCACGCAGGCCAGTCCGTTCGCAGCTCGGTCAGATAGTCCGGTCCGAACGCAGCGTCGTACTGACCGCTGCTGCTGGTCACCGCTTCATAGTGAGCATTGGCCTCGACGTTCTGATCGTGCTCGAGCGTGCCGCCTGCGACGTCGAGCAGACGCAGGAGCAGCTTCGATCGAGGCACGCCGGGCCAGCGCTTCGAGGCCAAGTCCAGTGCACGAGCGACTTCGGACCATGGCATGGGAACCGAACTGGCCGGACCCATGCCCGCTGGAGTAGCTCGACGCGCGTACCAGACACAAATCGATGCTCGAGTGGGCGCATCTCCGATCTATATTCCTAAAACCTTGCGCCAGCGCATGTATAGTTGGATGTGCAACGGAAAATTAGAACTGGAGCCAAAGGGGGTGCTCGATGGACGAGTCGTGGCTCGCCGTGCCGGTAGCGGCACGGGAACTGGGCGTCTCAGATCAGCGTGTGCGCAGCCTGCTGGACTCCGGTGCGCTGCGCGGACGCAAGGTTGGGCAGTCCTGGCTGGTCGATCCCCAGGACGTGCAGCGCCGAGCCGCCCAGGGCAAACAGCCCGGCCGCCCGCTGTCGGCGAACAACGCCTGGCTGTCGCTCCTGCTGCTGGCTGCTATCGAGAAGCCCCTGCACGACGTGCGGAGCGAGCTGTCCAAGCTCAGCCTGTCGTTGGTCGAGTGGCCCAAGATCAGGCTGCGCATCGGCCCGCCCGGTCACATCCCGAACCACGACATCTCCAAGCCGGCCTCTGTGGGCATGTCATGGGTCAACGACGTCAAGGTGGGAGCCGAGGCGGCCGACCTGATGGTGCGCGTGGACCTTCCGGCCCGTGTCGACGCCAAGGACCGCAGCCGACTCAGATCGCTGGTCGCGGACCTTCCCGGACCCGATGGCTTCGCGCGCCTCGTGAAGTCCCGCGCCGACATCCGCCGGGTACGAGCCCATCCCGGCCTGCTCGACCGGGCCCTGGCCGACAAGGCGGTCAGCGTCGGTGGCGGTGACGCGGTGGCCTCGCTCGGCGGCGGCGTCGCAGCCGGTGGTCGGCATCGCGTCTACATCCCGTCCCAGGACGTCGAGGACTACCTTCGCCGCTACCGCCTTGCCGACGACATCGAAGGCAACATTGACCTCGCGGTCATTCCGGCCGGTGTCGACCCGGAGCTGCGCCCGCACCCCGGCGCGCCCGTGCCGCTCTCGGTGGCCTGGGCGGACCTGCTCGATGACCCCGACTCGCGCGCCCGCAGCGCGGCCCGTGAATGGGTGAACGCGCTGCCGCGCCCGCTCGCCATCGCCGACGGCAGACGACGATGAGCGCCCCCAGCACCAGCAGCAGCAGCAGCTCGAACGGTGCCGCCCCGGTCGTGCTAGACCGGCTGACCCCGGCGGCCGAAGACGGCTGGCACATCTTGTTCGACCTCACCAAGGCCGACTCCGAGAACTGGCTGCTCATCGGTGGGCAGATGGTCTACCTGCTGGCCATCGAGAACGGCGTGCAGCCGGTCCGCGCCACGGACGATCTCGACGTCGTAGTCGACGTCCGCTCCAAGCAGGGCGGCACCGAGTGGCTAGCCGACTGGCTCGTCGACAAGGACTTCGAACTGGAGTCGGTGAGCGCCGACAACATCGGACACCGCTTCGTGCGCGACGCCGAACCTGGTCCCGGCCAGGTGGTATTCGACATCCTCGCGCCGGAAGGCATCGGCGAGCGGTCGACGCCGTTCACCTGCAGGCCTGCCCGCACCGTCTCGGCTCCTGGCACCAATCAAGCGTTCGCACGTTCGGAACTGGTCGCCGTCACCGTCTCCGGGGACACTGGCCGAGATCCGCGCACCGGCCGGGTCAGGCGGCCCAGCGTGCTGGCGGCGTTGATCGCCAAGGCGGCGGCGACCACCATCTCGGTGCGCACCAACCGTGCGCGTGACTGGGAGGACGCCGCGCTGCTCCTGTCGGTCCTGGCCGACCCGTTCGGCGCGCTGGAAGAGTGCGGCAAGGGCGACATGAAGCGACTGGGACTTCTCGGAAAGCTGACTGACACGCAGCATCCGGCGTGGCGCGGGCTCGGCACCCAAGCGGCCGTTCGAGGCCGCGACGCGCTGGGCTTTCTGCTGAGGTGAGAGCCGAGACCGCCTGCCATAAGTCGGCGACGATGACCCTCGATCTATACGGACACCTGTTCGACGATCAGCTCGACCAGGTCGCCGATTTGATGAATTCGGCTCGAGCTGCTGCGGACATTTTGCGAACTAAACCGGCCATTGTCTATCCGCTGGATAGAGAATTAGGCGCTACAGCCCAGTAATACGCGGATCTTGGGGCGCGCCCGGCAGGACTCGAACCTGCAACCTCTTGATCCGTAGTCAAGTGCTCTATCCGTTGAGCTACGGG
>CAXTHY010000172.1:1049-3413 GCA_964244175.1 uncultured Jatrophihabitans sp. | reverse complement strand
CGACGCTGGCGGCCGTCGCGGTGAGCCGCATCGTCCCGGCGAAGGGCGCGGCGGCCGCGGCGGCCCACGTCGCGGGCGTGGTCGCCGACCGACTGCTCGACACCCCGGAGCGACGACGACGGCTGGGTGGTCTCGTCCTCGTCGCGGGCATCGCGGGACTCACGGCCGGTGTGTACGAGACGTGCTGGACGCTGCTGCTCGACGACCGTGGTGCCTCGACCTGGGCGATCGGGCTGTCGTGGACGTTGTTCTGCGTGCCGTTCGTGGTCTGCACACCCCTGGCCGGCCACCTCGCCGACCGGTTCGACCGCGCGCGGCTCACCACCGTCAGCCTGGCGTCGACCGTGGTCCTGGTGGGCGTCTACCCGTTCATCGGGTCACTCACGGTCGTCATCGCGCTCGGGGTGCTGGAGGCCGTCGGCACCGCCATCGCGTTCCCGGCCGCGCAGGCGCTACTGGCCGACAGCGTGCCGACCGCGGCCGTTGGTCGCGCCCAGGGGATGTTCACCGCGTCGCAGACGGCTGCGACGGCGATCGCGGCGGCGGCGGGCGGGGCTTTGTTCGCCGTCGGACCGGCGGTTCCGTTCGTCGCGACGAGTGTGGTGTGCGTGCTGTTGTTGGGCACGCTGTCGGTGATCTGGCGAACGAGAGAGGTCCGGACGGCGAGCCCCCTCGACGTCCCCGCTGAGCGAAGGGTTTGATGGGGCTGTGGGCGCGAAGGAGTTCATCGGCTCGTGGCCGGTGCTGCGCCAGCTCACCGGCCCCGATCGGCTCGCGCGCGGCGCGGCGGCGAGCAGCCCCACGACCCAGAACCTCCAGGCCCGGACCACGACCGCTGACCGGGTGGTCAAGTCGGTCTGCCCGTACTGCGCGGTCGGCTGCGGCCAGAACGTCTACGTCAAGGACGAGCAGATCGTCCAGATCGAGGGCGACCCGGATTCCCCTATCAGCCGCGGGCGGCTCTGCCCCAAGGGCAGTGCCAGCAAGCAGTTGGTCACCAGCCCCACGCGCGTGACGAAGGTCCGCTACCGGCGCCCGGGTGGTACCGAGTGGGAGGACCTCGAACTCGCGACGGCGATGGAGATGATCGCCGACCGCGTCATGAAGTCCCGCGCCGAGCACTGGCAGGACACCGACGACCAGGGCCGCAAGCTGAACCGGACGTTGGGCATCGCGAGCCTCGGCGGCGCGACGCTGGACAACGAAGAGAACTACATCATGAAGAAGCTCTACACCGCGATGGGCGCGGTGCAGGTCGAGAACCAGGCCCGTATTTGACACAGCTCCACGGTTCCCGGTCTGGGGACCTCGTACGGACGTGGCGGAGCCACCAGCTTCCAGCAGGACCTCGCGAACGCCGACTGCATCCTCATCGAGGGCAGCAACATGGCGGAAGCGCACCCGGTCGGGTTCCAGTGGGTCATGGAGGCCAAGAAGCGCGGAGCGACGGTCATCCACGTCGACCCGCGGTTCACGCGGACCAGTGCGGTGAGCGACATCCACGCGCCCATCCGCGCCGGCAGCGACATCGCGTTCCTCGGCGGCCTCGTCCACCACATCCTCGAGAACGACCTCGACTTCCGTGAGTACGTCGTCGCGTACACGAACGCGGCGAACATCCTGCGGGAGGACTTCGTCGACACCGAGGACCTCGACGGCATCTTCTCCGGCTGGGACGACGACACCAAGAAGTACGACGCGACGACCTGGCAGTACGAGGGCACCGAGTCGCAGGCGCCGTCGGGCAACGGCATCCCCGAGCAGCCCGGCACGCTGGGCAACGAGCTCGGCAAGGGCAAGCCGGCCGGGCTCGGCCTCTCCGACGACGCCCCGCCGCGGGCGAAGCGCGACGAGACCCTCCAGCACCCGCGGTGCGTGTGGCAGGTCCTCAAGCGTCACTTCGCCCGCTACACGCCCGAGGTCGTGCACGAGGTCACCGGCATCGCACCGGAGATGCTGGTGCAGATCGCCGAGACGATCGCGGCGAACTCGGGCCGGGAGCGGACGACGGCGTTCTGCTACGCCGTCGGGTGGACCCACCACAGCACCGGCGCGCAGATGATCCGCACCGCGGCGATCCTGCAGCTGCTGTTGGGCAACATCGGCCGCCCGGGCGGCGGGATCATGGCGCTGCGCGGGCACGCGTCGATCCAGGGCTCGACCGACATCCCCACGTTGTTCCACATCCTGCCGGGCTACATCCCGATGCCGTCGGCGCACCAGCACCAGACGCTCGACGACTTCGTCCGCTCCGACGCCGGCAAGAGCGGCTTCTGGGGCAACATGAAGTCCTACATGGTCTCGATGCTCAAGGCGTGGTTCGAGGACGCCGCGACACCGGAGAACGATTTCGGTTTCGACCTC
>CAXTHY010000172.1:0-1039 GCA_964244175.1 uncultured Jatrophihabitans sp. | reverse complement strand
GACGGCGACCACGGCACCTACACGACCGTCATGAACCAGATTCAGGGCAAGACCGGCGGCTACTTCCTCGTCGGCGAGAACCCTGCGGTCGGATCGGCCAACGCCAAGCTGCAGCGGCTCGGGCTGGCCAACCTCGACTGGCTGGTCGTCCGTGACCTGCAGATGATCGAGTCGGCGACGTTCTGGAAGGACGGCCCGGAGATCCAGACGGGTGAGCTTTCGACCGAGGACATCCAGACCGAGGTCTTCTTCCTGCCGGCGGCCACTCACGTCGAGAAGGCCGGCACCTTCACCAACACGCAGCGACTGTTGCAGTGGCGGCACAAGGCGATCGACCCGCCGGCCGATGCTCGCAGCGACCTCTGGTTCTACTGGCAGCTCGGCAACATGCTCAAGGAGCGGGTGAAGGACTCCACCGATCCGCGCGACCGCGGCCTGCAGGCGATCACCTGGAACTACGGCGGCGAGGAACGCGCCCCCGACGGCACCGTCGAGCCCGACGGCGAGAAGGTGCTGCGCGAGATCAACGGCACCGACGCCGAGGGCAAGGCGCTGTCGACCTACACCGCCCTGAAGGACGACGGTTCCACCCGCTGTGGCTGCTGGATCTACTGCGGCGTGTTCGCCGACGAGGTCAACCAGTCGGCGCGGCGCAAGCCGGGCTCGGAGCAGAACTGGGTCGCGGGGGAGTGGGGCTGGGCCTGGCCGAGCAACCGCCGCATCCTCTACAGCCGCGCCTCGGCCGACCCCGATGGCAAGCCGTGGAGTGAGCGCAAGGCGTACGTCTGGTGGGACGAGGACCAGCAGAAGTGGGTCGGCCACGACATCGCGGACTTCGAGGCGACCAAGCCGCCGTCGTACCGCGCGCCCGCCGGGGCCACCGGTCCCGCCGGCATCAACGGTGACGACCCGTTCATCCTGCAGACCGACGGCAAGGGCTGGTTGTTCGCGCCCGCCGGGCTCGCAGACGGCCCGATGCCGACGCACTACGAACCGGTCGAGAGCCCGGTCGAGAACGCGATCTACCCGAAGCAGCAGG
>CAXTHY010000171.1:0-3445 GCA_964244175.1 uncultured Jatrophihabitans sp. | reverse complement strand
ACGTGCGCTTCACGCCGCCCGCGCCGGAGCCGACGAAGCGCGACTCGGCGCGGCCGTTGCTCATCGCCTGGTTCTGCAGCGGGCACTCCCCGCCCTTGTCGCACACCGGGCAGTCGAGCGGGTGGTTGATGAGCAGCAGTTCCATGACGCCCTGCTGCGCCTTGTCGGCCACCTCGGACGTCAGCTGGGTGTTGATCACCATGCCGGGCATGACGGTCGTGGTGCACGACGCCGCGGGCTTGGGCATCCCGCGGCCGTTGCCCATGTCGGGGACCTCGACGAGGCACTGGCGGCAGGCGCCGGCGGGCGCGAGCAGCGGGTGGTCGCAGAAGCGCGGGATCTGGATGCCCAGCAGCTCGGCGGCCCGGATCAGCAGGGTGCCCTTCGGCACCGAGATCTCCAGGCCGTCGATGGTGACGGTGACCAGGTCCGGCTTCTTCTCGCCGCCATCGGGTCCCGTGGGCTTGTTCGCAATGGCCGTCATGCTCAGTGGGCTCCAGCCAGCACGCGGAAGCCGGGGGCCGGCTCGCCGCTGCGGATCAGGTCGAGGTAGTCGTCGCGGAACAGCTTGATGGAACTGGCGATCGGGCTCACCGCGCCGTCGCCGAGGGCGCAGAACGACCGGCCGAGGATGTTGTCGCCGACGTCGAGCAGCGTGTCGAGGTCCTCTTCGGTGCCGCGGCCCTCGAGGATGCGTTCGAGGATCTGCGCGGTCCAGTAGTTGCCCTCGCGGCACGGCGTGCACTTGCCGCACGACTCGTGCTCGTAGAACTTCGTCCACTTGTAGACGGCCCGGACGACGTTGTCGCCCTCGTCGAAGATCATCAGCGCGGACGTGCCCTGCATCGACCCGGCCTTCGCGACCGAGTCGAAGTCGAGCGGGACGTCGAGGTGGTCGGCGCCGAACATCGGCGTGGACGAGCCACCCGGCGTCCAGAACTTCAGCGGGAACTCACGGCTCATGCCGCCCGCCATCTCGATCAGCTCGCGCAGGGTGGTGCCCATGGGAGCTTCGTACTGGCCGGGCTGCTTCACCCGACCGGACAGCGAGTAGGTGCCCGCGACCAGACCCGAGAACCACTCGGCGCCGCCGAGGACGATGTACGGCACCGAGGCGAGCGAACCGAGGTTGTTGACGACCGTCGGCGCCGCGTAGAGCCCCTCGACCGCCGGGAACGGCGGCTTGAGCCGCGGCTGGCCGCGCCGGCCCTCGAGCGAGTCGAGCAGCGCCGTCTCCTCGCCGCAGATGTACGCGCCGGCACCGGAGTGCACGACGATGTCGCAGTCGAAGCCGGACCCGAGGATGTTCGTGCCGAGGTACCCGCGCTCGCGCGCCTCCTCGACGGCCTGGGTCATCCGGCGGATGGCGTGCGCCGCCTCGCCGCGGATGTAGACGTACGCCTGGCTGGACCGCACGGCGAAGCAGGTGATGATGATGCCCTCGATGGCCGAGTGCGGGTCGTTCATCATGATCGGCAGGTCGCGGCAGGTGCCCGGCTCGGACTCGTCGGCGTTGACGACGACGTACTTCGGCTTCGGGTTGTCCTGCGGGATGAACTGCCACTTCATGCCGGTCGGGAAGCCCGCGCCGCCACGGCCGCGCAGGCCCGAGGCCTTGACCATGTCGATGAGCTCGGCCGGCTGGTACTTCAGCGCCGCCCGCAGGCCGACGTAGCCGTCGAGCTGCTCGTAGCTGTCGATGAGCCAGGGCGTCTGGGTGCCGAACCGCTTGGTGAGCACCGGGGTCAGTGGCATGTCAGCGATCCCCTCCGGGGGTGGCGGAGGGTCCGGACCCCTGTTCATGATCAGTGTCGGATTCGGCGGTTTCGAGTGGCGCGTCGTTCCCGCTGCTGCCCCGGCTGTCGCCGCCGGAACCGCCGTACTGGGCTCCGGTCTGCGGCGCGGCCGCGGTGCCAGACGACGACGGTGAATCGTTGCGCCCTGCACCGTTGCTGCCTGCACCGTTCGAGCGCCGACGCGACGAACCCTCGACCTCGGCGCGGGCGGCCTGGACCTGGTCGCTCTCGGTCCAGCCGGGAGCGCTCTCGCCGCGTTCGGTCGCGAGCCGCACGCCGATCTCGGTGGGCGTGCCGCTGGCCGGGGCGTTGAGCGCCTCGGGGCGGGTGTCGCCGAGGCCCGCGATCTGCCGCGAGGTCTCCCGGAACGAGCACAGCGGCGCACCACGGGTCGGCAACGGCCGGTTGCCCGCGCGTAGCTGCGAGATGAGCTCACGGGTCGACTCGACGGTCTGGTTGTCGAAGAACTCGTAGTTGACCGTGACGACCGGCGCGTAGTCGCACGCGGCCAGGCACTCGGCGTGCTCGAGGGTGACCGTGCCGTCCTCGAGGGTCTGGTTCATGCCGATGCCGAGTTCGTCGCTGACGGTCTCGTAGATCTCGTCGCCGCCCATCAACCCGCACAGGGTGTTGGTGCAGACGCTGACGAGGTACTCGCCGACCGGCTTGCGCTTGTACATCGTGTAGAACGTCGCGACCGCGGCGACCTGCGCCTTGGTGAGGCCGAGGACCTCGCTGCAGAACGCGATGCCGTCGGGGGTGATGCAGCTCTGCACCGACTGCACGAGGTGCAGCAACGGCAGCAGCGCCGAGCGCTCCCGGCCGGCCGGGTACCGCGCGGCCAGCGCCCGGGCGTCGTCCCAGATCGCGGGCTCGAACACCGAGGCGTCGCCGGGGCGGTCGAGTTGCATGACGGTGGTGCGGTGGTTCGCCCCCGACACGGCCGGGTCGACCGGGCCGGCCGGGGTGAACGCACGGTCGGTCGTCATCGGTCGCAACCACCCATCACGGGGTCGATCGAGGCGACCGAGGCGATGACGTCGGCGACCATGCCGCCGACCGACATCGCAGGCGCCGCCTGCAGGTTGATGAAGGAGGGTTCGCGCAGGTGCACCCGGTACGGCCGGGTGCCGCCGTCGGACACGATGTGGGCGCCGAGTTCGCCCCGCGGGCTCTCGACGGCCTGGTACACCTGGCCCGGCGGCACGCGGAAGCCCTCGGTCACCAGCTTGAAGTGGTGGATGAGCGACTCCATCGAGCCGTTCATGATCTTCTGCACGTGCGCCAGCGAGTTGCCCAGGCCGTCCGGGCCGAGCGAGAGCCGCGCGGGCCAGGCGATCTTCGGGTCGTCGACCCACACCGGGCCGGGCTCGAGGCGGTCGAGCACCTGCCGGACGATCTTGAGCGACTCGTGCATCTCGGCGACGCGCACGAGGAACCGCGCCCAGGAGTCACCGCGGTCGTCGGTGGGGATCTCGAAGTCGAAGGTCTCGTAGCCCAGGTACGGGTCGGTCTTGCGGAGGTCCCACGGCAGGCCGGCGGCACGCAGCAGCGGGCCGGTGACGCCGAGCTGCAGGCAGCCCTCGACCCCGATCCAGCCGACGTCCTTGAGCCGTTGCACCCAGATCGGCTGACCGCGCAGCAGTTTG
>CAXTHY010000170.1:0-3476 GCA_964244175.1 uncultured Jatrophihabitans sp. | reverse complement strand
TGGGAGTCGACGTCGGGCCCGCGGCGGCCATCGGCAGCGTCGACGCAACCCCGGGGTTGCGCTGAGCGGCGATGTCAGCGGCGGTGAGGCTCGCCCGGTCGCCCGGTGCGAATCCGGTCCGGATGGCCGCAGCCAGCGCTGGCGAGTCGAGCCAGGTGACGCTGCTGCAGCCGACCGGGCCGAGCAGGCGGGCTTCGACCTCGCCCATCACCCCGTACATGACGCGGGCGCGGCCGTCGATCCCGCCGCCGGCCTCCTTGGCCTGCTTGGCGATGCGCCCCTCGGCGACGACGACGGTCACGAACGCCTCGTGCCGCACCCCGGCCTGGGTCATCACGGCGGCGAGTTCGGTGTTGACGGCCAACGCGAGCGGCGGCGCATCGGTGCGCAGGTTGGCCTGTTGCCAGGCCGCCCGCTCGGCGCCGTCGTCGGGGACGGTCCGGATCTGCAACGCGATGACCGAGACGAGTTCTGCGGTCGCGGCGCCTTCGATCAGCTCGGACAGGCCGTTGCCCATCCTGGTGCGGGCGGCCACCTCCGACAGGCCGATGCCGGGGTGGGTGATGCGGGCGACGACCGCCCACGTCCGCTCGAGGTTGTCGGCGACGATTGCCGGGCGGTCCAGCAGCGGGCCGAACGGCGGGCCGTCGTGGGTGCGGATGCCGGACAGCACCCCAGGCAGGTCGGCCTCCTGCAAGTCCTCGACAGTGCCGGCGGCGGCCTTGGACTGCCAGTCGGTCCAACGCATGACAACTCCGATCGATCGCACAGCGGAATCGAGACTCCAGCGGAAGGCGGACCGGCCTCGCACGGGCACGGCGACGAGCACGATCAGCACCGCCCAGGCCGGCGTCCAGCCGAGCGTCAGCAGCCAGGCGTGCGCGCCCGCGGCGGCGAGCAGCGGCAGGCCGCCGATCAGGATGGTGATCCAGGCCCCGCCGCCCAGGCCGAGGAACCAGCCTTGCTTGTCCTTCGACCAGCTGCCGTACCGCACCGGTGCACCCGGTGCGTCGAGCCGGCCGGTCATACGGCGACCACCGCGGCGGCTTCGGCCCCGCTTCCGGCACCGCCGGCTGCACCGCCGCCTCCCGCGCCGGGCATGCCGCCTGCGCCGGGAAGGCCCCCACCGCCTTCGGGTGTCCCTCCACCGGGCACGGGTGGCATGGGCGGCATCGGCGGGGTCGGAGGCATGGGAGTGCTGCCGCCGGGAGCGGCGTCGGTGTTGCCTCCCGGGTCCCCGCCGCTGTCGGGCTTGCCCGACGAGCCGCTGCCGGCCGAGGACTTGCCACTGCGCTGGTCGGTGGGCGTGGGGCTGTAGCCGGGCGAGCCCACGCCGGCCTGGCCGAGGATGTCGCTGCCAATGTCGACAGCCTTCTGCGCCATCGACGTGGCCGACTGCATCGCCCCGCCGACCGGGCCGAGCATGCCCGCGAGCCGTGACTGGGTCTGGGACTCGGCACCGGACTCACCGCCGGACCGGCCGTCGCTGCCACTCTGGGTGGCGGCCGAACCTCCCGCAGGTTGACCGCCGCCGCCGGACATCACGCCGGACGCGCCGCCGGCGTCGGACCACGACTGGCGCAGCGCGGCTCCGCTGGCGGTGCCGGGTTCGACGAACGCCAGCAATCGGAACACGACCATCGGGCAGCACGCGCCGATCGCGATCACGATGACCCCGACGACCGCCATGCCGGCCGCGGCGGCCGTCTTGTCGCCGTAGCCGGCGACGATCCCGGCGGACAGCTTGACGCCGATGCCGAGCACCAGCGCGGCCGTCGGTGAGATCAGCAGGCAGGAGATGAACCAGCGCAGCGATTTCCAGAACCACGCCTTGGTGGTGTCGTTGACCAGACCAGCGGCGGAGATCGGCGCGGTCGCGACCAGAATGATCAGCGCGGCTTCGCGGACGAACATGATGGGACGTAGAAGAACGCGGCGGGGATGACGAGCAGCAGCGACAGGATCCCCAGCACCGTGGCAACGGTGGTGTCGTCGATCTGGCGGGGCCAGGAGCTGGTCACGTCGACGGCGGCGAAAGAGTCGACGTTCAGCATCGAGTGCAGGACCCCGCGGGCCAGTCCGCCCGCGGCGGCCACGAGGCCGCCGGCCACGCCGAGGTACGTCAGCCACACCGCACCGAACTGCACGACGCCGAGGAAGATGCGCCCGATCGACTGGCCGTCTCGGCGCACCAGCGCGGTCGCCAGCTGGACGAACATCATCAGGACGGCGACGGTGGCTCCGAGCCAGAGCGTGGTCGGCAGAACCGCTCCCATCGGTCCATCGGCCGAGAGGTCGGGGGTCGTGAAGGCGTCGATGATCTTGAACGCAAACTGCAGCAGCCAGAGCCCCGCGCTCCAGAGGCCGATCATCGCGGCCTTCCAGACGTCCGCTACGGCCGATGACGCGGCGGTACCCAGCCACGTCATCGGGTTGAGGTCGCCGAGGCCGAACGCCTCGTAGGTGACGCCCGAGTGACACGTCACCTGGTCGAGGCAGGCCGCCACAGTGGGATCCGTGACGTCAGGCATGACGGAGATCCCGGTAACCGACCGCGATCGCGGTGTCGGTGTCCGGCCACACCGAGGGCGGCGTAGCCGGTTCCGAACCCGGGGCGATCATCCAGCGGGTGCCGATCCACTGCATCCGCTGGCAGTCGGCGGCAGCGCCTCGGGTGGTCTGTTGCAGCGTCACGTCGACCTCGAAGTCAACGCATGGAACGACGAAGTCGGTGCCGACGGCTCCCTTGATCAAGCCCATCAGCGGTGAAACGACGATCGTCAGCTGGTGAGCGCCGCCGCCGGACAGTCCGGCAGCGTCGAGGAACTCGGCCATGGCACCGACCCCCGACCAGCTCGTCGTCGTGGGCCCGCCGGGCATCGCCCAACCGGCGATGACGTCGCGGGCTCCCTGCAACGTTCCGGACTGCAGTGCTGTCTGGTCGATCGCGGCGAGCTGCGCAGTCGCGCCTTCGGGGGTGCGCGGGAAGCCGGTGGGGACCTGTGCCGCGCCGGTGCTGGTCGCGGCGGGCAGCGTGATCGGAGCGCCGGGGTCGGCGACCGAGATCGGGCCCGGATGCGAAGCGTCCGCGTCGACGCTGGGCATGGTCGTGTCCGCGAGCAGGTCGCGAGGATCAGCCACTGAGCCGTGCCCGGTGGTCGTGCCCTCGCCGGTGTCGGCAGGTCCGTCCGTGATCCCCGTGCGCTGGCGAGCGGTCGTCTGGGAGGGATTGATCGCGTAGACCACCGCGAGTACGACGCCGACGACGAGCAGGGCGGCGACGACGGCTGCGCCGATCAACAGGCCGAGCATCTTCTGCCGGGGCCACTCGGGAGCCGGTCGTTGACGGCTCTGGCGGCGGCTGCGCATCAGCAGCCGGTCCCGGTGATCGAGGTGATGATGACGTAGCCAACGGTGTAGATGATCGCGCCGACGATGCAGATCATCAGCCCGTCGAAACCGAGGCGGGCGCCCTT
>CAXTHY010000169.1:0-3490 GCA_964244175.1 uncultured Jatrophihabitans sp. | reverse complement strand
CTCGCTTTGGGAGCGAGGGGCCGTGGGTTCGAATCCCGCCACCCCGACCACGGTTGCGCACCACTCGGGCGCCGCCCCGTTCGTCCGCCCTAGGAGTACCGGCACGTGAAGAGCACCGTCGAGAACCTGAGCCCGACCCGAGTGCGGCTCGCCGTCGAGGTCCCGTTCGCCGACCTCAAGCCCAGCCTGGACAAGGCCTACAAGGCGATCGCGCAGCAGGTCCGGGTGCCGGGTTTTCGGCCCGGCAAGGTCCCGACCCGCGTCATCGACCAGCGGGTCGGCCGCGACACCGTGTTGCAGGAGGCCGTGAACGAGGCCCTGCCGCAGCTTTACGGGGAGGCCGCCCGCGAGCACGAGATCCAGCCGCTGGGCCAGCCCGACATAACCGACATCACCGGTTTCGATGAGATCGTCGACGGCTCGACCTGGCATTTCACCGCCGAGGTCGACGTCCGCCCCGAGATCACGCTGCCGGGCCTCGAGGGCATTGAGCTCACTGTCACCGACGCCGACGTCACCGACGCTGATGTCGACGAGCAGCTCGACGAGCTGCGCGATCGGTTCAGCACCCTGAAGGGCGTCGAGCGCCCGACCGAGGCGGGCGACTACGTCTCACTCGATCTCGTCTCCGTCGCCGACGGCGAGGAGATCGAGGGCGGCTCGGCCAAGGGGCGCTCCTACGTCGTGGGCTCCAACGACTTCGTCGACGGGTTGGACGAGGCCATCACCGGCAAGTCGTCCGGCGATTCGACGACCTTCAGCGCGGCGCTGCGCCAGGGCGACCATGCCGGCACCGACGTCGAGGTGACCGCCACGATCAAGTCGGTCAAGGTCAAGGAACTACCCGAGGCCGACGACGACTTCGCCCAGCTGGCCAGCGAGTTCGACACGATCGACGAGCTGCGAGCCGACCTGCGCACCCGCCTGGGCAAGGTCCGGGTGCTCGAGCAGGGCGCCCAGGCCCGCGACAAGTTGCTCGAGCAGCTCATCGCCACCGTCGAGTTCCCGCTGCCCGAATCGGCCGTCACCTCCGAGGTCGAGTTTCGCCAGCACGACGTCGTCCACTCCCTCGGCCACGACGACGGGTTGCTCGACCGCTTCCTCGAGTCGCAGGGCAAGACCCGCGAGGAGTGGGACACCGAGATGCGGGAGAGCGCCGAGAAGTCGGTGCGGGCCCAGTTCATCCTCGACGCGGTGGCCGACAAGACCGCGGTGCAGATCGGCGACGCCGAGCTCACCGAGTACCTGGTCCGGCAGGCCGCGCAGTACCAGATGGCTCCGCAGGAGTTCGCCAACCAGGTCATCCAGTCGGGCAACCTGCCGATGCTGGTCGCCGACATCCGCCGCAACAAGGCGCTGGCCGCGGTACTCGAGTCCGCCGTCGTCACCGACGAGTCCGGCAACGTCGTCGACCTGGCCGCCCTGTCCGAGGAGCCCGACCAGGACGCACCGGCCGACGACCCCGCCGTCACGCCCTGAGCGAACGAAGCCGGTTCGAGGACTCTTCGGACCGCACCCTTCGTTAGGGTCGATGACACCACCGAATGACGACGGAAGGTTTGGCCTTGCGCGAGAGCCAGGAGGAACAGTGAGCCGCTTCGATCCGCAGCCGTTGCGCGTCACCGAGATGCGTGCCGCGGGCGCCGGGATGAACCTCAACGACTCGGTCTACGAGCGGTTGTTGCGCGAGCGCATCATCTTCCTCGGCCAGGCGGTCGACGACACCATCGCCAACCAGATCTGCGCGCAGCTGCTGCTGCTCTCGGCCGAGGACGACGAGCGCGACATCAACATCTACATCAACTCGCCCGGCGGGTCGGTCACGGCCGGCATGGCGATCTTCGACACCATGCAGTTCGTCGACTGCGACATCGCCACCTACGCGATGGGGCTGGCGGCCTCGATGGGCCAGTTCCTGCTCTCGGCCGGCACCCGCGGCAAGCGCTACGCCCTGCCGCACGCCCGGATCCTGATGCACCAGCCGTCGGCCGGCATCGGGGGCACGGCGTCGGACATCGCGATCCAGGCCGAGCAGTTCAAGCTCACCAAGGTCCAGATGGCCGAGCTGATTGCCGAGCACACCGGCCAAGAGGTGGAGCAGATCCAGGCCGACTCCGAGCGTGACCGCTGGTTCACCGCCCAGCAGGCGCTGGAGTACGGATTCGTCGACCACGTCGTCAGCCGGGTGGCCCAGGTGCCCAACGGCGCCGGCCCGGCACCGGCCTGAGAGGTATCGCAGCCATGAGCAAGTTCGAGCTTCCGCAGTCGCGTTACGTGCTGCCCTCGTTCGTCGAGCGGACGAACTACGGCATCAAGGAGTCCAACCCGTACAACAAGCTGTTCGAGGAGCGCATCATCTTCCTCGGCGCCCCGATCGACGATGTCGTGGCCAACGACGTCATGGCGCAACTGATCGTGCTCGAGTCCACCGACCCCGACCGTGACATCCAGATCTACATCAACTCGCCCGGTGGCTCGTTCACCGCGCTGACCGCCATCTACGACACGCTGCAGTACGTCCGGCCCGAGATCCAGACGATCTGCATGGGCCAGGCGGCGTCGGCGGCGGCGGTGCTGCTGGCCGCGGGCACCAAGGGCAAGCGCTTCGCGCTGCAGAACGCCCGGATCCTGATCCACCAGCCCTCCGGTGAGGGCCAGGGCCAGGTCACCGACCTCGAGATCCAGGCCAACGAGATCATGCGCATGCGGGCCCTGCTCGAGGAAGTCCTGTCCAAGCACACCGGGCAGACCATCGAGAAGGTGCGCGCCGACATCGAGCGCGACACGATCCTGACCGCCGCGCAGGCCAAGGACTACGGGATCGTCGACGAGGTCATCACCTCGCGCAAGGTCATCCCCGAGGCCTGAGCGCCGCAGGGGTAGCAGCGCGGAATTGGCGCGAAACAGGCGGGTTTCCCCGCGGTTTACAGCGGACTTCCCAGGCTTTTCCCGGTAGCGTGCCAATTCTGAGCACTGGGTCACATGGTGCCTGTAACGTCCGTACACCGACGAGTGAGAGGGGATGGGTCGTCCGTGGCCCCACGAGTCGGCGAGACCGGCGACCTGCTCAAGTGCTCCTTCTGCGGGAAGAGCCAGAAGCAGGTCAAGAAGCTGATCGCCGGCCCCGGCGTATACATCTGCGATGAGTGCATCGATCTCTGTAACGAGATCATCGAGGAAGAGCTGGCCGAAACCAGCGAGTTCAGCTTCGATGAGCTGCCCAAGCCGAACGAGATCTTCGAATTCCTCAACGGTTACGTGGTGGGCCAGGACCAGGCGAAGAAGACCCTCGCCGTAGCCGTCTACAACCACTACAAGCGGGTGCAGGCCGGCGGCGAGGCCAAGCCGCGCAACGCCGAGGCCGTCGTCGAGCTGGCGAAGTCGAACATCCTGCTCCTGGGCCCGACCGGTTCGGGCAAGACGCTGCTGGCCCAGACCCTGGCCCGCATGCTCAACGTCCCGTTCGCGATCGCCGACGCCACGGCGCTCA
>CAXTHY010000168.1:0-3545 GCA_964244175.1 uncultured Jatrophihabitans sp. | reverse complement strand
GCCTGTCTGACGGCACGCTGGTCACGGCCTATTCGGGCCCTTCGGCCGCGGGCTATGCACTGGAGCCGCTTCCGACGCGCTTCGACCAGGACCCGGTCAGTTTCACCCGCGACACGTTCGCCGGCTGGTCTCCCCAGGCCCAGACCTTCTACGTCGCGGTGCACGGCACCGGCACGCCTCCCTCGCTGGTGATCGGATCCGGCGCGAGCAAGTCGCTCGTCACCCGCGGGGCGGGGTCGCCCGGTGCGGCCTACACGGTCGAGACCTATCCGAGCCAGGGGCCGGAGCTGGTCACGGGCGACACGTTCAGAGGCTGGTCGCCGGCCGTCCAGGCCCACTACTTCGCCGTGAACGCCAAGCGGGTCGTCGACGGCCTGCCCGAGGCCCTGGTGCTCAGCCCCACCAATGCGAGCGAGACCGCACTGGTCACGGCGACGGACGCCTCCGCCACGGCCTTCACGGTGTCGGACTACGCGCCGGGTGGTCCCGCGACGCTCGACGGGAGCCTGTTCTCCGATTGGACGCCGGACGCGCAGCAGTATTACGTCAAGGGTCACGGCGGAGCGCCGCTGCTGATCGGGCCGAGCGGGAGCCGGTGGCTGGTGACGGCGTCGGGCCCGTCCGGTCAATACCTGAACGCGGAAACCTATCCCGCCACGGCGCCGGCCGATCTCGATGCCGTCACCTTCAATGGCTGGTCGCCGACCGTGCAGGATTTCTACGTGACGACGAACGGAGCCGGCACGCCCCGGTCGCTGGTCATCGGCAAGGAGGCGTCCCAATGGCTCGTCTCGCGGCGCGTCGACGGCACGAGCGGCCTGGCCGTGCAGGCGCTGGCCGTGCAGACGATCCAACACATAACGAGCGTCTTCGGTTCGATCCTTCTCCCCTCCACCTACGACAACGGCATCGGCTCGACCTCCTCCGCCGCCACGATCGCGACCTTCCTCGGCTGGACGCCGGAGGTGCGGGCCTACTACATCGCCCACCACCTCGACGCGGCGACCGACGCGTCCAAGCCTCCCCAGACCACCCTGGCGTCCGGCATCGTGATCCTCGCGCCGGCGGGCGACCCCAGCGGGGTCACGTCGCTGCTGCCCTACAACAGCCTGCCGGGGGGGTATGTGGGCCTGACCTCGGGCGTCAACGACGGCGTGGCGCAGAAGCTGTTCCCGGTCTATGACGGCGTCGTCAACCTCCTGTCGCCGAAGCCCGCGGGCTTCACCACGGCCCCGGCCAGCCTGTCGCCCGCCGTCTTCGCGTCGTGGAACTCGGCCTTCCAGCTCGAATACATCCACAACAACCGAGCCAGCCTGCTCCCGGCGACGGCCGCGACCGTCACGGTCAACGCCGCCGGCACCGCGACGGCCCTGTCGACCGACGCCGGCGCCAGGACCGTGCCGGTGCCGCAGTACCTGCGGATCGGCGCGAGCGTGACGACCGAGACGCCGGTCGACGTCTTCGCGGGGGGGCGGAAGTCGCCGGCGGGCTACGGCCTGGCCGTCTATACGGCGCAGAACCTGCAGAAGCAGGACATCGCCAAGATGTCCATCGTCGACCAGACCGCGCTGAGCGGCATACCGGCGTTCAACACGCTCGCGACGGGGCTCGGGCTTTCGACGTCCAAGACCTCCATCGGCTACCTCGTGTCGAGCGCGCTCAAGCGCATCGACAGCCCGACCGGCACACTGACGGGAGACGACGCCTCCTTCGCGCCGGCGGCGCTGTCCGTGGACGGCAACATGGGCGCCGACGACAAGAACGTCTTCAAAGCCGAGATCAACAACATCGGCACGATGCTCAGCGGCTCCGCGATCTACTCGCCCAGCGACGTCAGCCAGAAGATCACCGAGATCATGACGCGCTTCACCCGGGCCAACGCCTTCGCGGTCGGGCTTCCCGGCAGCTTCGCGATCGTCGGCCTCTATGGAAAGGAGTCGAGCAACGGTGGAACTTTCGTCGACATGGGCACGGCTTGGTCGTCTTCGGCGCAGGATGTCCTGAATTTCCTTTCCTACTACGACATCTCGGCCGATGCCCTAAAGGATAAAATCAATTCATCGGCCACGCAGGTTCAGAAGATACAAAATGATACGACTACGACTAGTCAGGTTTTAAACATAGTAGTAGAAAACCCTATTGATAACCAGTATACTTCTATCAAGGACGGCGTGAAGGTTGCCCGGATCAGTAGCGTCGACGTCGCATTCACATCACACAAGCAGAGCTACGATACGTTCATGCAGCAGGAAAAGATCATGCTGCAGACGCAGAACAACGGCTTGGCGGTGGCCAGGACCGGCTCGGTCGTGGACGCCTCCGGGAACGCGATATCGGGCAAGCTCGATCTGCCCAACCTCATCTACTACTTCCAGCTCTACACCAACCTGGCCGGCGAGGCCAAGGTGCGCGCCGACACGGAGGAGATCAACGAGACCAACAACCTGCTCAAGCGGTATGGCGTGATGCAGCAGATCATCAACGCCACCATGGCGCAGTTCAGCGCCAGCGAATCGACCGGGACCGACCAGCCGAAGAAGGGCCTCGCGGGGACCACCGACGCCAGCCAGCGGCTGCAGTGGAACGCCGCCGAGGCGATGTTCAGCAGCAATTTCACTCCCTACGTGGCCGACCCGATCGAGACCATGAAGGGCATCACGCGTCCGCGGAACTACCTGAGCGACTCCCGCAACTCCAACCAGTGGCAGCAGATCGGCACGCAGCTCAGCGATACGGTGACGCTGCTCAACCAGGACAGCCAGCTCAAGATGAACGACATCAACTCCGAGACGAAGCAGAAGGACCGCAACTACGACCTCGCCAGCAGCGCGCTGTCGAAGATGTACGACAACCTGCAGAAGATCCTGGCCGCCAACTGATCGACGGCACCGCGTCCGGAGGCTGAACCGTGAAGATCAAGAACCTCGACATCGGCCTCGAATCGATCACCCAGGTCGGCCACGGGCAGGACGTGCACCTGCCGAAGGAGGGGTCGCTCGCGCCGACCTTCATGCCGGAGGTGCGGCCGCTCGACGACGTGCTGCGCAGGCCCTCGCTCGACGAGCGCCTGCCGAACCTCCTCCAGCCGCAGGTGCTGGACGCGACGCTGCTCGAACCCGCCGTTCTGGCCGAGACGCGGGTGTCCACCCAGGCCGTGTTCGCCGAGGCGGCCCGGGGGGCCAGCGGCCACCGCCGCCGCGTGCTCGACCAGGCCGCGCTCTACCTCGACGACGACGCGGCGCTCGACGACGAGGTCCGGGCTTCGCTCGCGGCGCTGCTGCGCGCATGAGCGGCCTGCCCACGGCACCCCGGCCCGGCGCGCCCCCGGCGGCGCCGGGAACGCCGCGGCCCACCAGCGCGCGGCAGCGCGACTTCCTGCTGCTCAACATCTACGTCCTGGCCCAGCACGGCTACGTGGACCGCGCCGGCGTGCTGGCCGAGGCCCTGCACCTGCTGGGCGACGGCACCGTCGAGGTCCAGGTCGCGCGCGCCGTGCTGCGCTTCTTCGCGGGGGAATGGACCGCGACGCTGGCCTGCCTCGACGA
>CAXTHY010000167.1:0-3573 GCA_964244175.1 uncultured Jatrophihabitans sp. | reverse complement strand
CTCTGATCGTCATCGGTTGGAACGGCGTCGTCGAAGGCCTGTGCACCGGCGGGTTCCCCCTCGACGTCGAGTTCTCGGCGACCCGGCTGCGGGAGCTGTGCAAGATGGACGGCGCGGTGGCGTTGACCACCGACGGCGGCCGCGTCACCTACGCCGCCACCCACCTCATGCCCGACCCGGCGATCCCGACCGAGGAGTCGGGCACCCGGCACCGCACCGCCCAACGCGTCGCCCTGCAGACCGGTTTCCCGGTGATCTCGGTGTCGCAGTCGATGCGGATCATCAGCCTGTACGTCGGCGAGGGGCGGTACGTGCTCGAGAGCAGCGCCGAGCTGCTGTCGCGCGCCAATCAGGCCATCGCCACCCTTGAGCGGTACAAGTCGCGGCTGGACGAGGTGTCGCAGGCGCTGTCGGCGCTCGAGATCGAGGACCTGGTCACGGTGCGCGACGCCGCCAGCGTCTCGCAGCGCCTCGAGATGGTGCGCCGCATCGCCGACGAGGTCGTCGGGCACGTGGTCGAACTCGGCACCGACGGTCGGCTGCTGGCGCTGCAGCTCGACGAGTTGATGGCCGGGGTCGACGCCGACCGCGAGCTCATCGCCCGCGACTATGTCCCCACCGGCCGGCGGGCGCGGACCGCGGCGACGGTGCTGCACGAGATGGCCGAGCTGTCGGCGCTGGACCTGCTCGACCTCACGCAGGTTGCGCGAGCGATGGGCATGGCCAGCACCCCGGAAGGCCAAGAGGGTGCCATCAGCCCCCGCGGCTACCGGCTGCTGGCGCGGGTGCCGCGGATTCCCGAGCCGATCCTCGACCGCATCGTCGAGCACTTCGGGGGCCTGCAGAAGCTGCTCGCCGCGTCGGTCGAGGACCTGCAGGTCGTCGACGGTGTCGGCGAGAGCCGGGCGCGGGCGGTGCGTGAGGGCATCTCGCGGCTGGCCGAGGTCTCGATCATCGACCGCTTCAGCTGAGCGTTGCGCCCAGCACCGGTCAGCTGATGTCGAATTGGCTGGCGTGCCCCGTCCGTCCCGAGAGCAGCGCGTAGAGCGTGTAGGTGCCGGCCCCCACCCGCTGGCGGGTGCCCTTGCAGCCCGGCTGCGAGGTCAGCCCCGACCACTTGATCGACACCAGCACCGACACCTGCGGAGTCAGGATGCGATCGGCAGTCCCGGGGACGATCTTGCAGTCGTGACTGCCCCATACCCGTGACTCGCCGTTGTAGACCCGCAACTCGACCTGTTTGTCGGCGAGGTCCTGCACGCACGCCCGCGGCCCCGTGTTGGTGACCTGCAACTGCAGCGTGGGGGTGTCGCCGACGCGGTAGCTCGTCTTGGCCGCGACGGCGCGGAGTTGCAGGTTGCTGCTGACGCACCGGGCCGGCGGAGGCGCCAAGGTCGAGCGCGCGGTCGACTTCGTCGGCGTTCCGGAGCTCTTGCTCGGGGTGCTGGGCTTGGCCGACACCGACACCGACAACGACGCCGACCCCGACACCGACCCCGACGCCGTCGATGGAGTCGGGGTGAACGCCGAGGACGTGCTGGTCGGCGACGACCCGTCGGCGTTGGCGCTGCCACCGGTCCCGGAATTCATCGCGTTCACCGTCAGCACGATCAGCACGACCAGCAGGACGACGGAGCCGAGCAGGATGATCCGGCGCCGCCAGTAGACCGAGGGGGGCTGGGAGCCAACGGGATGAAACATGACGCGCCAACGCTAGCGTCTGCACATGAGCGGGCCGCGCCGACGCGCGGCGACGGCGTGCGACGATGCCGGGGATGCCTGGATCACCCGCCGCCGCCGGCCTCGCCCGGCCCCTCGTGGCGTGGTACGACCAGGCGGCCCGCGACCTGCCCTGGCGCCTTCCGGACGCCGGTCCGTGGGCCGTGCTCGTCAGCGAGTTCATGCTGCAGCAGACGCCGGTGGCGCGCGTGCTGCCCGTCTACACCGCGTGGCTGGCCCGCTGGCCGGCGCCGGCCGACCTGGCGTCGGACTCCCCCGGCGAGGCGGTGCGGATGTGGGGCAAGCTCGGCTACCCGCGGCGGGCGCTGCGCCTGCACGCGTGCGCAGTGGCGTTGCGCGATTCCTTCGGCGGGGTCGTCCCGGACGACGTCGACGCGTTGCTGGGCCTGCCAGGAGTCGGTGCGTACACCGCGCGTGCGGTCGCGGCCTTCGCGTACGGGCAGCGCGTGCCGGTGGTCGACACGAACGTGCGGCGGGTGGTCGCCCGCGCAGTCCTCGGGCAAGGCGAGCCCGGCCCGCCGGCCACGACCCGCGACCTGGCCACCGTCGAGGCGCTGCTGCCCGCTGTGCCTGCGGTGGCCGCGCGCTTCAGTGTCGCGCTGATGGAGCTGGGTGCCCTGGTCTGCACGGCGCGAGCGCCGCGTTGCGCCGAGTGCCCGCTGGTGTCGCGCTGCGCCTGGTTGCGGGCCGGCTCGCCGCCGTATCGCGGCCCGCGGGCGCGTCCGCAGCGCTTCACCGGCACCGACCGCCAGGTGCGCGGCCTGCTGCTGGACGTCCTGCGTGGCGCCCACGGGCCGGTGCCCAAGCCGGCGCTGGACCTGATGTGGCCGGACGCCGGGCAGCGCGACCGGGCGCTGGACAGCCTCGTGACCGATGGCCTGGTCGACCCGCTGCCCGACGGCCGCTACGCCCTACCCAGCTGACCGTGTGCAGCGGGCGACGCCCTGACCCGGGCCTACTACTAGTCCGCCGAGATGTTCGCCGGCGGAACGTCCGGGATCAGCGCAGAGGGCTTGGCCTCGCCGCGGAAGGTGAACTGCTCCGGACCGTCCTTCTTCATCGCATCGACCGGCTCGGTGCCGACGACGACGATCTGACCCGCCGTGAGTTCGCCGAACAGGATCTTCTCCGACAGCGGGTCCTCGATCTCGCGCTGGATGGTGCGGCGCAGCGGCCGGGCCCCCAGCGTCTTGTCGTAGCCCTTCTTGGCCAGCAGCGCCTTCGCCTGGGACGTGAGCTCGAGGCCCATGTCCTTGCTGCGCATCTGCTGGTCGAGCCGGGCGGTCATGAGATCGACGATCTTCACGATCTCCTCTGGCGTGAGCTGATGGAAGACGATGATGTCGTCGATGCGGTTGAGGAACTCCGGGCGGAAGTGCTGCTTCAGCTCGTCGTTGACCTTCACCTTCATGCGCTCGTAGTCGCTGGCCTCGTCGTTGGCGGCCGAGAAGCCCAGGCTGCCGATCGACTTGGAGCTGTCACGCGTACCGAGGTTGGTGGTCAGGATCAGCACGGTGTTCTTGAAGTCGACCACGCGGCCCTGACCATCTGTGAGCCGGCCATCTTCGAGCACCTGCAGCAGCGTGTTGAAGACGTCGGCGTGGGCCTTCTCGATCTCGTCGAAGAGCACAACGCTGAACGGCTTGCGCCGCACCTTCTCGGTGAGCTGACCGCCCTCGTCGTAACCGACATAGCCGGGAGGGGCACCGACGAGCCGCGACACGGTGTAGCGGTCGTGGAACTCGGACATGTCGATCTGGATGAGCGCGTCGGCGTCGCCGAACAGGAACTCGGCCAGCGTCTTGGACAGCTCGGTCTTACCGACACCGGACG
>CAXTHY010000166.1:0-3812 GCA_964244175.1 uncultured Jatrophihabitans sp. | reverse complement strand
GCAGCGAGTCCTGCTGGGTCTTGGAGAAGCGGTGGATCTCGTCGATGAACAGGACGGTCTGGCGCCCCACGTGGGTGAGCTCGGCCTTGGCGCGGGCGATGACCTCGCGGACCTCCTTGACCCCGGCGTTGAGGGCCGACAGCTGTTCGAAACGCCGGTTGGTCGCGCTCGACACGATCAGCGCGAGCGTCGTCTTGCCGGTGCCCGGCGGCCCGAACAGGATCAGCGACATCGGCGCGTCGCCCTCGACCAAGCGCCGCAGCGGCGAGCCGGGCGCCAGCAGATGCTCCTGGCCGACGACCTCGTCAAGGGTGCGCGGACGCATCCGGGCGGCCAGCGGCGCCGACGCAGCCACGGCCGGCGGCGCGCCCGGCGATGGCGCGGACTCGAACAGCGTCACGACGGCAGCGTACGTAGGCCGGGCGTCGGCGTGTGATTGGCCGTGCGCCGACCCGGGAAGGTCTGTGAGCGAGATTCGTCCGATCCGGGCGCAGAGTGGAGGACGCGATGCCGACAGACATGCAGGCCAACATGCGCGCAAGTCGGGTGCGGGTGGCGCGCAGCCGGGGTGCCCTGAGCGGGATCCTGCTGATCCTGTTCGGTGCCTGGGCCGCGTTGATCCCGTTCATCGGGCCGTACTTCAACTTCGCGTTCCTGCCCCACCCGAACGACGCCTGGCACTGGACCACCGGTCGGGCGGTGTTCGAGGTGCTGCCTGGCGCGGCCGCGGCCCTGGGCGGCCTGCTGCTGCTGGTCAGCGCGAACCGGCTGGTGGCCAGCTTCGGCGGCTGGCTCGCCGCGGCCGGCGGCGCCTGGCTGATCGTCGGCCCGACGCTGGCCGACCCCATGAACATCGACCTCGGCGGACCCGACCTGGCCTCGAGCACGAGCGTCCGCACCCTCGAGACGCTGCTGTTCTTCTACGCCATCGGAGCGGCCATCCTGCTCTTCGCCGCCCTGGCACTGGGCCGGCTGTCGGTGCACGGCGTCCGCGACGTGCGCGCGGCTGAGAAGCGCGCAGCCGCCGAGCAGGCGGCGGCCGAACGGGCCGAGGCGGAGCGAGCCAGGGCCGAACGCGCTGAGGCTGAGCGGGCCAACGCCGAACGCGCCAACGCCGAACGCGCCAACGCCGAACGGGCCAACGCCGAACGCGCCAACGCAGCTGACCGCAGTCAAGGTGTCCCCGGGGCCGGCGAGCGGTCCGGCGCAACCGGGGCCGACCCGAACGCCAACGTCGAGCAGCGCCGCTGACCGACTTCGGTGCGGTGGGCTAGTGCGTCAAGATGGTGACGTGCTCTCGGTGACCCTGGCTCGCAGGCTGCGCGACGGGGGCCTGCGTTGGGACCCGGCCCCGGGTGACCGGTTCGTCGTCGCCGACCGCGGGATGGACGACGAGGTCTTCACCTTGTCGGAGATGACCGTCGAGGTGCACGACGTCCCGAACGGCAAGATTCTGGGCTTCAACGGGACGGTCGAGTGGGCCCTCGACTCGGTCCGCGCGGCCGACACGGTCTGGCTGCCGAGTGAGGCGCAGCTGCGCGAGCGGCTGGCCGGGACATTCCGCCGGCTCGAACGTCTCGGCGACAGCTGGCGCGTAGTGCTCGAGGTCGCCGGCGACCAGGTGAGCGTCGAGCACCCTGACCCCACCGAGGCGTACGGCCTCGCCCTGCTCCACCTCGTCACCGGCGCGGAGTCGGACGCGGTGCGTCGGCGCAGCGCCTGATCACCGTCGCTTCGCCTTCCCCTGCACCGCCGGGCTCGCTAGCGTCGCGGATGCCAGTTCGATGCGAGGAGAAGCCCGTGACCGATCAGCCGCTCGTCGTCGGGACCGGTTCGACGAGGGTCATCGCCCTGCACGGCTGGTTCGGCTCGGCCACCGGATGGGGCATGCTGCCCGAGCTCGTGGACGTCGACGCGTACAGCTACGCCTTCGTCGACTACCGCGGGTACGGCGCCCGCCGCGACGTCACCGGTGAGCACACCATCCCCGAGATCGCGGCCGACACGCTCGCCCTCGCCGACGAGCTCGGCTGGGACCGCTTCGCCCTGCTCGGCCATTCGATGGGCGGCTCGGCCGTCGCCCGCGTCTTCGCCGACGCCCCCGACCGGGTGACGGCGCTGGTCGGTATCAGCCCCGTCCCACCCTCGGGGGTGCCGTTCGACGACGACAGCTGGGCCCTGTTCGACGGCGCCGCCGAAAACGACAGCAACCGCTACGCGATCATCGACTTCACGACCGGGAACCGGCAGGCCAGGTCCTGGATCAGCTCGATGGTCGCCTTCTCGGTCGCGAACTCGACCCGCGCGGCGTTCGGCGCCTACCTGCCGTCGTGGGCCAAGTACGACTTCACGGCCGACGTGCCGAAGGCCGACGTGCCGGTGACCGTCATCGTCGGCGAGCACGACCCGGCCCTCGGCGAACAAACCATGCGCGCCAGCTGGCTGTCGCAGTTCTCCGGGTGCGAGTTGGAAGTGCTGTCCAATGCTGGCCACTACGCCATGTTCGAGGCGCCGGTGGCCATGATCACTTGCGTCGAGAAGGCGCTCACCCGGGCCTCGTGATCGACGCCGCAGCCCGACCCGCCGGGCGGCCTGAGGTCAGCCCGCCTTCTCGGCCGGCTTTTCCGCCGGCTTGTCCTCCGGCCTGGCGTCGACACCGGCTTCCTTGCGCTGTTCGGCGGTGATCGGCGCCGGGGCGGCGGTGAGCGGGTCGTACCCGCCCCCGGACTTGGGGAAGGCGATGACGTCGCGGATCGAGTCCGCGCCGGTGAGCAGCGCGCAGATGCGGTCCCAGCCGAAGGCGATGCCGCCGTGCGGTGGCGCGCCGTAGCTGAACGCGTCGAGCAGGAAGCCGAACTTCGTCCGGGCCTCGTCCTCGCTCAGTCCCATGATCTTGAAGACGCGTTCCTGGACGTCGCGGCGATGGATACGGATCGACCCGCCGCCGATCTCGTTGCCGTTGCACACGATGTCGTAGGCATAGGCCAGCGCCGCGCCCGGGTCGGTGTCGAAGATGTCCATCGACTCCGGTTTGGGTGAGGTGAACGCGTGGTGGACGGCCGTCCAAGCGCCCGAGCCGACCGCGACGTCGCCGGCCGCGACCGCCTTGTCCGCCGGCTCGAACAGCGGCGCGTCGACCACCCACACGAACGACCACTCGGACTCGTCGATCAGCTCGAGCCGCCGGCCGATCTCGAGGCGGGCCGCGCCGAGCAGGCCGCGCGCGGACGACGCGCCCCCGGCGGCGAAGAACACGCAGTCGCCCGGCTTCGCGCCCACGTGCGCGGCAATGCCGGCCCGTTCGATGTCGGAGAGATTCTTGGCGACCGGACCGCTCAGCTCACCGTCGTCGCCGATCAGCACGTACGCGAGCCCGCGGTGCCCGCGCTGCTTGGCGAACTCCTGCCACGCGTCGAGCTGGCGTCGGGGTTGCCCGGCCCCACCCGGCATGACCACGGCGCCGACGTACTCGGCCTGAAAGACGCGAAACGGGGTGTCGGCGAAGAAGTCGGTGCACTCGGTGAGCTCGAGGTCGAAGCGCAGGTCGGGCTTGTCGGTGCCGTAGCGGCGCAGCGCGTCGGCGTAGGTCATCCGGTCGATCGGCGGGTTGATCTCGTGGCCGATCAGCTTCCACAACGCGACGAGCACCGACTCGGCCAGCGCGATGACGTCGTCCTGGTCGACGAACGACATCTCGATGTCCAGCTGGGTGAATTCCGGCTGCCGGTCGGCGCGGAAGTCCTCGTCGCGGTAGCAGCGCGCGATCTGGAAGTAGCGCTCCATGCCGGCGACCATCAGCAACTGCTTGAACA
>CAXTHY010000165.1:1120-3816 GCA_964244175.1 uncultured Jatrophihabitans sp. | reverse complement strand
AGACGGCGAGTGGACATCAGGCTCCTTCGCGACGGGAGCACCGCCGACGCCACGCTCTCCTGACCTCGGTCGCTCCCTGAGATCCCAAACCAGCATGCTTGTTAAGTCCCTAAGAGTGCGGTCGATATCGCCCACGTGTCAAGACGCACGAGGAAAATGGTCATACTTATTTCCTACGCGCGCCGTCGCGTGCTCAGGGCACTCAGGTGCGCGGCTACCGAGGAGGCGTTCGTGCTCGAGGAAGCACCCGCCAGCCGCCGCGGCGACGGGCAACCGGGAGCCCCCACCCGTCCCGAGCAGGCGGCCGAGCAGATCGCCGCGTTGGCCGCCACCGCCGAGCCCGGCACGCGACTCGGCACCAAGGATCAACTACGCGCCTACTGCGGCGTGTCGGTCGGGACGTTCAACGAGGCGCTGCGCCTTGTTCAGGCCCGCGGCGTGGTCACGGTGCGCCCCGGACGCGTCGGCGGCTTGTTTGCCGGCCGCCAGTCTCCCCTGGTGCGCCTGGGCAATTCGGTGCTGGCCCTCGATGACGACGCCGCCTCAGTCGCAGACGCCGTGCGCATTCGCAACGCGCTGGATCCCCTGTTGGTCGAAGACGCGCTGCGTCACGCCTCGCGCGCCAACGTGGCCGCGATGGAGCAGGAACTCGATCGGATGCGCAAAGCCGCCGGGGGCCTCGACGGTATCGAGTTCATCCACGCCAACTGGGCGCTGCACGCGCGCATCGCCGAAGCCAGTCCGAATCTCATCCTGCGTTCGTTCTACCTCAGCCTGCTGGAGATCATCGAAGCGCACACCCTCTCCGTGCAGCCCGTCGACGAGCAACCACTCCCGGAGTACATCGACAACCGATACCAGCTGCACGCCGCCCTGGTCACAGCGATCGCCGACCGCGACCACGCCCGCGCGGCCGAGTTGATCAACGCGCACAATACCACGATCAGTCCCCGGCCGTTCGACTCTCATCATCCGGCGTCGGCGCCCACCGCCTGACCACGGGGAGATGACCGCAGTCGGCGCGTTGCGCGATGCCGTCGAACAGATCAGGCAGCCAGACCGGGGCCCCGCCACAGCAATGCCCTCCCGGTGCGCTGACTACCGGTGGTCAGCGCTGATCCCGCCGATCCAGCTCGCCACGACATCGCGGGTCGCAGCGATGTCCGTTGTGGGGTCGCCGCGCACGAGCACGAGGTCGGCTCGTAGCCCGGGCACGACGGCGCCGCGGTCGGTCAGCTTGAACACCTTGGCCGGCAGGACGGTGGCCGCCCGCAGCGCGTCGACCGGGGACAGCCCGCCGGCCACCAGCCGGGCGAGTTCGTCGTGCAGGGCTTCGCCGTGCGGAGGGCGCGCCGGGACTAGCGGCTCGTTGTTGGCGTCGGTGCCGGCCAGAACAATCGCACCGGCCTGATGGAACGCGGTCACCGCCCGCTCGGCGTGGGCGTAATCGAGTCGAGGGGCGATCCGCAGCCCCGAAAGAATCTTCATCGCCATCTTCGCGTTCAGGCTGTCGACGGCGCCGCGCATCATCGTCAAGGTCGGTAGCAGGACGGTGCCGCGGTCGGCCAACTGCGCGACGAGGTCGTCGGCGAGGACGCCGTCGAGCGGAGCGTGCGTGATGACGTCGACGCCCGCGTCGGCCGCGAGGCGGACGGCAGCGCGCGTTACGGCATGGGCGACGACAAGCCGGTCCGCCTCGTGGGCGGCGCTGACCAGGCCGGCCAGCGTCGACGCCGGGAGCGCTTTGGTGCCCGGCACCTTCGGATCCTCGACGATGATCTTGAGAAAGTCGGCCCCGGCTGCCACCTGATCGGCGACGAACCGCGCCGCGTGCTCCGGTCCCGGCACGGCGCTGTCCGCGGGAAATCCCATCTTGGCCACATGCTGGCCGCCCGGTGCGCTGGCCGGCACGCCGGCCAGCAGGACTGTCGGCAGGCCGGGCAATGCGCGCAGGGCATCGAGCGCACGCACGTCACGCGTGCCCATGTCGCACACGGTGGTCACGCCCCAGCGGGCGCAGCGCTCCAGGTCGGCGCGCCCGTCGAGATGCAGGTGACAGTCGATCAGACCCGGCAGCAGCACCGCACCCGTCCCGTCGAAGGCGGGCTCGAGCGCCGGGCCGGTCCCCGGGTTGCTGACCGACGTGATCAGGCCGCCGTCGATGACCACGTCCTTCGCGGCCGTGAGGCCCGAACCGTCGAACACCCGCACATTGCCGATCGTGGCGCGGGCCGGGGCTGGCCCTGCCGGCGGCGGCGCTGTCGTCATGCGGAGGCTTCGTCCAGCGCCGGTTCGCTGGCCAGAACCTGACCAAGCTGACGCTCGACGACCGCCGCATCGACCGAGTGTTGTCGCCAGCGCCCCGCGATGTGCTGGTCCGGCCGGATGAGCAGCATGGTGACCCCTGCTGCGTCGGGCAGCGCTATGCCACGCAGGTCCACGACGCGAAGCGGGACGGCGCGGCGGTCCGCGGCGGCGATGAACGGCGCAGGATCGGCGTCGGCGTCCAGCGTCAGCAGCGTGAGATCCGGGCCCAACAGGTCGAACAGCGAACGGCCGTCGGGCAGCCAGACGTGCGGCAGCCGGCCGCCCGGCCGCGTCGACGGCCGGTACCGCTGCGGATCCAGGTGTGGGACCGGAGCCGGGTCGGGCAAGACGATCGGCGACGGGTCGTAGCGGTAACCAAGGACGAGGCC
>CAXTHY010000165.1:0-1110 GCA_964244175.1 uncultured Jatrophihabitans sp. | reverse complement strand
CTGTGGAACTCGGCATCCTTAGTGGCGTGCACCCGTTCGGCGACCACCTCTCGAGCCGCATCGCCCCGGGCGGAGGCCAGGTGCAGATCCGGCCCGCTGAGATCGGCCGACAGGTTTCTCATGTTCGCGGTGGCCACATCAATAGTCAGCTGCGCGACCGGCCGGCGTTCGGCCTCGTAGCTGGCCAGCAGGTCTGCACCGCCCCAACCTCGAAGCACGGCCGCGAGCTTCCACCCGATGTTCACCGCGTCGCCGACCGCGGTGTTGAAGCCGTGTCCGCCCCACGGCGGGTTGAGGTGTGCTGCGTCGCCGACAAGGAAGACCCGCCCCTGCCCGTAATGGTCGGCGAGCAGCATCCTGGCCGTCCACGGATCGGTGGCGACGACGTCGATCTCGAGGTCGTCGGCGCCGGGGCCGATGAGCCGCCGCACCAGGCCGACCGGGTCGGCGTCGCCGCGCGCAGCATCGACCCCCATGGCCATGCCCCACCAGGTGTCGACGAGGTCGAGCGGGCCGAGCAGTCCGGGCTGGGCGGGGTCGAGCACCCAGTAATGGATCGCCGGGGCCATCGGCACGCGTTCGAGCAGCCCAGGAGCCCGGAACACCATGTTGAAGTTCGTCCGACCGTCGGCGCTGCCTTCGTAGCGGGCGCCGATGGCCGTGCGGACGAGGCTGCGAGCGCCGTCGCACCCGAGCACATACGCGGCCCGGATCCGGTGCTCCGTGCTGTCTATGTGCCGGGCAGCGACAACGACGCCGTCGGGCTGTTGCTGCAACGACATGAGAGCGCAGCCGGTCAGCAAGCGCACCGACGGCATGCTCATGACCGTCTGACGTAACACGGATTCGATCGACGGCTGCCCGATCTGCTGCCCCGATTCGGCGGCATCAACGGGCCGGGTCGGACTGAGGCCGAAGCAGTCGCCGATTCGGGTGATCTCCGTGCCCAGCAGGGTGGTGACGAACGTGGCGTCCTGCGACCAGGCGACGGGCAGCGTCGCCGCCTCGCGGACGCGGCCGGCCACGCCCCAGCGGCGCATGTGCTCCATCGTGCGGACGCTGGTGGTCTTGGCCCTCGGCCGATCGGCACTGACCTGGTCACGAGGCTCG
>CAXTHY010000164.1:0-3840 GCA_964244175.1 uncultured Jatrophihabitans sp. | reverse complement strand
ACCTCGTCGATCATCTGGATCGCCTGGCCGTTGTGCAGCTCGGGGTTCGGCACCGTGTTGAACAGCAGCGGCATCGCCCGCGCGGCCGAGATCTCGGGCAGCGGAATGATCGACAGGAACAGCTTCTGCCACTCCAGCCAGCGTTCCTGCACCTGGCGGAACATGTTGCCGCGGATCGCTCCGTCGGACGCGCCGTAGACGCGGTGGTCCTTCTCCTCCTGCATCGGGAAGTAGGACCGCAACACCTGCTTGAGCGGGTCCTTCTTCTTGGCCTTCTGGAACGTGTAGTCGGTGCCGTACTGCGAGACCGGGGTGTGATACAGCGGATCCCAGGCCAGCTCCTGGATCTTCTCGTGGGCCTTTGCCACGCTTTGACGACTCATTGCCACACTCCTCGAATCGGCGGGTGCGTCCTCCCCATCAGACCCGCAGAGTGCGGTGTGCCAGGTCTCAGAACGAGACACCCCCCGCCCACGTCACTCGCTGCCGAACACGACGGTGCGGATCTCGGTCAGGTTCTCGTGCACGCGGCGCATGACCTCGCGGTTGCCTTCAGCTGCAGGCTGGATCCCGAGCGCCACCAGCAGCGCCCGCGCCGGCTCGCCCGGATCGCCGGCGTCACCCAGGACGGGGTGCAGACCCTGCTCGGCCAGGTGCGTGAACACCAGGTTGACAACAGTCCACGGATTGTAGGTTTCGACCTGTGCATCGTCTGCGAGTGGCATGCGCACCTCCGCTCGTCGCCCCGTATTTCCGGTCTATCGGCATGCGCGCAGGTGCGGGTTCTCATTTTGAGACGGCGACTATCGGGCGAAACAGGCTTATGGTGGCGTCGTCACGGCACCGCGCCGACTGGCGCCCTTGGCGACGGTGCGTGCTTGTCGACCCGTCGGCGCGACGACGACCCCCGGGGGAGTGATGACGCGAAGCGCCAGCGGCAACGTGCTCCCGCCCGACTCGGCCGGCGTCGCGGTCAACCGGCTGCGCTTCCTGACGGCCGAGCGGGCCGAGCCCAATCAGGTGCGGCCGCCGATCCTCGCGTCCTGGCACCGTTCGCGCGCGCTCAAGGTGGCGGCCGACAAGATCGAGCTGTCCTACCTGCGTGACCCCAACGTCGACACGCCCTTGACGCGCAGCGCCGAGCCGTTGCTGCGCCGGCTCGAGGAGCAGTTGGCCGGCCAGGCGATCAGTATCGTGCTCACCGATCCCACCGGCCTCGTGCTCAGCCGGCGCACCGGTGACGCCACCCTTGAGCGCCACCTCGACCGCGTCCTGCTCGCCCCCGGCTTCAGCTACGCCGAGCGCTTCGTCGGCACGAACGGGATCGGCACCGCACTCGAGGTCGGGTCGGCCGCGCAGGTGTTCGGGCACGAGCACTACGCCGAGAACCTCGAGGACCTCGCCTGCGCCGGCGTGCCCATCCACGACCCGATCTCCGGCCGCCTGGCCGGCGTCATCGACCTGACGTGCTGGCGCAAGGACGCGCAGTCGCTGCTGGTCATGCTGGCCAAGACGGTGTCCGAGCAGATCGAGCAGGCGATGCTGACGAACTCGGGGCTCAGCGAGTTCGAGGTCTTGCAGGCCTACCGCCAGACGTGCCGTCGGACGACGGGGATCGTCTTCGCGGTGACCAAGGACGTCGTGATGCTCAACGACCACGCCCGGGCCGAACTGGGCCCGGCCGACCAGTCGGCCCTGCTGGCCCACGCGGCCGAGGCCGCTTCGGCGCTGGCCGTGGGGCGCCGGCGCTCGGTCGAGGTAATGCTGCCGACCGGGTTGCCGGCGCGGATGCACTGCCAGCAGGTGGGCGTGGGCAGCGAAGCCGCCGGGCTGGTCGTGCACGTCAAGCTCAGCACGGGCAGTGCCGCGGCGGCGGAGCGGCCGCCGTCCAGCGGCCGGATGGTGCTGCCCGGTCTGGTCGGCGGTGCCGCGCTGTGGCGCCGGGCCTGTCACGAGGTCGAGGCCGCGGTCACGGCCCGCAGCTGGGTCGCGATCGAGGGAGAGCCCGGCGTCGGCAAGGCGGCCATGTTGCGGGCGGTGCAGTTGCGCCAGCAGCCGCCGCGCCGCTTCGTCGGCATCGACGCCAACGACGCGCTCGGCGATCGGCAATGGCTGGCCACCGTGCGCCGCACTCTCGCCGATACCGACTCGGTGATCATCACGCATGTCGACGCGCTCGACGTGCACGGGGCCCGCGCCCTGTCGGCCGCTCTGCAGGACGCGCGGGTCGCCGATCGCCGCGAGCCGCTGTGGGTCGCCGTCACGCTCCGGCCCGGGGGTGGGGCAGCGGCGCTGGAGCAACTGCTCGCCCTGTTCCCGACGACGGTGTCCGTCCCGCCTTTGCGTCTGCGGCTGGAAGACCTGCCGTCGCTCGTCTCCTTCTTCCTGGCCAAGATCGGCAAGAGCGGCCACGTGACGTGCTCGACCGAGGCGATGCGCATGCTGATGCGATCGACCTGGCCCGGCAACGTGGCCCAGCTGCATCAGCTGCTGCACGAAGTGGTCCAGCGGCGACGTTCGGGCGCGGTCACGGTCGAGGACCTGCCGCCGGAAATGCATTCGATCACCCGGCGGGTGCTGTCGACACTCGAGTCCATCGAACGGGACGCGATCGTGCGCAGCCTGGCCGACGCGAACGGCAACAAGGTGCAGGCGGCCCGCGCGCTCGGCATGTCCCGCGCGACGATCTACCGCAAGATCCACGAGTTCGGGATCGTCACCCCGGGCTGAGCGGACCGCCTCAGTTCAGCAGGACCGCGACCTCGGCACCGAGCGCGGCGAGGGCGAGGGTGGCCGACACCAGCTGAATGTGCGTGGAGTTCGTCAGCATCCATTGCACGTGGCGGCGCGAGTGCGTGGGCATGAGCTGCAGGTCGACCTGGCTGGCGGTGCGCACCCACACCCACTGCGCCAGCGAGATCAACGCGGCGAGCGCGAGCAGGGCCACGATCGGCTGCGGCATGCCCCTACTGTCGCGGCCCGGGAGTTGGGAGTCGGTCTCAATGTGAGACGCAGAGGGGTGAACCAGTCAGCCGCCGCCTGGGGGTGACTGTTCCGCGGTGATTGAGGATTGCCCGCACGCACGCTTCTCCCCCCGTGGCTGCGCATCCACGGATCAGCGCCCGGCATGGCCGCGGCTGCGCATCCACGGATCAGCGCCCGGCCTGGCCGCGGCTGCGCAGCGCCGAGAAGCACGAATGCGGGCAATCCTCAAGCACCGTCAAAGGCACGTCCTTGTCCGTCCGTCAGTCAGTCAGCAGGGCGGCGATCGGCCGCCGGCCGCGGGCCGGGGGCTGGTAGGCCAGCGCCGGCGGTGTGGGCACACTGGTGTCATGAGTGATGCGACACCAGCGCCGCAGGTCTGGCCCTCGCTGCGCGCAACGGACGCCCGCGGCCTTATCCGCTTCCTCGTCGACGTCGTCGGCTTCGAGGAGACGGCGGTCTACGGAGCGGGGGATCGGGTTGACCACGCCCAGCTGTCGTGGCCGCTCGGCGGCGGGGTCATGCTCGGCTCGGTCAGGGAGTCCGAGGGCGACGACGGGCCGCTGCAGCCCGGCACTTTCGGCGCGTACGTCGTGGTCGACGACGCCGACGCGCTGTACGCGAAGGTCAAGGCCGGCGGTGCGGAGATCATCAGCGCGCCCAGCGACCAGGAGTACGGCTCGCGTGACTTCGCGATCCGCGATCCCGAGGGCAACCGCTGGTCGTTCGGGACCTACCGCGGCGAGCCCCGCAAATCCTGACTCCGGAGCCTCCGTACACTGGGGCCTCGTCAAGTATCTTGCCGCGCCCGGGGTGTGGCGCAGTTTGGTAGCGCACTCGCTTTGGGAGCGAGGGGCC
>CAXTHY010000163.1:0-3895 GCA_964244175.1 uncultured Jatrophihabitans sp. | reverse complement strand
CGCTGCACCGTCTCGGCATCCAGGCCTTCGAGCCGCAGCTGGTCGAGGGCAAGGCCATCCAGATCCACCCGCTCGTGTGCACCGCGTTCAACGCCGACTTCGACGGCGACCAGATGGCGGTGCACCTGCCGCTGTCGGCCGAGGCGCAGGCCGAGGCCCGGATCCTGATGCTGTCGACGAACAACATCCTCAAGCCGGCCGACGGCCGTCCGGTCACGATGCCGACGCAGGACATGATCCTGGGTCTGTATCACCTGACCGCGCTGCGGCCCGAGGGCGACGGCGCGGGCCGGGTGTTCTCCTCGAGCTCCGAGGCCGTCATGGCCCGCGACGTCAAGTCCCTGCACCTGCAGGCGCCGGTGAAGATTCGGCTCCAGGGCGTCACGTCCATCGACAACGGCAAGACCGACCCGTGGACCGCTCCCGAGGGCTGGGAGCCCGGTCAGCAGCTGCTGGCCGACACGACGCTGGGCCGCTGCCTGTTCAATGACGCGCTGCCGCCGGACTACCGCTTCGTCAACTACGAGGTCACGAAGAAGGAGCTCGGGCAGATCGTCAACGACCTGGCCGAGCGCTACCCGAAGGTCCAGGTCGCCAACACCCTCGACAACCTGAAGGCCGCCGGCTTCCACTGGGCCACCCGCTCGGGCATCACCATCGCCATCGACGACGTCGTGACGCCGCCGAAGAAGGCCGAGATCCTGGACCGCTACGAGAAGGACGCGGAAAAGATCGAGAAGCAGTACCTGCGTGGTGTGATCACCGAGGAGGAGCGCCGTCAGGAGCTCGTCGAGGTGTGGACCAAGGCGACCAGCGAGGTCGCCCGGGAGATGGAAGCCAACTTCCCGAAGACCAACCCGGTCTACATCATGGTCAACTCCGGTGCCCGCGGAAACATGATGCAGATGCGTCAGATCGCGGGCATGCGTGGCCTGGTGGCCAACCCCAAGGGCGAGATCATCCCGCGGCCGATCAAGGCGAACTTCCGCGAGGGTCTGTCCGTGCTGGAGTACTTCATCGCCACGCACGGTGCCCGCAAGGGTCTGGCCGACACCGCGCTGCGTACCGCCGACTCGGGTTACCTGACCCGTCGGCTGGTCGACGTCAGCCAGGACGTGATCATCCGCGAAGAGGACTGCGGCACCGACCGCGGCCTGCCGATGACGATCGCGTCGCCCGGCCCGGACGGTGCCCTCATCAAGGACCCGCACGTCGAGACCTCGGTCTACGCGCGGGTGCTGTCCGAGGACATCGCCAACCCCGCCGGGAAGGGCACCCTCGCGACGGGCGGCACCGACCTCGGGGACGTGCTGATCGAGGAGCTCGTGCGTCTCGGTATCACCGAGGTCCGGGTGCGTTCGGTGCTGACCTGCGAGTCGGCGCTCGGGACGTGTGCCCGGTGCTACGGCCGTTCGCTGGCGACCGGCAAGATGGTCGACGTCGGCGAAGCGGTCGGCATCATCGCCGCACAGTCGATCGGCGAGCCCGGCACGCAGCTCACCATGCGTACGTTCCACACCGGCGGTATCGCCGGTGAGGACATCACGCACGGCCTGCCGCGGGTGGCCGAGCTGTTCGAGGCTCGGGTGCCCAAGGGCATGTCCCCGATCGCCGAGGCCTCCGGCCGCGTGCGCTTCGAGGAGTCGGACGGGTCGAAGGGCTCCAGCCGGCGCATCATCGTCGTCCCCGACGATGGCAGCGAGGAAAAGGAGTACCCGATCACCCGCCGCTCGCGGCCGCTGGTCAACGACGGCGGCATCGTGGAGGCCGGCACCCAGCTGATCTCCGGCGCGGTCAACCCGCACGACGTGCTGCGCATCATGGGCCCGCGCGAGGTGCAGCTGCACCTCGTCCGTGAGGTCCAGGAGGTGTACCGCTCGCAGGGTGTCGCGATCCACGACAAGCACATCGAGGTGATCATCCGGCAGATGCTCAAGCGCATCACGGTGATCGAGTCGGGGGCGACCGAGTTCCTGCCCGGTTCGCTGGTGGAGCGGAGCCTGTTCGAGGCCGAGAACCGCCGGGCGATGGCCGAGGGCACCGAGACTGCCTCCGGTCGGCCGGTGCTGATGGGCATCACCAAGGCGTCGCTGGCGACCGAGTCGTGGCTGTCCGCGGCCTCGTTCCAGGAGACGACCCGGGTGCTCACCGACGCCGCGATCTCCGCCCGCAGCGACTCGCTGGTCGGGCTCAAGGAGAACGTGATCATCGGCAAGCTGATCCCGGCGGGCACGGGCATCGCCCGGTACCGCAACGTCGACGTCAACCCGACCGAAGAGGCCCGCGCCGCGGCGTTCTCGATGGCCGGCTACGACGAGAACGACTACTACGGGTTCGGCAACTCGGCCCTGGGCCCGGCCGTCCCGCTCGACGAGTTCGGCTACGACGACTACCGCTGACCCCGGCCCGCTTCCGTCCCACCCTCTCGAAAGCTGTCTCGACCCATCTCGAAAGTTGTCCGCGTGTCCCGCCGCTTGAGCCGCGGGACACGCGGACAACTGTTTTAGCTCACCAAGTCGTCCGCGCTCGGCCGGGCGTGAGCGCGGGGAAGCGCGGACAACTTTCATCGGGTGTGGGCGATCCGCATGCGGCGGAGCTGGTCGACAACGCGCGGCGGCTCGAGCCGGACTTTGAGCGAAGGGAATCGAAGCATCGGCGAGCCGCCGATGGCGACCTCGTTCTGCCGATCCATGTCGTCCCACGACGATTCGGGCACCAGATGCATGGCGCCGTCGATCTCTACGGCCAGGACGATGCCGTCCGGCAGGTCGAACTCGACGTCGATGTAACGCACCTTTCCGTCTGGCTCGCGGCGCAGCACCTGGCGACGAGGTGGCGCCAGGCCGGCCCGCACGGCGAGGGGGCCGAGGTCGATCTCGGCCAGCGTGTGGCCGCCACCGCTGATGTCACCCAGGATGTCGCGCATGATCCGCACATGCCGGATCGGGCCGGCCGTGCGCCTTTCGCGCTCGAGCCGCTCGGCCGTCGTCAGCCGCTGCTGCACCGCCGCGCACAGGATCGCGCACGCACGACGGGGGCGGGCCGACCAGGTCGCGGCGTCGATGACCGAGCGCGAGGTCCGGGTGCGTGGCGGGCCACTGTTGCGGTAGATGTCGCCCGGCCGCAAACGCCGCGATTCGTGCAGCCGAACCCATGCTGGCGTCGCGACATGGGTGTCGTGGCTGACCACGACGTGGACGTCGTCCGGTTCGAATCCGGTCAGGCCGGCCGCCGTGGCTGCGGACAAGCCGGCCAGCGCGGCGGGCTTCGTCAGCAGCAACACCGCAACCCAGTTGCGCTGGGTCGGCGTCAGCGGGCCGTTGTGCAACACGACCACGGTGCGGCCGAACTTGCGCCACCGCCTGGCATCGACCGCGCCCTCGAGCTGCGCCGCGGACAGGCCGGCGACCCGCAGTTGGGCGCGGGTGACCACCCCGTCCTGAGCCTGGGCGAGGTGGGCCACGGCATCGGGGATGGCGACGAGGTCCGTGCCGGTTGGCTGCCGGCGTCGCAATTCTGCTCTGGTGGGCATGGGAAGACTCTGGACGAATCCGCCCGGCGGCGATCAGGCCTGTGGATAACCTCCCGCCCCCCTCGAGTTGTCCGCGCCTCGCCGGGCTATGACGCCGCGAAGCGCGGACAACTTTCCGCGTCCCGCGCACCGCCCCGCCGCCCACGCAGTTGTCCGCGCCTCGCCGGGCTATGACGCTGCGAAGCGCGGACAACTTTCCGCGTCCCGCGCACCGCCCCGCCGCCCGCGCAGTTGTCCGCGCCTCGCCGGGCTATGACGCTGCGAAGCGCGGACAACTTTCCGCGTCCCGCGCACCGCCCCGCCGCCCGCGCAGTTGTCCGCGCCTCGCCGGGCTATGACGCTGCGAAGCGCGGACAACTTTCC
>CAXTHY010000162.1:0-4173 GCA_964244175.1 uncultured Jatrophihabitans sp. | reverse complement strand
GACGTCGAGTAGCTCGAACGGGCCCATCGGGTACCCGCAGCCGACCTTCATCGCCGAGTCGATGTCATCAGCCGTCGCGTAGTGCGCCTCGAGCATCTTGATCGCGTCGTTGAGGTACGGGAACAGCAGCGCGTTGACGATGAAGCCGGCCCGGTCGCCGCAGCGCACCGGATGCTTGCCGAGCTTGGCCGTGACGTCCAGGACCGTGGCCTCGACATCCGGCGTCGTCGACACCGTGGTCACGACCTCGACCAGCTTCATGATCGCGGCCGGGTTGAAGAAGTGCATGCCGATCACGTCGTTCGGACGGGTCGTGGCGACGGCACACTCGATGACCGGCAACGACGACGTGGTGGTGGCCAGCACCGTGCCCGGGGCGCAGATGTCGTCGAGATTCGCGAACAGCGTCTGCTTGACCTTCAGGTCCTCGACCACCGCTTCGACGACCAGCTGCACCGCGCCCAGATCGTCGAGCGACGTGGACGGCGTGATCCGGCCCAGCGCCGCGTCGCGGCCGGCCTCGGTGAGCTTGCCGCGGCCGACCGCCTTGTCCAGCGAGCGGGTGATCGTGGCGAGGACCTTGTCGGCCTTCTCCGCCGACCGCGCCACGAAGGTCACGTCGAAACCGGCCTTCGCGAAGACCTCGACGATGCCGGTGGCCATCGTGCCGGACCCGACGACTCCGACGCGTGAGACCGTCCGGGCCCCGTCGAGCGCGGCGTTCCTGGCCGGCGTCAGGTCGTCGGCAACGACGACGGGCGAGTCGGCGGCCGCGTAGGTGTAGAAGCCGCGCCCGGTCTTGCGGCCGAGCAGTCCGGCCGTCATCATCTGCTTGAAGATCGGCTGCGGCGCGTGCAGGCGGTCGCGCGACTGCCCGTACATCGTCACCAGGATCTCGTACGCGGTGTCGATGCCGATCAGGTCGAGCAGCGCCAGCGGGCCCATCGGCAGGCCGCAACCGAGCTTCATGGCGGCGTCGATGTCCTCGCGAGTGGCGTAGCGCGACTCGTACAGGGCGACAGCGTGGTTCAGGTAGCCGAACAGCAGCGCGTTCGCGATGAACCCGGCGCGGTCGCCGATGGTGACGTCGGTCTTGCCGAGTTGCTGCGCGAACCCCTCGACGTCCTCGATGACCTCGGGCTCGGTAACGACGGTGCGCACGACCTCGACGAGCTTCATGACCGGCGCGGGATTGAAGAAATGCATCCCGATGACCTTGCCCGGCCGTCCGGTTGCCACCGCGATCTCGGTGACCGACAACGACGAGGTGTTGCTGGCCAGCACCGTGTCGGGCTTACAGATGCCGTCGAGTTCGGCGAAGATCGCGCGCTTGAGCTCCAGCTGCTCGGGGACGGCCTCGATGACCAGGTCGGCTTCCGCGAGGTCCGCCAGGTCGGTGCCGAACGTGACGCGCTCGAGCAGGGCCTGCTGGTCCTCGGCGCTGAGCTTGCCGCGGTCGACGGCGCGGGCGGTCGAGCCCTCGATGTGCCCACGGCCACGGGCCACCGCCGCGTCGTCCTTGTCGACCGCGATGACACTCAGCCCGTTGCGGGCGAAGACCTCGACGATCCCGGCCCCCATCGTGCCGAGCCCGACCACGCCGACCTGCTGGAACTCCCGAGCCATCTGAACGCGTCCTCCAACGATGTCGCGGCCTGCCGTAGGCATCCGCAAAAACCCTAGTCTGCCGGGTGGGGGCCGCCCGCCGATGCGGGCCAGCTCACGTCAGCGGCTGTACCTGGCGATCGCCTCGGCCAGCAGTGGACTGCGGGTCGAGGCGGCCTGGGCCCAGGCCTCGAAGTCGAGCGTCTCGTCGAAATTGCCACGTTCGGCGATGCCGACGGCGCGCTTGATGTCCCGCGCGAGCGCCGGGTCGTGCCCGGCCCAGCGCGCTGCGGTTTCGAGCGCACGGGCCAGCGGGTCGTCGGCCACCTCTAGCACCAGGCCCAGCCGCAGCGCGTCGTCGGCGTCGAGCACCCCGCCGTCCAGGATCAGCGACAGGGTCCGCTGCCGCCCGAGGGCCTGGGTGAGGAAGAACGTGCAGCCCCCGCCGGGGTGCAACCCGAGCTTGGTGAACGTCACCCCGAAGCGCGCCGTCGGCCCGGCGATCCGCACGTCGCACGACATTGCGAGGTTCACCCCGGCCCCGACCGCCGCGCCGTTCACCGCTGCGATCGTCGGGATCTCGAGCCGCCGGATGCGCAGGAAGCTGTCGTAGATCGCCCGCAATCCGGCCCGGATCTCGGTGACGTCGCGCGGCGCGCCGCCGAACACCGCCGGCAGGTCGGCCCCGGCGCTGAACCCCGGCCCGTTGCCGGTGACCACCAGGACCCGGGCCTCGGCGTCTGCCGCCACCGCGTCGGCGGCCGCGCCGAGGTCGGCCTGCAGCTGCGGCGACATCGCGTTGCGCTTGCCCGGATCGTTCAGGGTGATGATCCGAACACCCTCGGCCGGGCCGGGCGCGAGCAGGACGAGAGACATGCCTGCACTCTGTCAGAGCCCGCTACCGTCCCGCGCGCCGGCGGCGCGGCTCAGCGGCCCCGCTGACGCTCCTCGGACCGTTCGCGTGACTCCTCGAACCGCTCCTGCTGCGCCTGGTAGCGCGCCTGGGCGGCCTCGGCCTCGGCCTGCTGGCGCTGACCTTCCGGTGAGGCGACGAACTCCTCGGTCATGCGCTCCCCTGCCGCGTTGTCGGCCGCGCGCGACTGTTCCAGCCAGGCGAGCTGCTCGGCCGTGAGCTCGGTGCCCGGCTGGAGTTGCTGGCCGCTGCGTGCGGCGTAGTCCTGCGCGTCGTAGCTCAGCCCGATGCCGAACTGCCCCGGATTGCTCGCTACCTGCTCGCGCAACGAGGCACTGCCTTCGTCGAGATCGCGGCGGGTCTGGTCGTACTGCGCGGTGTCCCGGTCGGTCGTCTGCTGGTAGCGATTCGGGCCCGCCTCAGCGTCGAGACGGGCCCGGGTCGCGTCGTTGGCCGCCTCGTTCGCATTGAGCAGGCCCTCGGCGGTCGTTCGCCCGTCCGGATCGACCGCAGCAGCAGAGGCCTCGTAGGCCCGCTGATCGGCCGCGTTGATCCCGCTCTCCTCGGCGAACTGGGTGTCGCCGTAGGCCGCCGCGGCCTGTTCCGCGCTCCACCGGCCGTCGTTCTCGGGGACGCGTTGGCGCAGCTCGTCCATGACGTTGCCGTACCCGGAACCGCCCGCGGCGGCGTTGGGGTCGGCCGGGCGCTGCCAGCCGTAGTCCGCCCCCGGGGCGGCCGGCGGCTGGGGTGGAGCGGGGGGAACGACGGACGGCTCGGGCGCGTAGGCCGAATCCGTGTTCGGCTGCTGCTCGTACTGCTGCACGTACGGCTGCTCGACGGACTCCCCCTCCGCTCCCTCCATCTCGTCGAACACGCTCGGGTCCACGCGGTACGGCGCGGTCATCTGCTCGACGTAGGCGGCGTTGGCGGCCTCGGCCTCGGCGTCGGTCCAGAAGTTGCCCTGCTCGTTCGGAATGACCCAGCCGAGCGTCATCACCTGCTCGATGTTCGCGTCGACGTAGTCACTCGGCCAGTCGCTGGGCCGGGCCGCCGGGCTGTACATCCAGGTGCGGCTGCCGTCCGGGAAGTGGCTGCGGTCGGGGATGGTCACCGCCTCGCCCAGAGCGTTCGTCGCGCTGGAGTAGGAGACCTCGTCGGCGAACGAGTCCTCGTCGCTCTCGTCCTCGGACAGCTCGCCGTCGTCGTAGACGTACAAGCTCCCGTCGTCGTTGAGGCGGTTTCCGTCTGCGTCTGTGTTCACGATGATGTAGCTGTTGTCGGTCATGGCTGATCCTTCGCGGGCCGGGGGACTTTCGCGCGAAAGTTACGCCGCTGTCGGGTCGGAATCGAGGGCCAATCGGGCACTGTGCCCGATGGGGCGACGCGGTCAGAAGAGCCGTTGCGACGGGTCGTCGATGCCGCGCAGCGCCTCGTAGTCGAGGACCAGGCAGGCGATGCCGCGGTCCTCGGCCAGGGTGCGGGCCTGGGGCTTGATCTCCTGCGCCGCGAACACCCCGCGCACCGGCGCGAGCAGCGGATCGCGGTTGAGCAGTTCGAGGTAGCGGGTCAGCTGCTCGACGCCGTCGATCTCGCCGCGGCGCTTGATCTCGACGATGACGTACGCGTCCTCGGCGTCGCGGCACAGCAGGTCGACC
>CAXTHY010000161.1:0-4298 GCA_964244175.1 uncultured Jatrophihabitans sp. | reverse complement strand
GGAGCCGGAGCCGGAGCCCGAGCCGGAGCCGGAGCCGGAGCCGGAACCGGAGCCGGAGCCGGAGCCCGAGCCGGAACCCGAGCCCGAGCCGGAACCCGAGCCGGAGCCTGCCCCGACGCCCGAGACCGCCCCCGAGCCGGAACCCGCCTCCGAACCGGAGCCGGAACCCGCCTCCGAACCGGAGCCGGAACCCGCCTCCGAGCCGGAGCCGGAACCCGCCCCCGAGCCCCAACCCGAGCCGGAGCCCGAACCGGAGCCGGAGCCGGAGCCGGAACCCGCCCCCGAGCCGGAGCCGGAGCCGGCGCCCGAACCTGAGCCCGAGCCCGCCGCCGAGCCCCAACCCGCTCCCGAACCGGAGCCCGAACCGGAACCGGCGCCCGAACCGGAACCTGCCCCGGCGCCCGAGCCCGATGGAGAGCCCGTGCCGGTGTCGGCTGCGTCTACCGCAACTGGTAACGCAGTGGCGAGCGTCCCGAGCTCCGGACCGGTCTCGGGTAGCGCCCGCCGCGTCTGGGTGCTCGACGGCCGTCCCCGCTACCACACGCGGGACTGCTTGATCATCAAGGGTCAGGCGGCGCAACCGCTCGCGTTCGACGAGGCGGTAGAGGCCGGCTTCCAACCGTGCTCCCTGTGCTCACGGTGACCTGAGGCGGTTCGCGCGAGCGAACCGCCTCAGCGGCCGATACGAGTTAGTCAGCAGACCTGACCCGAAATCGGCCTGCGCCGCCCACGCCGCCGTCTCGTCCAACCACGACGGCAACTCCCCGACGGCAACTCCCCGACGGCAGCGGCATCACAGCCGATCCAGCCGATTCCGGTTCCCACACCGGCGGACCGCACTCATCCAGCGGCGGCAGCCAATCCGGCTCGGCCTCGATCGGCTCGGCCTCGATCGGCTCGGCCTCGATCGGCTCGGCCTCGATCACCCCGGAATCGCTCACACGTTCAAGCTAGACCGAGGGTCTGACAGAAAATCAGCCAATCACCCCGTCGCGCCGGAAAGGATCGACGAAATCGATACACTCCCCGTCAACTCTTCCCGTCGCCGGCACTACCCAGCAGCGCGGCGCAGCCAGATGTGCAGGCCGAGTTCCTCGTCCTCGGTGCTGTGGTATTCACCTTCGGGCGCGTCCTCGACCACCGAGACGGCCAACACTTCGGCGGCCAGCTGGTCCTGGTGCGTACGGATCGCCTCGGCCGGCTCGGGTGAACCGCCGACGCGCCAGTGCAGCTCGATGCGGTCGGTGACCTCGAGGCCGGCATTCTTGCGTGCCTCCTGCACCAACCGCACGATCTCGCGGACCAGCCCGGCCAGCCGCAGCTCGTGGGTGAGCTCGAGGTCAAGCGCCACGGTGTCGGAACCGGCCGACGCCACGGCCCACCCAGAGCGCGGCGTCTCCGTAACGGTGATGTCCTCGTTCGTGAACTCGTGGTCCATTCCGTCGGGGCCGATGAGCACCACGCGGTTTTCCGCGCGCAGGCCCACCGCTATGTCGCCGCTATCGGTGGACATGATCAGGTCGGCCATCGCCTGTGTCTGCTTACCGAAGCGCTTGCCGAGCGCCCGGAAGTTCGGCTTGACCGTCTCGTCGATCAGCTCACGCGTGTCGCCGAGATCGGTGAGGGCCACCACGTTGAGCTCCTCCCGCACCTGGGCCTTGAGGTCCTCCGGCAACGACGACCAGCCCGGCGCGGAGATCAACGCCTGTCCCAGCGGCTGGCGCGTCTTCATCTTCGAGTCCGCGCGCGCCGACCGACCCAGCTCGACCAGCCGCCGCACCAACGCCACCTGGGACGAGAGCACGTGGTCGACGAGTGTGTTGTCGGCTTTCGGCCACGCGGCCAGGTGTACCGAATCGACGCCACCGGTCGAGGCGAACAGGGCGCCCCAGACCTGATCGGTGACGAACGGCGTGAACGGTGCCAGCAGCCGAGTCAGTACGTCGAGGCACTCGTGCAGGGTCGCCAGCGCGGCCGGGTCGCCATCCCAGAACCGGCGCCGCGAGCGCCGAACGTACCAATTGGACAGGTCGTCGATGCACTCGGCGATGAACCTGCCGGCGCGAGCGGTGTCGAAGTTCTCCAACGCATCGTCGATTTCACCCGCGACCCGGTGGACCTCCGACAGCGCCCACCGGTCGAGCATGGTGCGCTCGCCGACCGCGTCGGCCGGCACCCAGCCGTTGGCGCGGGCGTACAGCGACTGGAACGACGCGATAGACCAGTACGTCCTGATGACCTTGGACGCGATCTCGTCCAGCGCCTTGTGCCCGACGCGGCGCGACGACCACGGGGATCCGCTACACAGCATGAACCAGCGCAGCGCGTCGGCGCCGTGCCGATCCATCAGCGAGATCGGCTCGAGGATGTTGCCGAGGTGCTTGCTCATCTTCCGACCGTCCTCGGCCAGGATGTGCCCCAGGCACACGACGTTGCGGTACGACGACTGGTCGAACACCAGCGTCCCCACCGCCATCAGCGAGTAGAACCAGCCGCGGGTCTGGTCGATCGCCTCGCAGATGAAGTCGGCCGGGTACGCCGCCGCGGCCTCGTCGGTGTTGCGCCCCGGCGCACCGAACTGTCCGAAGGGCATGGACCCGGAGTCGAACCAGGCGTCGATCACCTGCGGGACACGGCGGTACGTCCCGTCCTCGCCGGGCAGCGTAAAGGTGACGTCGTCGACGAAGGGCCGGTGCGGGTCGGTCAACTCGACGCCGGACAGCTCGTGCAGCTCGGTCAGCGACCCGACGCACACCATCCGCGTCGGGTCGGCGTCGTTGCGCCAGACCGGCAGGGGAGTACCCCAGTAGCGGTCGCGCGACAGTGCCCAGTCGATGTTGTTCGACAGCCAATCGCCGTAGCGGCCGTGCTTGATCGTCGACGGGTACCAGTTCGTCTTCTCGTTCTCCGCGAGCAGCCGGTCCTTGATCGCTGTCGTACGGACGTACCACGAGGGCAGCGCGTAGTACATCAACGGCGTGTGGCAGCGCCAGCAGTGCGGGTAGCTGTGCGTGTAGGGAACGTGGCGGTAGAGCACGCCGCGGCTGCGCAGGTCGGCGACCAGCGCCTCGTCGGCGTCCTTGAAGAACACGCCGCCGACCAGCGGGATGTCGGCCTCGAAGTGCCCGTTGTCGGTGACCGGCTTGATCACCGGCAGGCCGTAGGCGCGGCACACCGCCAGGTCTTCGGCGCCGAAGGCGGGGGCCTGGTGCACCAGGCCCGTGCCGTCAGCGGTGGTGACGTAGTCGGCCAGCACCACGAAGTTCGCGTTCTCGAGCTCGACGAGATCGAACGGACGCTGGTAGGTCCATCGCTCCAGCTCGGTGCCGGGGTAGCTCGCGAGCACCTCATTGTCATCGCCCAAGGCCTTGTGCAGCAGGGCTTCGGCGACGACGAACGTGCCGTCCGGGGTCTTCGCCACGACGTACGTGACGCCCGGGTGCACGGCGACCGCGGTGTTCGAGACCAACGTCCACGGCGTCGTCGTCCACACCAGCAGGTCGGCGCGGCCGGCCCACGGGCCGGACGTCAGCGGCAGCCGGACGTAGACCGACGGGTCGGTCACATCCTCGTAGCCCTGCGCGACCTCGTGGTCGGACAGTCCGGTGCCGCAGCGCGGACAGTAGGGCGTCACCCGGTAGTCCTCGACGAGCAGGCCCTTGTCGAAGATCGTCTTCAACGCCCACCACACCGACTCGACGTAGTCGGGCGTCATCGTCCAGTACGCGTGTTCGTAGTCGGCCCAGTAGCCCATGCGCTCGCTCATCGACTCGAACGCGTCGACATGGCGCTGGACGTTCTCGCGGCACTTGGCGTTGAACGCGGCGATGCCGTAGGCCTCGATGTCGGGCTTACCGGTGAAGCCCAGTTCCTTCTCGACCGCGAGCTCGACGGGCAGGCCGTGGCAGTCCCAGCCGGCCACACGGGGGACGTGGTAGCCCTTCATCGTCCGATAGCGCGGGAAGACGTCCTTGAACACCCGGGCCTCGACATGGTGCGTGCCGGGCATGCCGTTGGCCGTCGGCGGGCCCTCGTAGAACGTCCAGGCCGGACCGTGGGCCGTGGCGTCGAGGCTGCGCTGGAAGACCTCGCTCGCGCGCCAGCGTTCGATCACCTCGTGGTCGAGGGCCGGGAGATCGACGTGCGGCGGCAGGGTGGCATAGCCGGCGACAGGGTCAGCAGCGGCGTTATCAGGTACGGCGGCCATCGGGTGTTGCTCCTTCGAGTCGTGCGGTGGTTCGACTCGAGGGACGACGCCCGCCGTACCGGACCTCGTCCGGTGCGGTGAGAGCACCGCG
>CAXTHY010000160.1:3264-4317 GCA_964244175.1 uncultured Jatrophihabitans sp. | reverse complement strand
CATCGCGGACCACCCGTTCGGCCCGCTCAGCTTCACCGGTGACCGGTGGGCGCTGCCCGATGTGCGGCTGCTCTCGCCGTTCCTGCCCAGCAAGGTGGTCGCGCTGGGCAAGAACTACGCCGACCACGTCAAGGAGATGGGTGGCGAGGCGCCCACCACACCCCTGCTCTTCCTGAAGCCGTCGACCTCGGTGATCGGCGACGGCGATGCGATCCGGCTGCCGCCGTCGTCGGCCGAGGTGCACTACGAGGGTGAGCTGGCGCTCGTCATCGGCACGCCGGCCCGCAACGTCGCGCCCGAGGCGGCGTTGCTGCACGTCTTCGGCTACGCGGCCGCGAACGACGTCACTGCCCGCGACCAGCAGCGTTCGGACGTGCAGTTCACCCGCGCCAAGAGCTACGACTCGTTCTGCCCGCTCGGCCCCTGGGTCGAGACCGTCCTCGACCCGACGGACCTGCGCCTCGTCACCCGGGTCAACGGCCAGATCAAGCAGGACGGCCGGACGAGCCAACTGATCCACGACATCCCGGCCCAGATCGCGTTCGTCTCGGCGATCATGACGCTGCTGCCCGGTGACGTGATCCTGACCGGCACCCCCGCGGGGGTCGGTCCGATCGTGGCCGGCGACACCGTCACCGTCGAGATCGAGGGCATCGGCACCCTGACCAACCCGGTCATCAGCTCATGAGCTCACCCCAGGTCCGGGTGCGTTTCTGTCCGTCACCGACCGGCAACCCGCACGTCGGGCTGATCCGTACCTGCCTGTTCAACTGGGCCTACGCCCGCCACGTCGGTGGCACCTTCGTCTTCCGCGTCGAAGACACCGACGCCGCGCGCGACTCGGTCGAGTCGTACCAGCAACTGCTGGACGCGCTGCGCTGGCTGGGCATGGACTGGGACGAGGGCCCCGAGGTCGGCGGCCCCTACGGTCCGTACCGGCAGAGCGAGCGGCGCGACATTTACCGCGACGTCGCCGGGCAGCTGGTCGCGGCCGGGCACCTCTACGAGTCGTACACGACGGCCGACGAGACCGAGGCTCGGCACCGCGCGGTC
>CAXTHY010000160.1:0-3254 GCA_964244175.1 uncultured Jatrophihabitans sp. | reverse complement strand
TACGACAACCACGACCGGACGCTCACCGAGGAGCAGCGCGCGGCCTACCGGGCCGAAGGTCGCCAGCCGGTGTTCCGGCTACGGATGCCCGACGAGGACATCACCTGGACCGACCTGGTGCGCGGCGAGGTCACGTTCACCGCCGACAACGTCTCGGACTTCGTCGTCATCCGCGCCAACGGCGATCCGTTGTACACGCTGGTCAACCCGGTCGACGACGCCCTGATGCGTATCACCCACGTGCTGCGCGGTGAGGACCTGCTCGCGTCCACCCCCCGCCAGATCGCGCTCTACCGCGCGTTGAACGACATCGGCGTCACCGACTCGGTCCCGCAGTTCGGTCACCTGCCCTACGTCATGGGCGAGGGCAACAAGAAGCTGTCCAAGCGTGACCCGCAATCGTCGCTCAACGTCTATCGCGAGGCCGGCTACATCCCCGAGGGGCTGCTGAACTACCTGGCTCTGCTCGGTTGGTCGATCGCCGACGACCACGACGTGTTCTCCATGGCCGAGATGATCGCGGCCTTCGACATCACCGACGTGAATGCGAACCCGGCCCGCTTCGACCCGAAGAAGTGCGAGGTCATCAACGCCACGCACATCCGCCTGCTCGCCCCGGACGACTTCGCCGCCCGGCTGATCGCGCAGCTCGCCGCAATGGGGCTGGCGGCCGACCCGGACGTGGTCGCGGCCGCGGCACCGCTGGTGCAGGAACGCGTCCAGACGCTCGGCCAGGGCGCCGACATGCTGCGGTTCCTGCTGGTGCCCGAGGAGGACTTCAGAGTCGACGACGCGGCCGCGGCCAAGCAGCTCGGCGACTCGGGCCGCGCGGTGATCGCGGCCGCGCTCGACGTGCTGGAGCAGCTCGGCGAGTGGTCGACAGAGGCCATCGAGGACGCGCTGAAGACGACGCTTGTCGACGGTCTGGGGCTCAAGCCGCGCAACGCCTTCGGGCCGGTGCGGGTGGCCGTCACCGGGAGCACCGTGTCGCCGCCGCTGTTCGAGTCGTTGGCGCTGCTGGGCCGTGACCGTGGGCTGGCGCGGCTGCGGGCCGCCGCCCACTGATACCGGGCCCGCCTGCGCGAGATCGGTGGTGTGATGTGGGTAACATGCGACCGTGCCGACGCTGCGGGTTGTGCCCGACCCATTGCGGGTCGACGGTGTCCACTACTCGGTCACCGGGCAGGGAGCGCACACCCTCGTGCTGTTGCACGGTTTCGCGGACAACCTGACGACCTGGAACCGCGTGGTCCCGCCGCTGGCCGTCAACCACCGGGTCATCGCGATCGATCTGCCCGGTTTCGGGCAGACCAGCCGGCCTTGGCGCGACCCGTTGCTCGCGGACTACGTCGAGGTCGTGCAGTCGGTGCTCGACGCCGAGAACGTCACCGGGCCGATTTCGTTGATGGGCAACTCGATGGGCGCGGTCGTGTCGGCGTTGTTCGCGGCGCGTCACCCGGATCGTTGCGCCGGCGTCGTGCTCATCGACATGCCCGGCCTGCACGCCGTGCCGCGCGTGTGGCGGCTGGCGATGTCGTGGCCGGCCGAGCTGGGCGTTCGTACGGCCCTGCGCTGGCTGCCCGACGGGGTCGCGCAGTTCGGCTTGGGTTGGGCCTACAGCCACGTCGCCGCCGCGCACCCGCGGCGCCTCGCGCCCGACGTACGCATCGGCTTTGCGACCCCGTACGCGGCGCGCGAGCGGGTGTCCGCCCTGCTGCCGATCGGGCGCGTCCTGCTGCGTGAGCTGCGGACCGCGAAGCTGGCCGGCCTGGTGGCCGAGTCGCCGATCCCGATGCTGCTGGTGTTCGGCTCGCGCGACGTGTTGACCCCGGCCCGCGTCTTACGGCGGCTCGGCCGTCCGGGCGGCGCGGTCGTGCTGCCCGGCTGTGGGCACTGCCCGCAGATCGATCAGCCCGACGGCCTGCTCGAGTCGGTTGTCCCGTTCTTGCGCGAGGCCGCCGCCGCCGCGAAGATCGCCGGCGCCGCGACCGCCTGACGCCCGCACCGTCCCGTCCCGCTTGTCGCGCACCGTCCCGTCCCGCTTGTCGGGTGCCGAGATCACCACTTTCTCGCCCGGAAAGTGGTCAGCTGAGCACCCGAGAAGGGGCCCGGCCGCCCCACGAGCCTCGATGACGGTAATACTGTCACGGTCACCAACGGAGAGGTTCGACGGCCATGACTGCTACCCGCCCGAGCTGGAGCGACGACGACGTCGAGGCGTTCCGCGATCTCGCCCACTCGTTCCTGGCCAAGGAATGCGCGCCGAATGAGGAGCGCTGGTGCGAGCAGCAGCACATCGACCGCGAGATCTGGAACAAGGCCGGCGAGATCGGCCTGCTCTGTCCGTCCATCCCTGAGCAGTACGGCGGTGGCGGCGGCAACTTCGCGCTCGAGGCCGTGATGATGGAGGAGCAGACGCGCACGATGGCGCCCAGTCTCGGCACGTCGGTGCACAGCACGATCGTCGCCCACTACATCAACGGCTACGGCACCGAGGAGCAGAAGCAGCGCTGGCTGCCGAAGATGGCCTCTGGCGAGCTGGTCGGCGCCGTGGCGATGACCGAACCGGGCACTGGCTCGGATCTGCAGAGCGTCAAGACCAAGGCGATCAAGCACGGCGACGAGTACGTCATCGACGGGTCGAAGACCTTCATCACCAACGGCCTGCTGGCCAACCTGGTGATCGTCGTGGCGAAGACCGACCCGGAGAACACCGGTAAGGGCATCTCGCTGATCGTCGTCGAGACCGACGATCTCGCGGGCTTCAGCCGCGGGCGGGTGCTGAAGAAAATCGGCCAGCACGGCCAGGACACGGCCGAGCTCTTCTTCGACGGCGTGCGGGTGCCGGCGGGCAACCTGATCGGCACCGAAGAGGGTCAGGGCTTCATCCAGTTGATGCAGCAGCTGCCGCAGGAGCGGCTCGTGATCGCCGTCGCCGCAGTGGCCGCGATCGAAGAGGCGGTGGCGCACACTGTCAAGTACACAAAGGACCGCCAGGCCTTCGGCAAGCCAATCTTCAACTTCCAGAACACCAAGTTCAAGCTGGCCGAGATGGCGACGACGGCGAAGGTCGCGCGGGTGTTCCTGGACGACTGCATCGCCAACCACCTGCGCGGGGAACTCGACGTGCCGACCGCGTCCATGGCCAAGTGGTGGACCACCCAGATGCAGTGCGACGTCGCCGACGAGTGCCTGCAGTTCTTCGGCGGCTACGGCTACATGCAGGAGTACCCGATCTCGAAAATGTACACCGA
>CAXTHY010000159.1:0-4318 GCA_964244175.1 uncultured Jatrophihabitans sp. | reverse complement strand
CCACGGTAAATCGCGGCGGCCATGGACATCGAACCAGGCGAGCAGCCGCTCGGCGAAGGAATCAGCCTGCGGCATTGCCGAGCGTCGCGGGCAGCAGGCCGTCGACGAAGGCCGCGGCATCGAATTCACGCAGGTCGTCGGCGGTTTCGCCCAAGCCCACAAAACGGATCGGCACACCGAATTCCTTGGCGAGTGCGAACACCACGCCGCCTTTGGCAGTGCCGTCCAGTTTGGTGACGACCAGTCCGGTAACGCCGATCGCGGCGCGAAACTGCCTGGTCTGGTTGATCGCGTTCTGGCCGGTGGTGCCGTCGAGCACGAGCAGCGCTTCGTGCGGTGCGTTCGCATCGAGCTTGGCCAGGACGCGGCCCACGTGGATCTTGATGGTGCCTTCGGCCAGATGGAAATCAGCGGCGATCTCGCGGTTGGATCGTCCGCTGGCGAGTTGGGCGAAGACGGCCCGTTCACGATCGGTCAGACGCTCGAATAGTTGATCGCGGCGTTGCTGCCGCCGGGCGTCGGGCAGCAGGGGCATGAACTGGTCGATGAGCCGTCGTGTCGTCGAGGGAGCCAGCACGGCGTCCCCCGCGGCGATCGTGCGAATGGCGGTGAGCAGGTCGCCGGGTGCGGCGTCCTTGAGCAGGAAGCCGCTCGCGCCCGCGCGCAATCCGTCGAACACGTACTCGTCCAAGTCGTAGGTAGTGAGGATCAGCACCTTCGTGCTGGCGTCCGTGCGCGTGATTGCTGCGGTGGCGTCTATGCCGTTCATGGTCGGCATCCGGATGTCCATGAGCACCACGTCGGGGTGAAGGGCGGACACCATTTTCAGCCCGCTCGCTCCGTCCGCTGCCTCGCCGATTACCTCGATGTCGGCCTCGGCTTCAAGAATGAGTCGAAATCCCATCCGGAGCATCGCTTGGTCATCGACCAGCAGCACGCTGATCATGAGTCGCCTTCAGCACCGAGATGTAATCGCGCGGAGACCTTCCATCCGCGGTGGTGCAGAGGTGCGGCCTCCACCTGACCCCCGTAGGCATGGACGCGTTCTCGCATGCCGACAAGTCCGCTGCCGACGCCGAGCGGCGTCGGCGCGGAAGCGCCCGCGCCATCGTCCTCGATGTCGACGAGCAGCTCATCGGGAAGGCACCGCAAGCGCACGATTGCCTGGGCGTTATCGCCGCCATGTTTGAGCGTGTTGGTCAGTGCCTCCTGGATCAGCCGGAACGCCGTGAGCTGAATGCCCGGTGGCAGGTGCGAGGTGACACCCTGCCGTTCGAGCGTGGTAGGCAGCCCCGCTGCGCGTACCTGATCAATCAGCGCGTCAAGCTCGGACAGGTCTGGGAGGGGGCGGAGGTCTTTGCCCGAGCCCGAGCCAGGGGGCTGGCGCAAGATTCCGAGGAGCCGGCGAGTGTCGTTGAGCGCCCGGCGGCCCGTCGCCGACACGGTGCGCATGACGTCGGCTGCGCGCGCCGGCGAGCTCGCCGACGCGGCGACGGCGCCGTCGCTCAAGGCCACCATCATGGTGAGATGGTGGGCGACGATGTCGTGCATCTCGCGAGCGATTCGAGTTCGCTCAGCGGCGGCGGCAAGTGCAACCTGCTGATCCCGCTCCCGCTCGGCGCGTTCGGTGCGGTCGTGCAGCTCAACCAGGTAGGCCCGGCGGGTCGCGGTGTAGAGCCCGAGGCCGAGCGCGGCGGCGACCAGCCCGGACAAGAAGATCGCGTCGTACCACCATGCGGACCCCGCGACACTGATCGACGTGACGATCATCGCCAGCTCGAGCAGCGCAGCCGCCCACAATCCGTACTTCCGGGGAAGCGTGGCGGCGATGGTGTACAGGCTGATCAGCAGAGGTGCTCCGTCGACCAGATTGCTGTCGCGCAGCCCTGACACGAGCGTGACCAGCAAGATCCACGCGAACACCTGGACCGGCCAAACGCGGCGCAACAGCAGCGGCAAGACCTGGATTGCGAAGATCAGGATGACCCAGAAATGCAACGGCGAGCCGTGGTGCACCGCGGGTGGGACGGCGCAAACGCCGGCCACTGCAGTGATCAGCGCATCCAAGGCCCAGCGGCGAGCCGGTCGGCCCGCCGGAGCCTCGGCCGCGCTGAGGATGCTCATGTCGAGCATTGTCCCCGTCTCACGCGTCGGCCCGCTTCAAGCGCCAGGCGGCGGCCCCGACCATCGTCACGGCATAGAGACACAGCACCGTGAGCCCCGTCCACGGTGATAACGGATTGTCGACGCCCCGAGTGCCGCCGTACAAAGCGGCGCCGGCGTTCGAGGGGAGATACTGGACCAGATGGGCGCCGACCGAGGATGGCAGTAACTGGGTCAGTGGCGGAATCACGAAGAAGGCTGCGACGAAAGTGGATATGCCGGCCGCTGTGTTGCGCATCAACGCGCCGAGTGCGAGTCCAACCATCCCGGCGACAGTGACGTAGAGAGCCGCCCCAATAACCGAACGCAGCGCTGAGGGTGCGGTGATCGACACGCCGAGGCCGTGACCGGCGAGGATGCCCTGGCCGATCAAGAAAGAGGCGAAGGTCGCGACCAGGCTGACAGTGAAAACCCCGAGAGCGAAGACGACCAGCTTGCCCCAGAGAATCGGTAGTCGGCTCGGCACCACCGTCAGCGATGCTCTGATCATGCCGGTGCTGTACTCGCCGCTGATCACGAGCACGCCGAGCACGCCGATCGCCAGCTGCGCGAAGCTGATTCCGCTCAGGCTGACGGCTATCGGATCGAAGCTGGCTCGATCTTGCCGGCTGAAGGTGGCGTACTGGTTCGCGTTCACCGCGGAGAAGAGGGCGCCGAGCCCAATGGTGAGGACGAAAGCGATCAACAACGTCCACATGGTGGACCGTACCGATCGAAACTTCGTCAGCTCCGATCGCAGAACCCGCGCAAACGTGACCCTGATCGCTGCGACCCTGGGCGCCGATCGGGCCGGCGTGATCTGGACGGCGGTCATGATGCCGCCGCCGCGTCAACGGGGGTGTACTCGTCGTGTGACCGGTAGTCGACCGAGTCACGGGTCATTTGCATGAATGCGTCCTCCAGCGATGCGTGTTCGTTCGTGAGTTCGAAAACGGGCAGCCGGGCCTGCCAGGCGACGGTGCCGATCTGTTCGGCTGTCAGCCCGACGACCTTCAGCACGTCGGACCGCTGGCTGGTGACAGTGATGTCCGGGCCGAGGAGCAGCTCTCGCAGCCGGGGAGCCTGCGAGCTGCGCACCGTGACTGCGTGGCCCGTGGCGCGCGCGATGACGTCCTCGACCGTCGTGTCGGCGATGAGCCGCCCGCGTCCGACGATGACCAGCCGCGTCGCGGTCACGGCCATCTCACTCATCAGATGCGACGACACGAACACCGTGCGCCCCTCGGTCGCCAACCCCTTGAGCAGGTTACGGATCCAGAGCACACCCTCGGGATCCAATCCGTTCACCGGTTCGTCGAGCACCACGACCTTCGGGTCGCCCAACAACGCCGAGGCCACGCCGAGGCGCTGCCCCATCCCCAGCGAGAATCCGCCGACCCGCTTGCCGGCCACGTCGTGTAGCCCCACCATGTCGATCACCTCCTCGACTCGGCGTCGGCCGATGCCATTGGTCTGGGCAAGAGCGAGGAGGTGGTTGCGAGCCGAGCGCCCGGTGTGCACCGCCCGAGCCTCCAACAGGATCCCGAGCTCGCGCATCGGGGCCGCAGCGGTCCGATAATCGGCCCCACTCACCCGGACGGTCCCCGAGGTCGGTTCGTCCAGGCCGGCGATCACCCGCATCGTCGTCGATTTGCCGGCCCCGTTCGGGCCCAAGAAACCGGTGACGATCCCGGGCTGAATCACGAAGCTCAGGCCGTCCACCGCCCGCTTGTCGCCATATGTCTTGCTGAGATTCTCTACCTCGATCATGAAATATCCCTTCGGGCACGTCAGCTTGTGCCGACTACATCGACGCTAGAAGCGATGCCCGCGCCGAGCATCAGCCCCACGGCCACAATGTGCGGGCCGGCGTATGCCGAGCGGCCTAGATGATTGATTCCAAGGGATCGGACGGCGTGTCAGTTCTCAGCGAGGTCAGGCGACGTCCGGGTGCTCGCGGCGTCCGGGTGCTCGGCGGCGTCCGGCCGCTCTCTGGGTGGAGTGGCTGTTTGTGGACGCTTTGCTCTGCTCGGTGTGGTCGAGCGCTCGATGACACCGAGCAGAGCAAAGCATCGGCTGGCAGGGTCTGGTCCATCTCGGGCCGGACGCGGCGGGACGGGTTGCGCGGTCGGATGAGGGGCGCGCCCGGCTCAGAGGGGCGCGGTCGGGTTAGAGG
>CAXTHY010000158.1:0-4419 GCA_964244175.1 uncultured Jatrophihabitans sp. | reverse complement strand
GACGGCACACCGGCCGACGCCGCCCCGCGGGCCGGGCAATGCCTGCGCACCTACCTGCGGGAACAGGGCCGCACCGGCGTCAAGAAAGGTTGCGACGCCGGCGACTGCGGCGCCTGCACCGTGCACGTCGACGGCGTGCCGGTGCACAGCTGCATCTACCCCGCGCACCGCGCCCTCGGCCACCGCGTCACCACGATCGAGGGTGTCGACGCCAAGGAGATTCAGGACGATTTCCTTGCCGCACAAGGCTTTCAGTGCGGGTTCTGCACGGCCGGGATGATCATGACGGCGGCCGCGGTCGGCGCCGCGCAACGCGCTGCCCCCGAGCACGCGTTCAAGGGCAACCTGTGCCGATGCACCGGCTACGGCCCGATCCGTGACGCGCTCGCCGGCGTCGACCACGCCGCGAGTGCGTCGGGCGCGCCGGCCGGCCCCGCTGTCGTCACCGGCCGCGCACACTTCACCCTCGACGAGCCGGTGCCCGGGACGCTGCACATGAAGCTCGTCCGCGCGCCGCACCCGCACGCCCGCATCCGGGCCGTCGACGCCACCCGCGCGCTGGCCCACCCCGGTGTCGTCGCCGTCTTCACGCACGCGGACGTCCCACACCGCTACTACTCGACCGCGCGGCACGAGCATCCCGCCGAGGACGCGTTCGACACCCTGCTGCTCGATGACACCGTCCGCTTCGTCGGCCAGCGGGTGGCCGCCGTGGTGGCCGAGACGGCGCAGGCGGCCGAGCAGGCCGTCGCCCTCGTCGATGTCGACTACGAGATCCTGCCCGCGGTGTACGACCCGATCGCCGCCATGGCGCCGGGTGCGCCCCAGCTGCACGCCGACAAGCCGACCAGCGCCGGCATCGACGATCCCACGCGCAACATCGCCGCCCGCGTGCACGGCTACGTCGGCGACCTCCAGCGCGGGTGCGATGAGGCCGACGTGCTGGTCGAAGAGACCTTCGACGTGCAGCGCGTGCAGCACGTGCACCTCGAGACGCACGGCACGGCCGGCTGGCTCGACGGCGACCGGCTGGTGCTGCGCACGTCCAGCCAGACACCGTTCCTGACCCGAGACGCGCTGGCCACGCTGTTCAACCTCGACCGCGGCCAGATCCGGGTGATCGTCGGGCGGGTCGGCGGGGGCTTCGGCGGCAAGCAGGAGATGTTCACCGAGGACGTCGTGGCCCTGGCGGTGCTGGCGCTCAAGCGCCCCGTGCAGCTGGAGTTCACCCGCGATGAACAATTCACCGCGACGTCGACCCGGCACCCGATGCGGATGACGGTGACGGTCGGCGCGCGCCGCGACGGCACGCTCACGGCCCTGCAATTACGCACCGTCGCCAACACCGGCGCGTACGGCAACCACGCGCGGGGCGTGCTGTTCCACCACTGCGGCGAGGCGATCTCGCTCTACCGCTGCCCGAACAAGCGCGTCGACGCCTGGTCGGTCTACACGAACACGCTGCCGGCCGGCGCGTTCCGCGGCTACGGGCTGAGTCAGGCGGCGTTCGCGATCGAGTCGGCGATGGACGAGGCCGCGCGTCGACTCGGGCTGGACCCGTTCGAGTTCCGGCGCCGCAACGTCGTCGTCCCCGGCGACCCGCTGATCTGCATCGACGCCGAGGCCCACAACGTCGCGATCGCGAGCTACGGACTGCCGCAGTGTCTCGACGCGGTGCAACAGGCGCTGGCCTCGGGTCGTGGGCTGCCTGTGCCGGCCGGCGAGGGGTGGCTGCTGGGGCAGGGCATCGCGGTGGCGATGCTCGACACCGTCCCGCCCGGTGGGCACCGCGCGCACGCGGCGATCAGCCAACTCGCCGGCGGCGGTTTCGAGTTGCGGGTCGGGACGTCGGAGTTCGGCAACGGGACCACCACGGTGCACCGGCAGCTTGCGGCGACCGTGCTCGGCTGCGCCGTGGGCGACGTCACGGTGCGCCAGTCCGACACCGATCTGGTCGCCCATGACACCGGCGCGTACGGGTCGACCGGGACGGTGGTCGCCGGCATGGCCACGCACCGCGCCGCGAGCGCGCTGCGCGAGTTGATCGACGCCGGTGCCGGTGACGGCATGCTGCTGCGCGCCGACGGCGAGTGCGACGGGCGGCAGCGCTCGGTGACGTTCACCGTGCAGGGCTTTCGCGTCGCCGTGCACCCGGCCACCGGCGAGATCAAGATCCTGCAGAGCGTGCAGGCCGTCGACGCCGGCGTGGTGATGAACCCGGTGCAGTGCCGCGGCCAGGTCGAGGGCGGCGTGGCGCAGGCGCTCGGCGCGGCCCTGTTCGAGCACGTCGACATCGATGACCACGGCCGGGTCACCACCCGCGTGCTGCGCGAGTACCACATCCCGACGATCGCCGATGTGCCGCGCACCGAGGTCCACTTCGCCGACAGCGTCGATCCGTTCGGCCCGCTCGGCGCCAAGCCGATGAGCGAGGCGCCGTTCAATCCCGTCGCGCCGGCCCTGGCCAACGCGGTGCGCGACGCGACCGGCTTCCGGCCGACGTCCTTGCCTCTCACGCGCGACCGCCTCTGGGCCGCGCTGCGTCCGTACGACCGAAAGGTTTCGCATGGTTCAACTGGGCAGTAACCGCTACGGCAAGGCCGAGGTACACGTCGTGCACGTCGCCCGCGGCGCCGCGCCCGACGGCGGCGACATCGTCACCGACCGCACGGTGTCGTCAGCGCTGGGTGGGGACCTCGTCGCCACCCACCTCACCGGTGACAACAGCAACGTCCTCGCGACCGATACGCAGAAGAACACCGCGTTCGTGCTGGCCAAGCGACTCGGGCCGGTGCCCCCCGAGGTCTACGCGCTCGCGCTCGCGCAGCATTTCGTCACCTCGCAGGAACCGATCACGCGGGCCCGGGTCCACGTCGTCGAAGACACCTGGACGCGCAACGGGTCGCACCCCAACTCGTTCCGGCGCAGCGGCGAATCGAAACGCACCACCACGGTGATCCTCGACGCGTTCGAGGGGACCAGCGTGGTGTCGGGCATCGAGGATCTCGTCGTCATGAACACCACCAACTCGCAGTTCTGGGGCTTCCCGGTCGACGAGTACACGACGCTGGCCGAGACCCGCGACCGCATCCTGGCCACGCAGGTCAGCGCGGCCTGGCGCTACCGGCAGGTCGCCAGCGTCGACCGGGCCGACGTCGACTGGGCCGGCGCCTATGCGACGGCGCACGCGGCGCTGCTGGCTGCCTTCGCCGAGACGTACAGCTACTCCTTGCAGCAGACGCTGTACGCGATGGGCACGCGCATCCTGGAGGCGGTGCCGGACATCTGCGAGGTCCGGCTCGCGCTGCCCAACAAGCACCACTTCACCGTCGACATGGAGCCGTTCGGACTGACCAACGACAACGACGTGTTCTACGCCGCCGACCGTCCCTACGGGCTCATCGAGGGGACGGTGCTGGCCGACGACGCGGGCGATCCGGGGCTGGCCTGGACCTGACCGATGAGGGCCTCGAGCTCGGCGCGGGCCGCGGCGGCGCTGTGGCCGAGGACGGTGACGAGCACGGTGGTCGGATCGACGCGCTGCGCAACCGCGGTGGCCGACGCGACGACGGTGCGGGCCACCACCCGCGGCCCGGTGACGAGCGCGCCGGCGATCACCCGGCGGCCGCCGGTCGTCCCGGGCCAGGTGCGCAGGTGGGGGTCGGTCAGGTCGGTGTGCTGGCGCAGCAGCGGCCGGCCGGCGCGGGTGACGTCCCAGCTGATCGTTGCTGCCCCGGGTTCGGCGTCGGCGCTGCGGCCGAGGACGACGAGTTCGCGCCAGCACAGCGTCGCGTCTGCGGCGAGGTCGAGCCTGACCGCGACGTCGACCCGGCTGCCCTGACACACGATCAGCGGGCCGGGGTCGGCGTCGAGTTCGGCGGCGGCGGCGAGCGTGGCCGCCATCCGCAGCGTCGAGGGCGCGGCGCCGCGCCCCTGCGCGATGCTCGCGCCGGTGGCGGTGAGGCGGGCGCGCGCGCCGGGCTCGAGCTGCAGGTCGAGTTCGAGAGCGTCGCCGGCGAGCGGGCCGGCGGCGCTGCCGACGAGGCACAGCGCGCAGGCGCCGTCGGCGTCGTGCACCCGCCGCAGGGTGAGCGGCGGTGCGCAGTGCACCCGGCCGAGGACGCCGCCGGCGCGGACGATCGCTGTGGTCCGGGCTCTCACACCGGTGCCAACGCGGCGTGGACGCCGCGCACCCAGCCTGCGACCGCGGTGGCCGTCGGGTCGGTGGTCAGGCTGGTGAACAACGTCGGGCGGCCGTCGCGGCCGGCCGCCGCGTCACGGCGCATGACCTCGAGGTCGGCGCCGACCAGCGGCGCGAGGTCGGTCTTGTTGATCACGAGCAGGTCGGAGCGCGTGACGCCCGGACCGCCCTTGCGCGGCACTTTGTCGCCGCCGGCGACGTCGATGACGAAGATCTGC
>CAXTHY010000157.1:0-4448 GCA_964244175.1 uncultured Jatrophihabitans sp. | reverse complement strand
GCCGTGGACGGTGGCGACGCCGCCCTCCTCCAGCAGGGCGAGGACGAAATCCTCTGGCCGCGGCTGCGCGAACGCGTGCCCGCTGCCGCCACGGCATTGATCGACGAGGTCGAGAGCCAGCACGTCGGGATCGACGCAGCTCTGCAGGCGGTCAACACCGCTCGCAGCGACTGGATCCGTCGACCCGACACCGGCAACCGGAACGCTCTTGTCGCCGCGCTCGAGCACCTGTACGAGCTGCTCAAGCAACACTTGGACCTGGAGGAGAGCGCGGTGCTCCCGCTTGCCGCGAGCGTCCTGACCGGCGCCGAGTGGCACGCCATCGGCGACGCGGCCGCCGCCGCCATGCCCAAATCCGCGCTGCTACTCGCTTTCGGGATGTTTGCCTACGAAGGCGATCCCGCCGTCCTGCGCGCCATGCTCGCGTCTGCCCCGGCCGGGCCGAGGTTCCTCATCCCCCGGATCGCGCCTCGCGTCTACGCCCGCAGAGCCCGACAGGTCCACGGGACCAACCAACCCTGACCCGCCGCCAGACTGTGGACCTCAGCCGATCGCGGCCAAGCGATCGGCGACGATGCGGTGCACCGCGGGGTCGGTCCCCATGCCCGTGTGTGCGGCCTTGACCTCGACGAGCTCGGCCGCCGGGTCGAGGCAGGTGTGCCAGTCGATGATCGCGTCCAGTGGCGAGTAGACCGACGTGTAGGCGACACCTTCAGGGAACGGTCCCTCGAGTTCGGTGGCGATGCGCATTGCGCACTCGCCGGTGACACAGTCCTCGCCGATGACGCCGGACAGCCCCCGGCGGTTGAGCCGGAACAGCAGTTCCAGCTGTTTGCGGACATGCGCGGCGACGCTGAGCGTGCCGTTGACCGGGGCGCTGAGGACCACGATCCCGGACACGAGATCCGGACGGCGCGCGGCCGCGAGTTTCACGATCATGCCGCCGCGGCTGTGGCCCACCAGGGCGATCGGACGTCCTTCGTCCTGGACGACCTGCTCGAGGCGCCGGATCAACCGCGCCACCATCGCGTCGGTACAGCCGAGGTTGGCGCCGATCTCGCTGCTGAACGTGCGGTGACCTGCACGACGCAGGTGGCGGGCGAGCAGCGCCAGCGAGATGTCGCCGGAGATGAATCCCGGCACGAGGATCGCGGGCACCGCGGCGCTGACCGGCGGCTGCACCACCGGGCGGCCCAGGACGCCGACCATGCGGCGATAGGACCGGGCCTCTTCGAGCCGGGCCGCTTGGTCGGGGACGAAGTCGGCCTCTGGTCCGAGGCGCGCCGGTGCTGCGGTCATGATGGGTGAACGCCACGGCACGTCGCGATACTCCCGCTTGCCGAAATGGTGCGACGGTTGTCGGACCCGGCGGCCAGAATGACGCCATGACTGAAGACCTGCTGACCCGTCCGGTAGCCGCTGCGGCCGTCGACCGGTGGGGGTGGCGCGTGTTGCTCGGCACGCTCGCGGCGTCCGTTCCCGTCGAGTCGCTGCAGCAGGGGCTCGAAGTTGCGGCGGCCGCGGTCGCCGCCGCTGGCGACGACGCCGGCGAGCACCTGCGCTGCGATTTGCGGGCCGATCGCGTCGAGCTCGTGCTGCAGACCCGCGCCCGTGGGGGAGTGACCGCACGCGACACCCACCTGGCGGGCGAGATCACGGCCGCCGTTCGCGGCCTGGGCCGCTCGCTCGCCGCTCCGGCCGGCACCGCCCGGCCGGTGCAGCAGCTCGAGATCGCGATCGACGCCCTCGACATCGCCGCGATCCGGCCGTTCTGGCAGGCGATATTCGGCTTCGTCGACGAACCCGGCCCCGACGGACCGACCGACGGACTCGTCGATCCGGCCGGTCAGCTGCCGACGGTGTGGTTCCAGCAGATGGACGAACCCCGCCCGCAGCGCAACCGCATCCACTTCGACATCGTGGTGGCGCACGACGAGGCCGACGGACGCATCCGGGCGGCGCTGGACGCCGGTGGTGTGCTGGTCAGCGACGCCGAGGCACGGGCGTTCTGGATCCTGGCCGACGCCGAGGGCAACGAGGTCTGCGTCTGCACCTGGCAGGACCGCGACCCGGCCGGTGCCGGCAGTTAATCGGCCACCGACGACGGCGCGAGGTCACTCGACCAGCGTTCCTCGATGCGCCCGAACCGCCATACGAGCAGGGCCGCCGCCCACGACACCAGGAACAGCCCGACGATCGCGTACCCGGCGTAGTCGAGCGGGATGTCGGCGACTGCGGCAATGGGGCCGGACGTGATGTTGGCCTGGTCGGCCAGCACCCCGACGAGTTCGACGGTGCCGATGATCAGCGCCACGGCCACCGAGATCGCGGTGATCGTGATGTTGTAGAAGACCTTGCGCACCGGCTTGGCAAAGGCCCACCCGTAGGCGCCGTTCATGAAGACGCCGTCGATCGTATCCATCAGGCACATGCCCGCGGCGAACAGGATCGGCAGCACCAGGATCGAGTAGAACGGCAGATTGAACGCGGCCGCGCCGCCGGCCAGCACCAGCAGCCCGACCTCGGTGGCCGTGTCGAAGCCCAGCCCGAACAGCACGCCCACCGGGTAGATGTGCCAGGCCTTGCGCACCGACTTCGTCAACCCGTTGAGGAAGCGGTTCATGAAACCGCGCTTGTTCAGCTGCTCCTCGAGCTGCTGCTCGTCGTAGACACCGGTGCGCATCTCGCGGAACACCTTGAGGATGCCGAGCAGCACGACGAGGTTGAGGATGCCGAGAATCCAGAGGAAGACGCCCGAGACCGAGGCGCCGATGAGGCCGGTGGCCGAGTGCAGGCCGGAGTTGTCGTTCTCGAGCGGGCCGGCGAGCGCCTTCACGCCGATCGAGAGCAGAAAGGCGAGTGAGAACACGATCGTCGAGTGGCCGAGGGAGAACCAGAAGCCGACCGACAGCGGCTTGCGGATCTTGGCTTCCGGCGTGCCCAGCGCTCGCTGGTCGGCGTTGTCGGCGATCAGCTTGCGCGTGGTGTTGTCGACGGCGGCGATGTGGTCGGCGTCGAACGCGTGGCGCAGGCCGAAGGTGTAGGCCAGAATGCCGACGCCGATGTTGAAGACCGGGTGATCGCCGCCGAGCGGGAAATGGTGCGGGATGACCAGCCCGAACAGGATGCCGAAGCCGAGCACGTGCAGGATCACGATGAAGCCGAGCATGCCGCCGAGCGAACGCCAGTCCTGACGCGTGAGGCTGCGCCGGAAATTGGCCAACACTGACCCAGATGGCGCGACCTCGATGGCCATAGGTGCGTTGTCCCCTCGTCCGCTGAGCCGGCGCCGAAACCCAACCGGCCGACCCGACGCTATCCGCGTCCCGCGCTTGTTGCAATACGTTGGCAATAAGCCCGTGGTGCGGGTGCGTCAGACGCCAGGATCAGGCGTCCGGCGTGGCCTCGGCGCGCTCGGCGGCGGCCCGATGCTTGGCCGCGGCACGCCTGCGGCCCGCGATCTCGCGCGGTGCACCGGCCCGCAGCTCGGCCAGCAGCCGCTCGGAGAACTCCAACGCCGACTCGCCCGGCTGCAGTTGCCCGCCGGCCGGCCGGTAGAACTCGACGCTGACGCGCGGACGCTTGGGCACCCGCACGACGTCGACCGAGCCGTTGGTGCGCGCGCAGACGACCACGGCCTCGGGGACGGCGTCGGCCAGCCGGCCGATCCCGGTGCGCGCGCGCAGTTCGCGGCCCAGGCTGCGCGTGCCCTCCGGGAACACGCCGATGCAGGCGCCCTTGCGCAGTTCCTCGACCGCGGTCGTCATGGCCCCGGCATTGCTCACGCCGCGCTCGACCGGGATGTGCCCCATGCCGTTCATGAACGCCGCGGTGACGCGGGTCTTCCACAGTGTCGACTTGGCCAGCGCGCGGATCGGCCGCACGTCGCGGGTCGCCACGGCGATCGCGATCGGGTCCCAGTAGCTGTCGTGGTCGGCGACGATCAGGGTCGGTCCGTCGGCCGGCAGGCACTCCAGCCCGGTGACGTGCAGACGTGACCAGGCCCGCATGATCGGGCCGCCGATCGCGAGCACGACACGATAGGCCGGCGGCTTGGCGACTCGACGAGATCCCATCGGACAATCATTGCGCACCGCTCGCCAGCTGCGGCTGGTCGGGCGGGCGCGGAATTCTCGATAAACTTGGGGCTGTCCGCCGCACATCACCGACGCCGGGCCGTATCCATCACCGACGGAGGTTCCCAGTGGGACAGCGCGACGACCTGCGCAACGTCGCGATCGTCGCGCACGTCGACCACGGCAAGACGACGCTGGTCGATGCCATGCTCTGGCAGTCCGGCGCCTTCACCGCGCACCAGGCCGACACTGGTGATGTGAACGAACGCGTCATGGACTCGAACGACCTCGAACGTGAAAAGGGCATCACGATCCTGGCCAAGAACACGTCCGTCGATCACGTGATGCCCAACGGCGAGCGGCTCATCATCA
>CAXTHY010000156.1:0-4590 GCA_964244175.1 uncultured Jatrophihabitans sp. | reverse complement strand
GGCCGCCCGGTGCTCCTCCTGGTCCGCCGCCCCCGCCGGGTGCGCGGCCGCCCGGCCCGCCGCCGCCACCTCCACCTCCTGGTGCCGGCGGCCCGCCGCCACCCCCTGGCGCGCGGCCGCCCGGCCCGCCGCCCCCGCCGCCACCCCCTGGTGCCGGCGGCCCGCCGCCACCCCCTGGCGCGGGTGGCCCCCCGCCACCCCCCGGCGCGCGGCCGCCCGGCCCACCGCCCCCGCCTCCTGGTGCCGGTGGTCCCCCGCCGCCTGGGGCTCGTCCGCCCGGCGGCGCACCGCCACCCCCTCCTCCGGGAGCGGGTTCGGCGGGGCCGTCCGCGGCTCCAGTGGCCGCTTCGGCCGGTCCGGCACTGCCCTCGGTGGCCCCGCCGCCCGCGGCTCCGCCCCCGGCCCAGCATCGGGCCGACGCGTCCTCGCTGGTCGCGCCGCGCGCGACCGAGTCGGCGCCGGCACGCCCGCTCGACCTGCCCGATGCCCGTGCCGCGGCCCCGGCGGCCGCACCCGCGGCCGGCGGTCCCGAAGCCGGTCAGCAGCCGGCGGCGCAGCGTCCGCAGCAGGCCCGGCCCGCAGGTCCGTCCATCCAGCGACGGCCACCGACACGTCGGCTCGAGCCCGGGGATCTCGTCTGCGCCGAGTGCGGTGAGGGCAACCCCACGTCACGCAAGTTCTGTAGCCGTTGCGGCACTTCGCTGAGTGAGGCGCAGGTCGTCAAGGCCAAGTGGTGGCGCAAGTTCATCCCGGGCAAGGGTCCCAAGAAACGCAAGGCCGGCGACCGGCCGTCGGCGCGCAAGACGCGCAAGTCGCTGCCCGGAAAGCTGATCGGCATCTTCTTCGGCGGCGCCAGCCGGGTGATCGGTGTCATCCTGCTGGTCGGCGGCATCATCTACGGCATCGTGCCGAACATCCGCAGCAGCGTGAACGGCTTCGTCAGCAGCACCACGCACACCGTGAAGAACTGGGTCAGTCCGGATCTCAAACAGATATCTGCGGACAAGACGGTGGCCAATAGCGCGATCAAGGGCCATCCCGGCCCGCTGGCCACCGACCGGATCAAGAACGACTACTGGCTCGTGAAGCCGACCCCACAGCCGGAGCTCACGGTCACGTTCGACTCCAAGATCAATCTGAAGAAGATCATCGTGCACAACGGTCCGCCCGAGACCGTGAAGTACACGGATGTCGCGCGACCGAAGAAGTTGCACCTGGTCTTCAACAACGGCAAGACCGCCGACGTCAACCTCGATGACGTACCCGATCCACAAACGCAGGACATCGACAAGGGCGACGGCATCACCAGCGTCCAGATCTTCATCACCGACTACTACAGATCGACGGTGAGCAACGACATCGCGCTGACCGAGATCGAGTTCTACAAGGAAGACAATTAGTTTCAGCCGCCCCGTGCAGTTGAGTGTCCGAAATCGTGTGAGTGGCACGAGACTTCGGGCCACTCACCTGTTTCCGCCACTCAGCTGTTTCCGCCACTCAGCTGTTTCGGGCACTCAGCCGGGGCTGGCGGCGGACGCGACGTAGTCGTCGATCTCGGCGATGACCTGAGCCTGTCCCGGCTCGTCCAGAAACGAGGCCCGGACCGCGGCGCGGGCCAGCTCGGCCACCCCGCGCGCGCCCACGCCGAGCAGCTCGGCCGCGATGGCGTACTCGTGATTGAGCGTGGTCGAGAACATCGGCGGGTCGTCGGAGTTGATCGACACCTGCACGCCGGCCGCGACGATCGCCGGCAGCGGGTGCTCGGCCAGTGACGCGACCGAGCGCGTGCAGACGTTGGACGTCGGGCACACCTCGAGCGGGATCCCGGCCTCGCGCAGGTGGTCAAGCAGCCGCGGGTCGCGGGCGGCCGAGATGCCGTGCCCGATGCGCTCGGCGCCGAGATGGGTGAGCGCGGCCCAGATCGTCTCGGGACCGGTCGACTCGCCGGCGTGCGGCACGCTGTGCAGGCCCTCGGCGATGGCGGCCTGGAAGTGCGGGGTGAACTGCTCGCGGGGTACGCCGATCTCAGGGCCACCGAGCCCGAAGCTGACCAGGCCCTCCGGACGCTGTCGTAGCGCCACCTGCAGCGTGAGGTCGGCCGCGGGCAGGCCGGCCTCCCCCGGGATGTCGAAGCACCAGTTCATGGTGATGCCGTGATCGACGCGGGCCCGTCGGCGCGCGTCCGCGATGGCCTCACAGAACGCCTCGGCCGGTATCCCGCGCGAGATCGACGAGAACGGGGTGACGGTCAGCTCGGCGTAACGCACCTGCTGAGCGGCCAGCTCACGGGCGACCTCGTACGTAAGCATCCAGACGTCCTCGGCGTCGCGGATCAGGTCGACGACCGACAGGTAGGTCGTGATGAAGTGCCCGAAGTCGGTGAACGTGAAGTACTCGGCCAGCAACGCCTCGTCGGCCGGCACCGGCGTGCTGCCCTCGTGCCGGGCGGCCAACTCGGCCACGATTCGGGGTGAGGCCGATCCGACGTGGTGCACGTGCAGTTCGGCCTTGGGCAGGCCGGCGATGAACGCGTCGAGTTCGGGCATCCACTGAGTCTTACACACTCATGTCAACTTTCTTGGAGGGCCTCCGTGCCCCCTCGCGTCGGCAAGGCGGAGCGGGTCCGGCGGTGCGATCCGCCCGCCACCGCACCACCCGCGGCGGCCAGCAGCCCGACAACGCCGGGCAGCACGAAGCCCCCGTGCCAACTGCTGTTGTCGATGGCCACGCCGGCAAGAGGCGCGCCGGCCGCGGAGCCCGCTGTCATCGCCGAGCCGTGCCAGCCCAACACCTCGCCGCGGACGATCTCGGGGACGGCGCGCGACAGCGCGTCGACGGCCGCGGTGATGGCCGGGGCACAGAACAGCCCGCAGACGAAGAGCAGGGCGGCCATCAGGATCGGCTCACGCGCGACGATCACCGGGATGGTGGTCCCGGCGAGCAACGTCACCAGCACCGCCATCGGCACCGCCCGGTGCAGCACCCCGTAGACCAGGCCACCGACGGCCGAACCGAGGCCCCAGACCGCCAACTCCCATCCGATCCAGGACTGGTGGTGCATGTCGCGCAGGGCGGCGACGACCCCGACGTCGGTGCCGGTGAGCACGACGGTGGCCGCCGCGCTCATCACCAGAATCGCCAGCACGTCGGGGGTCAGCCAGCTGCGGATGGGCGGGGCCACCGCCCGCTGGGAGTTGCCGAACTCGTCGGTCGTTGGGACAGGTGGCGCGCGCAGGGGCGGGTCGGCATGCCACAGGACCAGGGCGCCACCGACCGCGGACAGCTCGCAGGCGAACAGGGCCCACGACGTCGGCACGGTGGTGGCGAGCAGCACCCCGAGCGCTGGTCCGATCATGAACGAGATCTCGACGACGACCGAGTCGATCGACAGCGCCGAGGTGCGATGCGACTCGGGCACTGCGTGGATCATGGCCTGCCGCACGATGGAGAACGACGGCACGGTGAAGAAGCCCGCCAGCGTGGCGAGCCCGAGCAGCGGCCAGTAGCCGACGAACGGGGCGACCGACCAGCACGCCGCCAGCACGACCAGCGACGGCGCGAGCGTGGCCCGCAGCCCGACGCGATCGAGCCGGCGGCCGCGCCAAGGGTTGCTGATCGCCATCGCCACGGTGGCCAAACCGGTCAGCAGTCCGGCGGCGCCGTAGGAACGGTGCAGATGGGTGACGACGTGCAGCGTAAGGATGACGCCGCCGGCCCACATCGGGATGCGGATGGCGAGCCCGAGCAGCAGCACCCGACGTACGTCGCGTAACGCGAGCACGCTGCGATACCTCTGTAGACCCACGCCCTCAGGGTGCCACTGGCCACCGACAGGTTTCCCGGGTCGGTGGCTGTGCGGTTAGGCGGGTCTAGCCGGTCGGGTGGTGGTCCGCTTCCGCGCCGGGGCGGACGCGCGTTTGGTTGCCGATCGGGTCGCGGCCGCGGTCTTCTTGGTGGCGGCGGCTCGGGTGCGCGCCGTGCTCGCCCGGCCCTTGAGCAGCGGCCCGAGGAACTCACCGGTGTAGGAGCCCGGGGTGGTGGCGACGTCCTCGGGCGTGCCCGTGGCCACGACCATGCCGCCGCCCGAACCACCCTCCGGACCCATGTCGATGATCCAGTCCGCGGTCTTGATGACGTCGAGGTTGTGCTCGATGACGATCACCGAGTTGCCCTTGTCGACGAGCGAGTGCAACACGCCGAGCAGCTTGGCCACGTCCTCGAAGTGCAGGCCCGTCGTCGGCTCGTCGAGGACGTAGATCGTCCGGCCGGTCGAGCGCTTCTGCAGCTCGGAGGCGAGCTTCACCCGCTGCGCCTCACCGCCGGACAGTGTCGGGGCCGGCTGGCCCAGCCGCACGTACCCCAGCCCGACGTCGACGAGGGTGTCGAGGTGCCGGGCGATGCGCGAGATCGGCTTGAAGAACTCGGCTGCCTCGTCGATCGGCATCTCGAGAACCTCGCTGATCGTCTTGCCCTTGTAATGCACCTCGAGGGTCTCGCGGTTGTAGCGGGCCCCCTTGCAGACCTCGCAGGGCACATACACGTCGGGCAGGAAGTTCATCTCGATCTTGATCGTGCCGTCGCCGGCGCAGG
>CAXTHY010000155.1:2667-4592 GCA_964244175.1 uncultured Jatrophihabitans sp. | reverse complement strand
CGCGCGATCTGGAAGTAGCGCTCCATGCCGGCGACCATCAGCAACTGCTTGAACAGCTGGGGCGACTGGGGCAGCGCGTACCAGCTGCCCGGGCGCAGGCGCGCCGGGACCAGAAAGTCGCGCGCGCCCTCGGGGGTCGAGCGGGTCAGCGTCGGCGTCTCGATCTCGGTGAAGTTCTGGTCGTAGAGGACGTCGCGGGCGGCGCGGTTGACCTCGCTGCGCAGCCGCATCGCCGCGGCCGGCGCGGCCCGGCGCAGGTCGAGGTAGCGGTACTTGAGCCGGGCCTCCTCACCGACCTCGCTGTGCGCGTCGAGTTGGAACGGCAGCGCCACGGCCTCGTTCAGCACCTCGAGCGATTCGGCCACGACCTCGATCTCGCCGGTGGGGATCGCGGGGTTGACGTTGCCCTCGGGCCGCAGGCGCACCTCGCCGACGACCTTCACCACCCACTCGTTGCGCAGCTCGTGGGCGACTGATTCATCGCTCTTCGCGCGAGCGCTCATCGCCGCGCTCGCTCCGCTCCTTGCTCCTTCGTCGCTGCGATGCTCACTCGCGAGGGCTTCGCGCAGCACGACCTGGCTCGAGCCGCTGCGGTCGCGCAGATCGATGAACGTCACCCCTCCGTGGTCGCGGCGGGTGGCCACCCACCCGGCGAGCGTGACGGTGCTGCCGGCGTCGGACGCGCGGAGCGAACCGGCGTCATGGGTGCGAATCACTGTTCCCCCTGCTCTTCGCGCGAGCGCTCATCGCGGACTCGCTCCGCTCCTCGCTCCTTCGTCGCTGCGATGCTCACTCGATCCACTTTCTGCGAGATCACCTGCGGGTGCAGGTCTTCTTCGGGCGGTTGCCAGGTCGCCGGATCGGCCTCGACCTGGTCACCACTACGGATGTCCTTGACCTCGTGCGATTCCCCGGGGAACCACACGAACGGGATGCTGCGGCGTTCGGCGTAGCGGATCTGCTTGCCGTACTTCTGCGCGGTGGCCGCGACCTCGGTGGGGATGCCGCGGACGCGCAGCGCCTGGGCGACGGCGTCACTGGCCGGCCGGGAGCCCTCGTCGGGCAGCGCGACGAGCACGGCCGAGGGCACCGGCCGCGAGCCGGCGAGCACGGCGCGCTGCAGCAACGGCAGCAACAGCCGGGTCACCCCCAGCGAGATGCCGACGCCGGGGTAAGTCGTCTTGCCGTCCGAGGCCAGCGAGTCGTACCGGCCGCCGGAGCAGATGGAGCCGAGGGCCTCGAAACCGGCCATTCGCGTCTCGAACACCGTGCCGGTGTAGTAGTCGAGGCCACGCGCTATGCGCAGGTCGGCCTCGACGGTGACGCCGGTGATCGACGCGCAGCCCGCAATGACCGCGGCGAGTTCTGCGAGCCCGGTGTCGAGCAGTTCGTGCTCGACCTCGAGCTCGCGCACCCGGGCGACGAAGGTGGTGTCACTCGTGCGGATCTCGGCCAGCTGCAGGCACAACCCGGCCTGTCGCTCGTCCAGCCCGGCTTCATGTTGCAACTGCACGGCGATGGCGTCGGCCGGCACCTTGTCGAGCTTGTCGATGACCCGCATGGCGGCGGCGACGTCGGTGACACCCAGCCCGCGGTAGAAACCCTCGATGAGCCTGCGGTTGTTGACCTGCAGCCGCAGCGCGGGCAGGAAGTCCAGCGCCCCGAGCGCCTCGGCCATGACGCGGGCGATCTCGACGTCATGGTGGAAGGGCAGCGTGTCGCGGGCGACGACGTCGATGTCAGCTTGGGTGAACTCGCGGAAGCGTCCCTCTTGCGGCCGCTCGCCCCGCCACACCTTTTGGATCTGGTAGCGGCGGAACGGGAACTCGAGGCGACCCGCATGCTCGAGGACGTAACGCGCGAACGGGACGGTCAGGTCGAAGTGCAGCCCGAGCCCGGAGTCGCCGCTCTCGGCGTCGGCGTGC
>CAXTHY010000155.1:0-2657 GCA_964244175.1 uncultured Jatrophihabitans sp. | reverse complement strand
GGCGAGCTGGTCCTCGGCGGGGGCCGCGCCGTCCGGCGACTCCTCGGCGTGCAGCCGGCGCAGGACGTAGACCTCCTTGTCGATCTCGCCCTTGCGCAACAACTGATCCAGTGATTCGACGGCCGGCGTCTCGAGCGGGGCGAACCCGTGCAGCTCGAAGGTGTGCCGCAGGCGGTCGAGCACCGCGTTCTCGACGAAGCGCTGGGCCGGCAGCAGCTCCGGGAATCCCGAGAGCGCCATCTAGAAATCCTGCAGGAAGGGGTTGGTCGCGCGCTCGCGGGCGATCGAGGTCGAGGGGCCGTGGCCGGGGTGCACGATCGTCGCGTCGTCCATCGGCACGATCACGTTCTGCAGCGAAGCGGTCATGGCCGCCATCGACCCGCCGGGCAGATCGGTGCGCCCGATCGAGCCGGCGAACAGGACATCGCCGGAGAACAGCACGGCGTCGTCGGCGCCGCTCAGGCCGAAGACGACCGAGCCGCGGCTGTGTCCGGGCGCGTGGGTCACCGCGAAGTCCAGCCCAGCGATGCTGATCTTGTCGCGGTCGCCCAGTTCAATGACGCCGTCGGGCTCGGCGAACGTCAGCGTGCCGAACAGCGGCGTGCCCTTCGGCATGCCCACGCCCGACCATGGGTCGGACAGCTGTGGACGGTCACCCGGGTGGATGTAGGCGGGGACGTCGCGAGCCTGGCACACCGGCAGCACCGAGAAGGTGTGGTCGAAGTGGCCGTGGGTCAGCAGGACGGCCACCGGGTGCAGCCGGTTCTCGGCGATAACCTCGTCGAGCCGGCCGGTGATGCCGATGCCGGGATCGATGACCACGCATCGCTCGCCGGCCGCAGGGGCGACGACCCAGCAGTTCGTGTCGGTCGCAGCGGACGGGAAACCCGCGATGAGCACGGCCGAGGACTCCTGGGAAGGTCGGGGAAGAGCGGGAAGAACGGTCGACCCAGCCTACCGAGAGCGTGCACCCCCCATTCCTCGGCGGCTCACAGGTCCGCCGCGGCTCCCTCCTGACAGGCCGACCACATCCGGGTTTCGTAGACTGCGGGGGTTTGCCAGTCCGCTCACGACACTTCGGAGGACCACCACGTGGCGACGAACCAGCAGCGCCGGGCCGCTGAACGCCGCCTTCTGCAGCAGCAGCTCGAGGAGCGGCGCTCCCGGGAGGCGCGGCGCAAGCGCGCGGTCCTGATCGGTTCGATCGTCGCCACGCTGGTTGTCATCGCCGCTGTGGTGATCGCGATCGTGGTCGCCGGATCCGACGACAAGAAGAGCAGCGCGAGCGGCGGCACCGCCACGGGGGGCACCGCCACCGGCGGCAACGGTCTCGACGGCGTCACGGTGAACAACCCGAGCGACCTGAGCAAGGACCCGGGGGTCAAGTCGACCTCGAGCAAGACGCCGGCCAAGCTCGAGTACAAAGACCTGGTGGTCGGCAAGGGTAAGGCCGCGGCACCCACGGATTCGGTAACCGTCCAGTACGTCGGCGTCCTCTACAAGACCGGCCGGCAGTTCGACTCGTCCTGGGAGCGCGGGCAGGCCGCGCCGTTCTCGCTGCAGCAGGTGGTTCCGGGATTCGCCGAGGGCATCGGCGGCGGGAGCGGCGTCCCGGCCATGAAGATCGGTGGCCGGCGGATCATCATCATTCCGGCCGCGCTCGGCTACGGGACGCAGTCACAGAGCGGCATTCCGGCGAACTCGCCGCTGGTGTTCGTCGTCGACCTCAAGAAGATCGGTAGCTGACGCCGGTGCCGACAGACAAGCAACGGCGCCAGGCCGAACGGCGCCGCCTGCAACGGCAGATGCAACGCCGCCGGCAACGTGAGGCCAGGCGGCGGCGGCGCAATCTCGCGATCTCGATCATCGGCACCATCGCCGTGATCGGCGTCGTCGTCGGCTTCATCGTCGCCACCAACAACGACTCGAAGAAGCCGGCCGCGACCAAGACGAGCGCCAGCGCCACAACGTCGCCCACGGCCTCGGCCTCACCCTCGGCCTCACCGACGGTGGCGGCCTACCCGTGCGCGTGGACGAAGAAGGGGACGGCGGCGAAGAAGGCGACGGTCCCGCCCACCACGAAACCGGCCCGCACCGGGACGACGCAGGCCTCGGTGCGCACCACCCGCGGCACGCTTCGGTTCACGTTGAACCGCGCGGCGGCACCGTGCGCGGTCGAGAGCTTCGTCTCGCTGGCCAAGCAGAAGTTCTTCGATTCCTCGCCCTGCCACCGCCTCACGTCCGGCACCCTCTCGGTGCTGCAGTGTGGCGACCCCAAGGGCACCGGTCAGGGTGGCCCCGGCTACACCTTCGCCGACGAGCTCACCGGCAAGGAGAAGTACACCCGCGGGGTGCTGGCGATGGCCAACGGTGGCCCGAACACCAACGGCAGTCAGTTCTTCATCGTCTACAAGGCGTCGTCGCTGCCGGCGAGCTACACGATCTTCGGCAAGGTCAGCGCGGGCCTGGGCGTCGTCGACGCGGTCGCCGCCAAGGGCTCCACCCCCAAGGGTGACGGCAAGCCCAAGCTGCCGATCTCGATCACGAAGGTGACGGTCGCCGCCTAGCTGTGTGACCCGAAAGGTTTGACGGCGCACCTGATTCAGAACGGCGGCGGCAGATCTTGGTCGATCGGGTCGACCTCGGTGCCGGTGCCG
>CAXTHY010000154.1:0-4646 GCA_964244175.1 uncultured Jatrophihabitans sp. | reverse complement strand
AGCTCGTCGTGGTTGCGCAGGAAGATGCCCCACTGGCAGTTCTGCGGGATCGCCGGCGTCTGCTCGAGGATCTCCGAGATGGGGTACCGGGATTCGCGCCGCACCGCCATGAAGATGCGGGGCATCACCGGGAAGTGGAACGCCATGTGGCACTCGTCGCCGCCCGCGGCCGGGTCACCGAAGTAGTCGACGACGTCGGCCGGCCACTGGTTCGCCTCGCACAGCAGGATGCGGTCGGGGTAGCTGGCGTCGACCTCCTTGCGCACGCGCTTGAGGAAGTCGTGCGTCTCGGGGAGGTTCTCGCCGTTCGTGCCGTCGCGGACGTAGAGGTACGGCACGGCGTCGAGGCGGAAGCCGTCGATCCCCATGTCGAGCCAGAACCGCAACGCCTCGATGATGTCGTCCTGCAGGTTCGGGTTGTCGAAGTTCAGGTCGGGCTGGTGGCTGAAGAACCGGTGCCAGAAGTACTGCTTGCGGACCGGGTCGAACGTCCAGTTGGACGGCTCGGTGTCGACGAAGATGATCCGCGCGTCCGGGTAGCGGGTGTCGTCGTCGCTCCACACGTAGAAGTCGCCGTACGGCCCGTCGGGATCGTTGCGGCTGGCCTGGAACCACGGGTGCTGGTCGGACGTGTGGTTCATGACGAAGTCGACGATCACCCGGATGCCGCGCTCGTGAGCAGCGTCGAGGAAGGCCCGGAAGTCGTCGATCGTGCCGAACTCGGGCAGCACGCCGGTGTAGTCGCTGACGTCGTACCCGCCGTCGCGCAGGGGAGAGGAGAAGAACGGCGGCAGCCACAGGCAGTCGATACCGAGCCACTGCAGGTAGTCGAGCTTGTCGCGCAGGCCGCGCAGATCACCGGTGCCGTCGCCATTGGAGTCGGCGAAGCCACGCACGAGGACCTCGTAGAACACCGCGCGTTTGAACCACTCGGGGTCCGAGGGGACGTTCGGCTCGATCGGTTCGTCGAGGGCCGAGAGTTTGGGGTCGGCGGGTGGCGTCACAAGCCCTTCCTACCAATTGTCGGGGCGCCGGCGTAACGGGCGACTGCGCTCACCGCTGGTGCGGGTGCACGGTGAACACGTGCGCGCAGCGAAAGTGCGGGTCCAGCCGGGCGTAGTTGTGCTGGCCCCACTCGTATTCCTCGCCGTTGAGTTCGTCGCGCACCGTATAGGTGTCGTTCCACTCCATCCCCAGCGCTGGGACGTCGACCGACACCGTGGCCTCGCGCCACTCGTGCGGGTTGGTCGTGCACACGACCAGCACCGTGTCGCCGGTGGTCTCGTCGCGCTTGCTGAACGCCAGGACGTCGGGGTTGTCGGTCTGATGGAAGTAGACGTCGCGCAGCTGCTGCAACGCCGGGTGCGCGCGCCGGATCTCGTTGAGCTGCGTGATCAGCGGTGCGAGCGAGCGGCCGTCGGCCTGCGCCGCGGCGAAATCGCGCGGGCGCAGCTGGTACTTCTCCGAGTCGAGGTACTCCTCGCTGCCCGGCTTCAGCGGCAGGTGCTCGAAGAGCTCGTAGCCGGAGTACACGCCCCACGTCGGGACGAGCGTCGCCGCCAGCACGGCCCGGATCGAGAACGCGCCTGGGCCGCCGGTCTGCAGGTAGCCGTGCAGGATGTCCGGGGTGTTCACGAAGAAGTTGGGCCGCATGTGGTCGGCGGCCTCGGACAGCTCGACGACGTACTCGCTGAGCTCGGTCTTCTCGGTGCGCCACGTGAAGTACGTATAGCTCTGGTGGAACCCGATCTTGCCGAGCTCGTGCATCATCGCCGGACTGGTGAACGCCTCGGCCAGGAACAGCACGTCCGGGTCGGTCTTGCGGACCTCGCCGATCAGCCACTGCCAGAAGTTGATGGGCTTGGTGTGCGGGTTGTCGACGCGGAAGATCCGCACCCCGACCGCCATCCAGTGCCGAACCACCCGCAGGCACTCGGCGTACAGGCCCTGCGGGTCGTTGTCGAAGTTGAGCGGGTAGATGTCCTGGTACTTCTTGGGCGGGTTCTCGGCGTACGCGATCGTGCCGTCGGGCTTGGTGGTGAACCACTCGGGGTGTGACGAGACCCACGGGTGGTCGGGCGCGCACTGCAGCGCGAGGTCGAGCGCGACCTCCAGGCCGAGGTCGTTGGCCCGCCTCACGAACGCGGTGAACTCCTCCATCGTCCCGAGGTCGGGATGGATGGCGTCGTGGCCGCCGTCGCGCGAGCCGATGGCCCACGGCGAGCCGACGTCCCAGCTGGCTGCGACCAGCGTGTTGTTGGGGCCCTTGCGGTTGACCTCGCCGATCGGGTGGATCGGGGGCAGGTAGACGACGTCGAAGCCGAGGGCGGCGACGTAGTCGAGGTGCTCGGTCGAATCCTTGAACGTGCCGTGCCGGGCCGGTTTGGCCGGGTAGAGCGGGTCACCGGCGAGCTCGGCCCCGATCGAGCGCGGGAAGAACTCGTACCAGGAGCCGAACAGCGCGCGCGGCCGGTCGATCCACAGCGGATAGCGCGGCGAGGCGGTCACCATCTCGCGGACCGGGTAGCGGTGGACGAGTTCCTCGAGATGCGGGTCGAGCGCGGGCGCGACGCGGTGGGCGACGTCGAGGGTGGTGTCGCGCAACGCGCGGGCGGCGGCCGCGGCCCGCGGCCGCTCGGGCTTGGGCAGCGTGCGGGCCAGTTGGTCGAAGATCCGCGCCCCGGTCTCGAAATCGTTGGCGAGGTCGTCGCTGCCCTGCCCGGCCTCGATCTTGACGGTTACCGAATGGTGCCAGGTGGCGTGCGGGTCGCTCCACGCCTCGACGGCGAAGGAGTGCGCACCGGGCTGGTGCACGACGATGTCGGCGTGCCAGCGGTCGGTGCCCTTGACCCCGGGCCGCATGCGCACCGGAAGGCTCTTGCGGCCGGCCGCGTCGCGCACCACCACGCTCGCCCCGACGGCGTCGTGGCCCTCGCGGAACACGGTCGCCGAGACGCGGATGGATTCGCCCACCACAGCGCGGGCCGGAAACTCGCCGGCACTGATCGAGCCGACGACTGGGCTGATGTCGGTGAGTCCGAAACGTCCTACCACCTACGAGACGTTACCCAGGTGCACCGGGGAGATCGCAACTCGTCGGAAGCGATTTCGGGCGATTGTCCACGGCGTTCCGGAAGCCCTTACGGAAACTGCTAGCGTCCCCTGGCGTGAAAGCACTTCGCCGGCTCACCGTCCGCGCTGCGTACCCCGCAGAACTCGCCAGACTGGGCGAGATCGTCTCGAACCTGCGCTGGTCGTGGCACGCGGAGTCACTTGATCTGTTGGCGGCCGTCGACCCCGACCTCTGGGAGTCGTGCGAGCACAACCCGGGGCGGATGCTGGGTGAGGTCAGCGCCGACCGGTTCGCGCAGCTGGCCAAGGACCGCAAGTTCCTGCGCCGCCTGCAGGACATCCACGACGACCTGACCGACTACCTCACCCAGCCGCGCTGGTACCAGCGTGAGCAGGCCGACGCGGCGCTCCCGGAGTCCATCGCCTACTTCTCCCCGGAGTTCGGCATCACCGAGGTATTGCCGCAGTACTCCGGCGGGCTCGGCATCCTCGCCGGCGACCACCTCAAGGCCGCCAGCGACCTGGGCGTGCCGATCATCGGCGTAGGGCTGCTCTACGGCGCGGGCTACTTCCGGCAGTCGCTCTCGCGCGACGGCTGGCAGCTTGAGACCTACCCCTCGCTCGACCCGCAGGGCCTGCCGATCACCGCGCTCGAGAACGCCGACGGCACGCCGGCGCGCGTCGCGATCGCACTGCCCGAGTCGCGCATGCTGCACGCCCAGATCTGGGTGGCCCAGGTCGGCCGGGTGCCGCTGCTGCTGCTCGACAGCAACATCGAGGAGAACGACGCCGACGCCCGGCAGGTCACCGACCGCCTCTACGGCGGCGGCAAGGAACACCGCCTCGAGCAGGAGCTACTGCTCGGCGTCGGCGGGGTGCGCGCGGTGCGGGCGTACTGTACGGCCACCGCCACCGCGGCGCCGTCGGTCTTTCACAGCAACGAGGGCCACGCCGGTTTCCTCGGCGTCGAGCGCATCCGCGAACTCGTCGAGCACGACGACCTGAGCTTCGACGAGGCGCTGCGCGCGGTGCGCGCCGGCACCGTCTTCACCACGCACACCCCGGTACCGGCCGGCATCGACCGCTTCGAGCGCGATCTGGTCGCCGCGCATCTGGGCGGGCTCACCGCCGCCGGCGACCTGCCGCCCGAGCGCATCCTTGCGCTCGGCGCCGAAGATGACCCGACGATCTTCAACATGGCGCACATGGGCCTGCGTCTGGGCCAGCGCGCCAACGGGGTGTCGGTGCTGCACGGCGAGGTCAGTCGCGGCATGTTCGCCGATCTCTGGCCCGGCTTCGACGTGTCCGAAGTGCCGATCACCTCGGTCACCAACGGCGTGCACGCGCCCACCTGGATGTCGCGCGACCTCATCGAGATCGCCGAGCGCGAGGTCGGGGCGGCGGCGCTCGAGAGCGGCGCCGGCTGGGACGCGCTCGACAAGGTCGGCGACCGCGAGCTGTGGCGGATCCGCAACACGCTGCGCGGCCGGCTGGTCGGCGAGATCCGCCGTCGGGTGCACGCGTCGTCGCTGGTGCGCGGGATGAGCTCGGCCGAGCTGGGCTGGACGGCGACG
>CAXTHY010000153.1:0-4678 GCA_964244175.1 uncultured Jatrophihabitans sp. | reverse complement strand
AAGGCCAAGGTGCTCTTCATCGGGGTCACCGATTCGCCGCAGACCAAGGGGGCCGCGATCTACTCCAAGCAGTACTTCGCCGACAACTGCCCGGGCTGCACCTTTACCGAGATCGACTACAACACGGCCGCCCTGGACAAGGTGCCGTCGCAGGTGAGCAGCGCGTTGATCGCCCACCCCGACACCACCTACGTGTTCCCGTCACTCGATGCCTCGGCGCCCGGTGCGATCTCGGGCATCCAGACCGCTGGCTACAGCAATAAGGTCAAGCTCGCCTCGACCAACGGCGCGCTCGATTCAGTGCAGCGGGTGAAGGCCGGCCAGGTGCAGTTCGCCGACATCGGTACCAGCCCGATCTACCTCGGCTGGCAGTTCACCGACGGCATCCTGCGGATGATGAAGGGCGGCACTCCCGTCGCAGCCCTGGGCATCGTCCGGGCGTTCACCAAGGACAATGTCGGCGACCTGCAACTCACCCCGGCGGCTTACGCCACCAACGCCTGGTACGGCTCGGACGACTACGAGAAGACGTTCGAGACTGCTTGGGGAGCGTAGATGTCGCAGGCTGTGCCCCGCCTGCAGATCCGTGCACTGAACAAGACCTTCGGTCCGGTCCAGGTGCTGCACGACGTCGAACTGTCCGTCCAGCCCGGTGAAGTACACGGGCTGGCCGGGCAGAACGGCTCGGGCAAGTCCACCCTGATCAAGATCCTCACCGGGGTGTACGAGCCCGACCCAGGCGCGTCGTACAACGTCGACGGCAAGCCGGTGCGCCTACCGGTGCGCTGGCGCGAGGTACGCGCGGCCGGAATCGCCGTGGTGCACCAGGACCTCGGCCTGCTCGACCAGCTCACCGTCGCCGAGAACATCTGCGTCGGCGGGTTCCCCACGTCACACCTGACCGGACGCATCGACCGGTCGCGAAGGGATGCGCTGGCCGCTCGCACGCTCGAGCGGCTCGGGGTCGACCTGCACCCGTCACGCGCGGTCGGCACGTTGAGCGCACCGGAGCGCGCGGAGGTCGCCATCGCGCGGGCGATGCGCGATCACGACGCCGGAGCTGGACTGATCATCCTGGACGAGTCCACCAGGGCGCTGGCCGGCGACGACCTGCGGCGCATCCACACGATGCTGCGTCGCATCGCCGCCGACGGCAGCTCGGCGGTGATGATCAGCCACAACCTGACCGAGCTGATGGAGGTCACCGACCGGCTAACCATCCTGCGCGACGGACGACTCGCCGGGGCCGGGATGACGACGGCCGGGCTGAGCGAGGAGGAGATCGCGCGGCGCATGCTCGGCAGCACGCTCGCCGTCACCGAGGCCCGATCGGCCACGCGCTCGGAGGTGCCCCGACCGACGGTCGTCGTGAGTGGCGTCAGTGGCAAACGGGTGCGCGATGTGTCCTTCTCCCTCGGCGGCGGCGAGATCCTCGGCGTGACCGGGTTGCCCGGCAACGGCTACGAAGAGATCCCCTACCTGTTGGCCGGCGCTGTGCCGGCAACGGCCGGGACGGTACGCACGCGCAACGGCACGGTCGACCTGCGCAAGGCTGGCGTGACTGCGTGCATCAAAGCCGGTCTGGTGCTCGTGCCGGAACGCCGCGACCGCGACGGGCTCGCCCTCGAGATGTCGATGCGCGACAACATCAGCCTCCCGGCGTTGAACAAGAAGGGACGGCCCTGGTTCGTCGCTCGGAAGTGGCAACGCGACAGCACCGCGGCGGCAGTGCAGTCACTGGACATTCGTCCCAACCTGCCGAACATCCTGATCAAGCAGATGAGCGGCGGTAACCAGCAGAAGGTCTTGCTGGCCAAGTGGCTGTCGATCGGTCCGTCGGTGCTGGTGCTGCACGAACCCACCCAGGCCGTCGATGTCGGTGCTCGGCAAGACATCCTCACCGCCCTGCGCCGCGCGGCCGACAATGGCATGGCCGTGATCCTCGTGAGCAGCGAGCCGGAGGATCTCGCGACCGCCTGCGACCGCGTCCTCATCTACCGAGAGGGCGTGGGCACGGTCGAGACCGACTGTGCGACGCCAGACATCCTCATCGAACAGATCTACGGAACCGACCGGGCCGAAGCGAGCGCCGTGGTCGATGGGAGCACATCATGACGCTGTCCGACCACAGCAACGACGTCAAGAAAGACGTCGCAATCGACCGCGCAGTCGACCAACCCGAGGGGAGTATGCCGATGACGAAGCCGGCTGCACCTGCGCGCACCACGGCCGCGCCACCGAAGACCACCACCGCCGGCCGGCTGCGTTCGATCGGGTCGCGCTACGCCCTGCTGGGCGTGTGGCTCGTGATGGCCGCCGCGTACGGCGCGGTCATGCCCGACAAGTTCCTCAGCGGCTCGACGGTGCAGGCCATCTTCGGCTCGCAGTCGGCCTTGCTGTTGCTCGCCATCGCTGCGCTGTGCACGTTCGTGGTGGGCGAATTCGATCTGTCCTTCGCGAGCGTGATGGGCCTGTCGGCAACGATCATCCCGGTGCTGGCGACCTTGCATCATGTGGCGTTGCCGCTCGCCTGCCTGATCTCGCTCGCTGCCGCTCTCGGGTGCGGTCTCATCAACGCGTTCTTCATCGTCAAGCTCAAGGTGCCCTCGCTCATCGTCACGCTCGGCACCGCGAGCCTGTACCTCGGCATCGCCGAACTCATCTCGTCGTCGACGATCGTCTCGGTTTCGAGCAAGACGTTCTCCCACGTTGCGCTGCACAACTTCCTCGGCCTACCGCTGTCGTTCTACTACGGCCTGATCCTGTCCGCGGCGTTCGCCTACGTGCTGACGTGGACGCCGCTCGGTCGCCACGTCGTGTTCGTCGGCGCCAACCGTGAGGTGGCGCGCCTGGCCGGCATCAGCGTCGACCGCATCCGGGCCGGTAGCTACATCGCCGCAAGCCTGGTCGCCGGATTGGCGGGAATCGTGCTCGTCATGTCGGTGGGTGGCTTCGATCCGACCGCGTCGGCGACGTACCTGCTGCCGGCGCTGGCCGCTGTGTTCCTCGGCACGGCAATTGTGCTGCCGGGGCAGTTCAATCCGATGGGGACGTTCTTCGGGATCTACTTCCTGGAGACCGGCATCCTCGGCTTGCAGTTGCTCGGCTACACCGGCTGGGTGCAGGACGCGTTCTACGGCGCCGGTCTCGTTCTCGCCGTCACGATCGCGACGGTTGTCCGCACCCGCTCGCGCGTCGCCTGATCCGCGCTTCGTCGCAGCACCACCTCGTCTCAGCATCACCTCGTCGTCCCACCCGCTTCGCCCACTCCGCAGGAGTAACCAATGCGTTTCGTCAAGGCACGTACCGCCGACGGCCCACGGATCGGTGTCGTCGGTGCCGACGACACGGTCGCGCTGTCGGCCACCGAGACGGCCCTGGACGGCCACCTGGAAAGCCTGCCCGATCTCGGGGCCGCGATCATCGCGTCGCCGGCCTCGCAGGCACCTCTCGCCTCACTCGATCTACTCAAGCCGGTCGACCCGCCGTCGATGCGCGACTTCATGGTCTTCGAGGAACACATCAAGCCGGCTTGGAACCGAGCGGGCCTGGAGCGTGGCCCGAACGTGTGGTACGAGCAGCCAATCGGCTACTTCAGCAACGCCTCGACCCTGCGTGGACCGCGGGAATCGATCGAGATTCCGGGCGCGTCCACGCAGCTCGACTTCGAACTCGAGGTAGGGGCCGTCCTCAACCGCACCGTTCGGTCGATCACGTCCGACGAAGCGGCATCATGCATCGCCGGTTACCTGATCCTGTGCGACTGGTCGGCGCGCGACACCCAGTTCTACGAGATGGAGGGCCGACTCGGCCCTTACAAGGGCAAGGACTTCGCTTCGTCGCTCGGCCCGATCTTCGTGACGCCGGACGAGCTGTCGGCCAAGCGGTCGGGTAACGGCTACGACCTGCTGATGACGGCGACGATCAATGGGCGCGAGTACGGGCACGACCGTTGGTCGTCGGCTTACTGGTCCTTCGAAGACTTGATCAGTTACGCGTCGTGGAACTCCGTGGTCGACCGGGGTTCGTTGATCGGCAGCGGGACCTGCCAGGGCGGTTGCATCCTCGAATTGTCGATCCGGCACTCATCTGAAGAGTTTCCGTGGCTGGTCGGAGGCGACCACGTCAGTCTCGCGATCGAGGGCATGGGCTCGATCGAGGCGACGGTGACACCGGCCGAGCGTGGCGCGTGGCCGCACCTGAGGTCGGTCGATCCCGGGGGGACGTAATCGCGCGCGTCAGTCGGTGACCGCCGCGGTGTCCAGGTCGGGCGCCTCGTCCTTCGGGTACGTCGGCCCGTCGTTCGACCAGACGGCCTTGAGCTTGTTGCCGGTGTTCTCCACGACATTCTTCCGGACGACCAACCAGCCGATCCCTAGCAGCAACGCGATGATCGGGATGCCGAGGACGACGACCAGGAAGTCGGTCTTGTCCCAGAACTTCGGCGACTCCTGCCAGCCGGAGATCGCCAGCATGATTATCACGACGACCAGGAAGCCGAGCCCGACCCAACTCGTGTACGGATAACCCGGCATCTGGAACGGGCTCTTCTTGATCACCCCGCGTTTGACGAGCGACCGCAGCCGCAGCTGGCAGGCAAAGATCGTGGCCCACGTGAACGCGACGCAGACCGACGCCGCCTCGAGCGCGGTCGTGAAGGCGTCGGGGTCGACCGCGT
>CAXTHY010000152.1:1574-4746 GCA_964244175.1 uncultured Jatrophihabitans sp. | reverse complement strand
CTCGGCGACGGTGCGCTCCCTGCGCGCTGCACGCCAGACGTGCCGGACGACCGGGGTCCGGCGAGTGGTACCAGCACCCCAATCGCACGCCTCGCCGCTGCCCGTCCGGGCCCGCCTCCCGATCTGTCGGATTGCGCCCGCTTCGTCGCACCGATCGGAGTCGGCCAGGATGGAGCCATGCAGGTAGCCGAACTGGTCGCATCCGTCCGTCCGCATCTCGACGGCGCGCTCATCGCCACCGACTTCGACGGCACCCTCGCGCCGCTGCAGCGCGAACCGGAAGACTCGCGTCCCATTGCCGGCGCGATCGAGGCCATGATCGCGTTGGCCGAGCTCGGCGCGCAGTTGGCCGTGATCACCGGCCGCGACGCCCGCACGGTGGTGCGTCTCGGCGGTCTCGAGGCCGTGCCCGGGTTGATCGTCGCCGGCGTCTACGGAGCCGAGACCTGGACCGACGGTGAGCTCAGCACGCCCGACACCCCGCAGGCCATGGAGGCCTTACGCGAGCGCCTGCCCGGCGCGTTGCGCGGCGCCGACCCCGCCGTGTGGATCGAGGACAAGCGGCTCTCACTCGTGGTGCACGCCCGGCGGGCCGACGACCCCGGGGCCGCGCTAGCCGCGCTGCGCGAGCCGGTCTCGGCCCTCGGCGACGAGCTGGGCCTGGAGGTGCACCCCGGCAGTGGAGTGCTGGAGTTGCGGCTGCCCGGTTACGACAAGGCCGGCGCGTTGGACACGTTGGCCGAGGGCCGATCCACCGTGCTGTTCCTGGGCGACGACCTCGGCGACCTGCCGGCGTTCGAGCACATCACCGCGCTGCGTGACGCGGGAACGCGGGCATGGGGCGTGGGCGTGCTCTCGTCCGGAGCCGAGGGCATCGACGACGCGGCCGACGTGACGGTCGACGACCCGGCCGCGATCGTCGAATTTCTCCGCGCGCTCGCCAGCTGACCCCCCCACCCCGGAGCTTCTCGGGTGCTGAGCTGACCACTTTCCGTGCGGCAAAGTGGTCAGCTGAGCACCCGAGAAGGGGGAACCGAGGTCAGCCGAGGGCGTCGAGTTGCTCCTGGAACCACCTGACCGGCGGTAGGCGAACGGCTGCGGCGCGCATCCGGTCGGCCCGCTCGCGCCGTTCGTCCTGAGGCATGACGAGCGCCTGATGCAGGGCTTCGGCCGTGCCTGTGACGTCGAACGGGTTGACCTGCAGCGCGTCGTCACCAAGCACCTCGGCCACGCCGGTCTCGCGCGAGATCACCACTGAGGGCGAGCGCTCGGAGAGGACGAGCCCTTCGAGCACGACCAGGTTCATGCCGTCGCGGACGGAGTTCACGAAGACCACGTCACTGCAGCGCATGACGGCCAGGGCCTGCGGGTAGTCCTCGCCGATGTCGAACACCAGCGGCGTCCAGTCGTCGGTGCTGAACTCGTCGTCGATCTCTTCGGCCAATCGTTCGATGCGCGCCGTGTATTCGCGATACGCCGGGAGGTCCTCGCGGGATGGATTGTTGAACACCGCGTGCACGACCTTGCCGCGCCACTCGGGCCGGGTGCGCAACAGTTCGCGGTAGGCCAGCAGTCCGCGCCAGACGTTCTTGGACAGTTCGGTGCGGTCGACCCGGCCGATGATCGGACGGCCGCCGGCTAGGCCCTCGAGCACCCGCGCCGCACTGTCGACGCTGCGCCGCCCGGCGAGCCGGTGCATCTCGTCCTCGTCGGTACCGAGCGGGAACACGGCGACGCCTTCGGCCTCGACGCCGCACACGGCGCGCGCGGTATCGCGGAACAGGTCGGCCCAGCGTTGGGTGTGGAAGCCGATGAGGTCGGCCCCGAGCATGCCGTCGACGACGGCGCGCGCGACGTCGTCGGGCAGCACCGCGAAGTAGTCCGGCGACACCCAGGGCGTGTGGGTGAAGACGCCGACCCGTACGTCCGGACGCAGCTCGCGCAGCATGCGCGGGACGAGGAACAGGTGGTAGTCCTGCACCATCACCCGCGCGTCCGGGGCCGCGGCGTCGGCCAGGGCCTGCGCGAAGGCCTGATTGAACCGGACGTAGCTCGCCCACTGCCGGCGCCAGCCCGCGTCGAACGAGGGCTGTGTGGGCAGGTCGTAGAGCCGGTGCAGCACGAACCAGAGCGTCGAGTTGGCGACGCCGTTGTACGCGTTGCGGAAGGTCTGCGCGTCGATGGGCAGCATCTGCACGTCGAAGTCACCGTGCAGCTCGGCCGCGACCTGGTCGAGCTCGGAGACGCGGCCATCCGGAGCCTCGCGGGCCAGCTTGCGCTCGCGCTCGTTGAGCGCAGCGCAGACCCACACCGCGTCGGGAGTCGCCGACAGCGCCGCCTGCATGCCGGAGACGAGCCCGCCACCCCCGCGGCGGATCTCGTCGTCACCGTCGTCTACGGCGACGACGGTCAGTGGACCTCGGTTGGAGGCGACGAGCAGGGGGGCTTTCCCGGACACGTTCAACGTCCTACCCAACTCCTTCACGAGCTATTAGGTGGGTTACGACTCGTCACGCAGCCGGTCCAGCGCGCGGGCGAGGTCGCCCGGCAGCGGGGCTGTGACGCGCAGTTCGATCCCCGTCGCCGGGTGCTCGAAGGCCAGTTCCCGGGCGTGCAACCACTGCCGGGTCAGGCCCAGGCGCTTGGCCAGGACCGGGTCGGCGCCGTAGGTCAGATCGCCGACGCAGGGGTGGCGGATCGCCGCCATGTGGACCCGGATCTGGTGGGTCCGGCCGGTTTCGAGGCGCACGTCGAGCACCGTGGCCGCCCGGAACGCCTCTTCCGTGGCGTAATGGGTGACGCTGTCGCGGCCACCGGCGACGACAGCGAACTTGTAGTCCGCGCCGGGGTGGCGATCGATAGGAGCGTCGATCGTGCCGCTCGTCGGGTCGGGGTGGCCCTGTACGAGCGCGCTGTAGCGTTTGTCGACGGTGCGGGTCTTGAACGCGCGCTTGAGCTGCGAGTAGGCGTACTCGCTCTTCGCGACCACCATCGCCCCGGTCGTACCGGCGTCGAGCCGGTGCACGATGCCTTGCCGCTCGGCCGCCCCGGACGTCGCAATGCGATATCCCATGGCGGCCAGCCCCTGGACGACGGTCGGTCCGGTCCAGCCCGGGCTGGGGTGGGCGGCGACGCCGATGGGTTTGTTGACGATCACGACGTCGTCGTCGTC
>CAXTHY010000152.1:832-1564 GCA_964244175.1 uncultured Jatrophihabitans sp. | reverse complement strand
GGTGGGGCGGCGGGGCCGGTGTCCTTCTCCGGCAGCCGCACCTCGAGCCACGCGCCGCCGTGAACCTTCGCGCTGCGCGCCGGCTCGGTCCCGTCGACGCTCACGTGGCCGGCGTCGATGAGATCGGCGGCGGCGGTACGGGAGAAGCCGAACAGCCGCGCGATGGCGACGTCCAGGCGCAAGCCGTCCAAGCCGTCAGGAACCGGCAGCGCCCTGGTGTCGGTCATGAGCCGCCGCGCGACTTGCGGCCGTCGATGTCGATGCCCATCAGGGCGAGCACCGCGGCGAGGATCGCGCCGCCGACGATCGCCGAGTCGGCGAGATTGAAGATCGGCCAGTACTTGTCGAACGGGCCGAAGAGGCTGATCCAGTCGACGACGTGCCCGCGGCCGACGCTGGGCGCCCGGAACAGCCGATCGCCGAGGTTGCCGAGCGCTCCGCCGAGCACCAGACCCAGCGCGACGGCCCAGCCCGCCGAGGTCAACCGGCTCGCCGCGCGCACGATGACGACGACCACCGCAAGGGCGACCGCGGTGAGGATGATCGTGAATCCGGTCCCGAGCGAGAACGCGGCGCCGGAGTTGCGCGCCTGGTTCAGGTAGAACACACCGCCGAGAACCCTTACCGGCTCGTGGCCGGGTTGGCTCGCGGTGCTCGTCTCGCCCGCCGCCGCCTGGGTCGTGCTGAGTGGACAGAACACCTTCCTCAGCCTCGGCCTGTTCTACGGCGGCC
>CAXTHY010000152.1:0-822 GCA_964244175.1 uncultured Jatrophihabitans sp. | reverse complement strand
CTCGCGGTGCCCTCGGGCAGCTTCGCGACGACGAGCAGTTTCGATCCGATGTCCAGCGCGAGCACGAAGATGGCGACCGCGACGAACAGGCCGATTCGGCGCGCGCCGGCCGGCAGGGACGGGCGGTCGGCCGGGCTCGGTTCGCGCGCGGCGCGGTCGGCCTCGGCCGCGGCGCGGTCGGGGTCCGCGTCGGACGTCACGAGGCACTCACCGGTCCATTGTCGCGGACCGGCCGGGGGCGAGCGTCAGCGGCGCTCCTCGCGCTGCTTGCAGGCGACGTCCAAGGTGGCGGCCGGGAACGCCTTGAGCCGGGCCTTGGGGATCGGTTTGCCGCAGCTCTCGCAGAACCCGTACGTGCCGGCCTCGATGCGCTCCACCGCGTGCTGCATCTGCGTCATGAGGTCGAACCGGTTGGCGGCGATCGACTGCTCCTGCTCACGCTCGAACGTCTTGCTGCCCGCATCGGCCTGGTCGTCGCCGGCGCCGTCGGTGCTCGAGCGCTGCAGGTCGTCCAGGTCGCGCATCGAGTCGTCGTAGGCGGCCTGCATCTCATGCAGTTCGTCGACGAGTTGCTTGCGGACTTCGTTGAGCTCAGCCGTCGTCCACTCGGAACCGGCCGGCACCGCTACGGCCTTGGCCGCGGTCGGTGCTGTTCTCGCCGGCGCCGCCTTCTTGGCCGGCGCCGCCTTCTTGGCCACCGCTTTCTTGGCCGGCGCCGCCTTCTTGGCCGGCGCTGCCTTCTTGGCCGGCGCCTTGTTGACCGGCGCCGCCTTCTTGGCCACTGCCTTCTTGGCCACTGCCTTCTTGGCCGGCGCTGCCTTC
>CAXTHY010000151.1:0-4753 GCA_964244175.1 uncultured Jatrophihabitans sp. | reverse complement strand
CGTGGCCTGGCCGACGACCTGCTCGCGCTCGGCTCGACGACGCCCGCGGTCAACCTGTTCGCGGACGTCCGACTCGCCCTCTCGCGGCTGCCGAGCCGGTTCCCGTACGCGCTGGTCACCCCGCAGACGAACGTCGACCAGGCGCTGGCCGGCTACGCATCGAAGCACGGTGCAACGATCGCGCGTGGTGTCGAGGTCGTGGATCTGGCGCAGGACGCCACGGGTGTTCTGGTGACCGCCCGCCGCAAGGACGACGACACGACCCGGACCACCTGGCGCGCGCAGTACGTCGTCGGCGCCGATGGTGCACACAGCACCGTTCGCTCGCTCGTCGGCGTGCCCTTCCCGGGCAAGGTGGTGCTGTTGTCGGTGGTGCTGGCCGACGTCAAGCTGGCGGGCGGTCCGGAGGGTCCGGGGCTCACGCTCGGCGACACCCGTGACGGCCTGGCCTTCCTCGCGCCGTACGGCCGCCACGACGCCGACGGTGCGTGGTACCGGTCGATGACGTGGGACCGCGGGCACCAGGTGCCGGACACCGAACCGGTCGGCTCGGACGAGATCGTCACGGTGCTCAACCGGTCGATGGGTCGCGACGTCGGCGTGGTCGAGGTCGGCTGGCACTCGCGGTTCCACTGCGAGGAACGGCAGGTCCCGACCTACCGGAGCGGGCGGGTGTTCCTCGCGGGCGACGCCGCACACGTCCACTCGCCGATGGGTGGGCAGGGCATGAACACCGGTATCCAGGACGCCGCGAACCTCGCGTGGAAGCTCGATGCCGTGCTGGGCGGCGCGGATGACGCCGTGCTCGACAGCTACGACGCCGAGCGGCGCCCGATCGGCCGCCGGGTGGTGCGGCAGTCCGGCGCGATGATGAGGGCCGTGACGCTCGGCCCCCGGCCGGCGCGATGGCTCCGCAACCACGTCGCCCCCGTACTGATGGGGCGGTCGCGGTTCGCTGATGCGATCGCCGGCAGCTTCGCCGGGACGGCGTTGCGGTACGGGCGTCGTCGCGGCGACGACCGGCTGGTCGGGACGCGGGCCGTGCAGATCCCGCTCGCCGGTTCCCGGCTGACCGAGCTGCAGCGGGACGGGGGTTGGGTGCTGGTCGCCGAACGCGGCGGCGCCGTTCCCGGCTTCGCGCCGCGTTCAGCTGAACGCGGCAACGTGCCTTCTGCCGGACACGCCGACGTGCGTCCAGCTGAACGTGCCCACGTGCGTTCAGCTGAACGTGCCGACCTGCGTTCAGCTGAACGTGCCGACGACGGGCCCGCCGTCCTCGTCCGCCCCGACGGGTACATCGCCTGGGCGGGCCCGACCGCCTCGGACCCCTCTTGGCGGAACGCCTTCGCCCGCTGGACCGGCACTCGCCCGGTTGCTGTGGACGCGGCAACCGCGTTCAGCTGAACGCGTTCCCGCCGGCCACGAACGTGCAGCAGTGCTGCGGATCGGTCGTCCCCACCACAGATCTGCAGCACTGCTGCACCCGGAGCGCGTTCAGCTGAACGCGCCGTCACTCGCGCAGGATCTCCAGCATGCGCTCGAACCACTGGCGGTACGTCATACCGTTCCGGCTCGGGTTGAACTCCGCCCCGTAGTCACCCATCCACACCAGCGCGAGCTGTTCCTCGGTCTCCGGCCTCGCCAGCAGAGCCGCGATCTCGGCGGCCGCGTGCCCCGCCGAATCGGCGCCCTCATCGCGTGCGAACTGCCGAACAACGTCGTCCTCGTCTGCAGCGTCGAGGCGAAAGTCCTGATGGAAGTACGCGCCGGCCAGCAGCCGGAGGTCCGATTCTTCATCCGTCATCGGTTATGCCTTCAGGTAGGAAGTCAGCACGATGAACGTAGCGCGACCGGTCTTGACCAGCACCGTTACGACCGTTGTCGGCGCTACGAACGAGTGAGTAGCCGCTACCCAGACCCGACCCGCGTTAGCAGGCGCGGTCCACCGAATGTCGAGCTTGCCAGTGGTCTTCTGCTTGCCCAGCCAGCGTTTGATCTCTTTCGAGTTCACCGCGATGTTCCGCGCGGTGAGGGATTCGGCGGTGTCCAGGTCGGGGAACGTCGAGGTGCGGTCGAGACCCTCGCTGGCGGCGCGATCGACGAGGTCCGCATCGCTCTTCCCGACGTGCTCCTTGATCGTGTGACCCCCGGCCGCCTCCATCGCGGCGAGATCGATCCGTGGGTTGCTGGCCTGCCCGATGCCGGTGACCGCCGCGGCCGACGCGCCGGCAACGGTGAACGCGGCGGTGACAGCCGTGGTGACCAGGTCGGCCAGGCGCTGGATCAAGGCGGTGATCTCGTCCAACACCCCCTGGAGCGCCTCGACCGCGCTGTCGACGAGCGCCACGAGGTGGTCCAGGACATCCCGGAGGGTCTCGATGAGGCGTGCGAGTTTCGCCTTCACGTCATCGCCGGAGACGATGCCGGTGACGACGTCGAGACTCGCCGAGGCCAGGTCGCCGACGTCGGCGAGCGCTGCGGTGAGCTGGGCGTGCGTCTGCTCGATGTGGTCGGCGAGCGTGCTGCAGGCCTGACCGAGGGCGGCGTAGTCCTGCGCGAGGGACCGGACAGCGAGTTGGGCATCGGTGCACCGGCTGACCGCCGCGTCGATCTCGGGCGAGTGCAGGGCGGAGACGTCGCCCAAGGGCCCGGACAGGTGGTCCGCCACGTCCTGCAAGGACGCGCCGGCATTCGTCCAGCCGGTCGCAACGGAGCGCAACGCTGCCGGATCGCCGCCGGGCCACGAGAACGGGAGCAGGTGGGCGACGATCGACCACAGGCCTGGTGGCGACGTCGACCCGCCGGCCGCGGACGGTGGTGCGGCCGGGATGACACGCCCCGCCGACGGCCTCGAGGGTGAGCCGCAGTACGACGGGGCGCCCGGGATCGACGTCTGATCGGCATCGGCGTGGTTGTCGCCGCTCGTCATGAGGCGGATCGCGAACTCCCCGAGCCGGTCGGCGACGGTGGCACCGGCGGCCAGTGCCTGCCCCGCGCCCTGGTCGTACACCGCCGCCCACCGCGCACCGGACACGTCCGACCCGGCCATGCCCCCGCCCGCCGCGGCGGTGGTGGCAGCGGACGCCACGATGCTGCACACCGCGTCGTTGGCGGCCAGGAAGGCCTCGCCCGCCGAGACGTACACCTCGGTGTCGACGTAGATCGTTGCAGTGGGCACCACTCACACCCACATGGCGAGGTTGGCGGCGACGGCCGCCGAGTAGTTCCCGTGCGCGGTGGCCGCGGCAGCCCGCATGGCCCCGAGACCCTCGCGCATGTCCTGCGCGCCGGCGAGCCACTCGCGGTGGGCGGCGAGTTGCGCGTCGGCGGCCGCGCCCGCCCAGAGCGACTGGAGGGCCGCGATACGGGTGTCGAGGTCGGCGAGCAGGTCCGCGACGGCCGCGGTGCGGGCGGCGAGCAACGTGACCGTGTCGTCGAGCCGGGTCAGGTCGACGGCGAACGCGGGCATCAGGTGCCGCCGCCGAGCCGGGCGCCGAGGCGGTCCAGGACGTCGGCCGCGGCGTCGTCGACGCCGAGGTAGTCGGCACGGGTGGCGTCGAGCGCGCTGCCGGTCGCAACGAGCGCTTCGAGCACCTGTCGGGCGCCGCGTTCCCACTCGTCGTAGCCGTCCTGGAACGCCGACGCGGCCGCCCCGCGCCAGGACGATCCCACGAGTGACGTGACCTCGGCGCTGACGTCGCCGAGCGCGGCGGTCAGCGCCCCGTGGACGCGGTCGACGTCGGCCGCGGCGACGGTCAGTGCCTCGGGTGCGAGCTCGAATCCGGTGGCCACGCCTCGACCGTGTCAGCGCGCACCGAACGGGATCAAGGGACAGCACCCGACTGTGGACGACGGTCCACAACCCGGACGAACCGGTTGCTTCCACCCCGCCGGGGAGCTACGGTCGAGATAGTGGTTGCAAAGTGCAATCAGATGTGGAGGTCATCGTGATCACGCGTGTTCTCGCCCAGTCGACCGTCTCCGATCCCGCCACGGCCCAGGACTGGTACGCCCGGCTGTTCGGGACCGCTCCCGACGCCAACCCCATGCCCGGCCTGCTCGAGTGGCACCTCGGCGACACCTTCGGCGTCCAGGTCTGGTCGGAGCCGGACCGGGCGGGCCGGTCGTCGATCGTCCTCGACGAGAGCGACCTCGACGGCGCGGCGGCCCGGCTCACCGCAGCCGGCATCGCCCACGAGGGCGTGGGGGAAGCGACGTCGTCCCGTGTCCTGCAGCTCCTCGACCCCGACGGCAACCGCGTGGTGCTGACCGGCGTGTGACAGCGTGCCGACCGCGTTCAGCCGAACGCGGTCGGCACGCTCAGGCGAGCGCGGACAGCACCGCCACCGCGTCGGCGACGGCCGTGGGCGGTCCGGCGGCACGCCACACGTGACCGCCCACCTCGACTTCAGCAGTGACGCCGCCAGCGGCGCGCACGAGCGCCGCGCCCGGCAGCCAGTCCCAGGACAGCGAGTCGTGCTGGATCCAGCACCCCAACCGGCCGGCGGCGACGGCGGCCAGCTCGACCGATCCCGACCCGAGCATCCGCACCGTCGCCGCGCCGCGCACGACCGCGACCCACGCGTCCCGCAACGCGGTGTCGGCCAACGTCGCCGGGTGGATGTACGAGACGGCCGAGACGTCCGCGAGCGCGGCGTCGGTCAGCGAGGGCACCGCGACCCCGTTGCACGTCGTCGGCAACTCACGCCCGCCGAGCCAGAGTTCGTCCTGGGCCGGGTGGTAGACCGCGCCG
>CAXTHY010000150.1:0-4831 GCA_964244175.1 uncultured Jatrophihabitans sp. | reverse complement strand
GATCAGCGCGGAGAAGGGGTACAGCCGCGAGACCGGCAACCTGGTCTTCCACGTCTCGCTGCTGGCCGCGCTCGTGCTCATCGCGGTCGGACGGCTGTTCACCTACGAGGGTTCGGTGCTGGTCACCGAGGGCGACTCGTTCTGCAACAGCGCGGCGTCGTTCGACAACTGGCGCCCCGGTCGGGTGGCCGCCGACGGCGGCATCGCGCCCGCGCCGTTCTGCGTGAAGGTCGACAGCTTCACGGCGAAGTACCTCGACACCGGGGAGCCGACGTCGTTCGCCTCGGACATCTCCTACTACCCGGTGAGCGCCGACGGCACCGACGGCGCCACCAGCACCGACGAGCTCCGGGTGAACCACCCGCTGCGGCTCGGTGGGGACCGGCTGTACCTCATCTCGCACGGCTACACCCCGGTCGTCACGGTGACCATGCCGAGCGGCAAGACCTACAGCGACTACGGCCGGCCGTTCATCCCGCAGGACAGTGGCACGTACCTGTCCGAGGGGGTGTTCCCGCTGCACGACGACTACGACAACAACGCGGGTGGCGGCGCCGAGCGCACCGACATCGGCATCCAGGGCCTGTTCGCGCCGACGCCGGTGGAGAGCTCACCCGGCGTCTTCACCTCGGCGGCGCCCCAGGCCCAGGACCCGGTGCTGGGGGTCTTCGTCTTCCAGGGCGACCTCAACGACCGCGGCAGCGAGACCCGTTCGGTGTACTCGATCGACACGTCGAGGATGACCAAGACCGGCGCCGCGAACCTCCGGATCGGGCAGACGTCGACGTTCCCGAACGGCGTCACGGTGAAGTTCGACGGCTACAAGCAGTGGGTGGCGCTGCAGGTCTCCCACGACCCGACGCAGGGCTGGCTGCTGGTCGCCGCGGTGACGATGGTCGTGGGCCTGATCGGCTCGCTGGCGGTCCGGCGGCGCCGGGTCTGGGTCCGTGTGACGTCGTCCGGCGCGGGACCTACCCTGGTGACGGTCGGCGGCCTGGCCCGTAGCGACTCCGGCAACTTCGGCGAGGAGTTCGAGAGCCTCGTGGAGAAGCTCCGCGCGGACCTCGGCCCACCCGGCGACGACCCGTCGTACAGCGACACCGATCCACCCGCAGTCGAGAACCGACTGACCGATGCCACGACCGGCAGGAGCTGACCCGCCATGGCGGTGAGCGAGACCCTCGCGTCCGTCTCGGACGACCTGTTCAAGGCGACGGTCGCGGCCTACGCGGTCACGATGGTCGCCTTCACCGCCGAGTACGCCTTCGGGCGTCGGGGGCGGGTGGCCACGACGGCCGTCGCCGCGCCCGCGGCCAAGGTGCCCGTGTCGGTCGGGGCCGGCAGCTCGTCCGCTGCCCCGCCGCCGCCCGTCGCGCGGGTGGTCGACACCTCCGCCGAGCGCGGCCGGAGCGGGGACCGGCTCGGCCGGTTCGCCGTCGTCCTGCTGGTCATCGGCGCGGCGCTGCACCTGGGTTCGGTGATCACCCGCGGCTGGGCGGTCGACCGGGTGCCGTGGGGCAACATGTACGAGTTCTCGTCGGTGGTCGGCCTGCTGGCCGTGCTGGCGTTCCTCGGCGCGCTGGTCAAGGCCCCGCAGATCCGGTACCTCGGCGCGTTCGTCATGTTCCCGGTGCTCGTCGTCATGTTCCTGGCCGGGACCGTGCTCTACGCCCGTGCGCAGACGCTCGTCCCGGCCCTGCAGTCGTACTGGCTGGCTATCCACGTGTCGTCCGTGGCCTGTGCCGAGGGCCTGCTGATGACCTCGGCCGTCGTGACGATCCTGTACCTGATCCGCCAGCGCTCCGACAAGAAGGTCGCCGCCACCGAGCAGACCGACGGGCCCGTGTCGTTCGGCGCCCTCTCCCGCTTCGGCACGCGCCTGCCCGCCGCCGCGACGCTGGACAAGGTCGCCTACCGGATCGTCGCCTTCGCGTTCCCGCTCTACACCTTCGGTGTCATCGCCGGGGCGATCTGGGCCGAGGCGGCCTGGGGTCGGTATTGGGGTTGGGACCCGAAGGAGACCTGGGCGTTCATCGCCTGGGTGGTCTACGCGGCGTACCTGCACGCCCGCGCCACGGCCGGTTGGCGTGGTCGCACCGCGGCCTGGATCAACCTGCTCGGCTTCGCGGCCATGACCTTCAACTTCTTCGTCGTGAACATCGTGATCGCAGGCCTGCACAGCTACGCCGGCCTGAACTGACCCGTTCCGCCGCGTTCAGCTGAACGCGGCGGGTCCGCGGCGCCTGCAGCAGTGCTGCGGCGGGTCGGCGACGTCGAGGCCGGTGCGGCCGATCAGTGATCGGTTTTCGGTGACATGGCGCCAAGAATCGCTCGCTGATGCCGGGCGAGTCCGGCCGTGGTGCGCTGCACCAGTGGTGCGCCGCGGGGGTCGAGACGCCGCGGTGGCACCAGTGGTGCACCGCACCTCCGGTGCCGGGGTCGGAGGGCGCGTTCAGCTGAACGCGGCGGGCCGCGGGCGCCGGCAGCCGTGCTGCAGAACTGACGCCCTGACGACTCAATTGCAGCAGTGCTGCGGCGGCTCGGACAGGCATCGCGTTCAGCTGAACGCGGCCCGGCCACGGCGGTGGGTCGGCGACTTCGAGGCCGGTGCGGCCGATCAGTGATCGGTTTTCGGTGACATGGCGCCAGGAATCGCTCGCTGATGCCGGGCGAGTTCGGCCGGGGTGCGCTGCACCAGTGGTGCGTTCCGAGGGCTCCGGCACCGTGGCTGCACCAGGGGTGCGCTCCGCCAGGGGTGGCCGGACTCGGGCCAGGCCACCTCGGCCGACCTCACTGAGGTGATCCGGGTGCCCGGGCCCCCGAACAACCTCACTGAGGTCGAGACCCCGCGTCCAGTTGAACGCGGCGGGGCCCCAGCGGACTGGAGGGCGCCAGCCGAGCGCGCTCAATCAGTGGCGTTCTCGGCGTCGTGACGCAACGAATCGATCAGTGATGCCGGCCGAGCGCGGGTGCAGCAGTGCTGCAGCGGGTCCGGGCGGGTGGCGCGTTCAGCTGAACGCGGTCACCGGGCTCAGCGGGGGTTCGGGGCGCCGTACTTCAGGCCGTCGAGCAGCAGCGCGATGATCCGGCGGGTGCGGTCCTGCCAGCCGTCGTCGGTGGCCATGCACACCCCACCGACGGCGCGGAGCAGGTCGGCGACGTCGACGTCGGAGCGGATGTAGCCGCTGGCGGCGGCGGCCTCTACCAGGGTGCCGAGCGCCTGGCGCATCTGCAGCTGGAGCTCGGTGAAGTGCTCGGTGCCGACGACGCCCTGCGCGCGCAGTGACGCCGCGAGTCCCCGCTTGGCCGACACGTACTCGACGAACCGCTGCATCCAGTCGTACAACGCCTGGTCGGGCGCACCGGGGTGGGCGGCGAGCAGGACGGGCGCGGCGTCGCACACCAGCCGCACCTCGCGCTCGTAGACGGCGAGGATGAGGTTGGGCCGGGCGGGGAAGTGGCGGTACAGGGTGCCGATGCCGACCCCGGCGCGCTTGGCGATCTCCTCCAGCGACGCCGCCTCGACGCCCTGCTCGCTGAACACCTCGGCGGCGCTCTCCAGCAGGGCCTCGTAGTTGCGGCGCGCGTCGGCGCGGAGCGGCTTCGTCGCCGTCGTTGTCTGCCCGCTCACATCCGACCCCCAGGTTCCGGAAACTCACTTGCACAACCGGAGGCTGCCTCCGTATTGTTCCGGAGGCAAGCTCCGGTTCCACCATCATCCACGTTGGAGGGCACTCGTGCCACTGATCTCCCGCTCCTCCTCTTCTGGCGAAGCTCCCGTCTCATCGGCGTCCGGCGCCACCACCGGCCGTCGCTCCTTCCCGCGCCCGTCCGGCTCCAAGGCCGCGCTCTGGGTCATCCTCATCGCCCAGCTCATGATCGTGCTGGACGTCAGCATCGTGAACATCGCGCTGCCCGACATGCAGCGTGCGCTCGACTTCTCCCCGACCTCGTTGTCCTGGGTCGTCAACGCCTACGGCCTGACCTTCGGTGGCCTGCTGCTGCTCGGCGCCCGCGCCGGTGACCTGTTCGGTCGCCGCCGCGTGTTCCTCGCCGGCCTGCTGCTGTTCACCGTCGCCTCCGCCGCCGGCGGCCTCGCCGAGGACGGCGCGCTGCTGCTCGCCGCCCGCGCGATCCAGGGCGTCGGCGCCGCGTTCGCCGCGCCGTCCGCCCTCGCGCTGCTCACCGTCACCTTCCCCGGCCCGGCCGAGCGCACCCGCGCCCTCGGGCTCTACACCGCCGCCTCCATCGGCGGCGCCGGCCTCGGCCTGGTCGCCGGCGGCGTGCTCGTCGAGTGGCTGTCCTGGCGGTGGGTGTTCTTCGTGAACGTCCCGATCGGCCTGGTCCTGCTCGTCCTCGCCACCAGCGCCCTGCCCGAGACCGTCCGGGCCCGCGGCCACGTCGACATCCCCGGGGCCGTCACCTCGACGCTCGGCATGACCGCTGTCGTCTACGGCTTCGTCCACGCCGCGTCCGACGGCTGGGCCGACCCGCTGTCGTCATGATCGCCGGGTTCGTGTTCCAGGAGGGACGGGTCTCCGTCCCGATCACCCCGCTGCGACTGTTCGCCGACCGCACCCGGGTCAGCGCCTACGTCGCCCGCATGCTGCTGGTCGCCGCGATGATGGGGATCTTCTTCTTCCTCACGCAGTTCCTGCAGGACGTCCTGGGCTACAGCCCGATCCAGGCGGGCCTCGCGTTCCTGCCGCTCACCGCGATGGTCTTCCTCGCCTCGCAGTTGTCGGCGCGGATCTGGACGCCGCGGTTCGGGATGCGGGTGCCGATGGTCATCGGGGTGTCGTTCTCGACGCTCGGTGTCCTGGGCCTGACC
>CAXTHY010000149.1:0-4985 GCA_964244175.1 uncultured Jatrophihabitans sp. | reverse complement strand
CAATTGGGACGCCGCCGGGCTCGAGGGCAAGTCCCGCTCGATCGAGACGGCGATGAAGTCCGGCGACAGCGTGCTCGTCCAGGTCAGCAAGGACCCGATCGGGCACAAGGGTGCGCGGCTGACGAGCCAGATCTCGCTGCCGGGCCGCTTCCTCGTCTACGTCCCGGGCGGGGGCATGACCGGCATCAGCCGGCGCCTGCCCGACACCGAGCGGCACCGCTTGAAGACGATCCTCAAGAAGATCGTCCCGGACGAGGCCGGCGTCATCGTGCGCACGGCCGCCGAGGGCGCGAGCGAGGAGGAGCTGACCCGCGACGTCGAGCGGCTCACCACGCAATGGGCGGCCATCGAGGACGCCGTCGCCAAGTCCGGCGGCAAATCGGGCAATGCCCCGCTGCTGCTGCACGGTGAACCCGATCTCGCGATCCGGGTCGTCCGCGACGTGTTCAACGAGGACTTCAAGTCCCTGGTCGTGCAGGGCGCGGACGCCTGGGCCACCGTCTCCGACTACGTCGGCGGCGTGGCCCCCGATCTGGCCGAGCGCGTCTCGAAGTACACCGGTACCGGCGACGTGTTCCACGACCTGCGTGTCGACGAGCAGCTGATGAAGGCGCTGGACCGCAAGGTGTGGCTGCCCTCGGGCGGTTCACTGGTCATCGACCGCACCGAAGCGATGACGGTCATCGACGTCAACACCGGCAAGTTCATCGGCTCCGGCGGCAACCTGGAGCAGACCGTCACCCGCAACAACCTGGAAGCGGCCGAGGAGATCGTGCGGCAGCTGCGTCTGCGCGACGTCGGCGGCATCGTGGTCATCGACTTCATCGACATGGTGCTCGAGTCCAACCGCGACCTCGTACTGCGCCGGCTGACCGAGTGCCTCGGCCGCGACCGCACGAAGCACCAGGTCGCCGAGGTGACCTCCCTCGGCCTCGTCCAGATGACCCGCAAGCGGGTCGGCGAGGGCCTGCTGGAGGCCTTCAGCGAGACCTGCGAGCACTGCAACGGGCGCGGGGTGCTGGTGCACACCGAACCGATCGACAAGTCGAACAACGGCGGCGGTGGCGGCGGCGGTCAGGACGAGGACAGTTCCCGCGGGAACAAGCAGGGCAAGCGCAAGCGGACCGGTCGCGCCGCGAGTACCGCCCCCGAGCCCATCGAGGCCCCGTTCGACGACGAACGCCGCAAGGCTGCGAACGCCGCCATTGCGGCGATCCACCGGGCCGCGAACGGCGAGAAGGACGAGGAGGGCCCGGCCGGCCCGGCTGAACCTCCCGCCGCGGCGACCGAGCTCGCGCTCAACGCGGTCGAATCCGTGGCCCGGCTCGAGAACGGGGCCACTCCTGCACCAGGTACGACACCGGCACCAGCCACGACGCCGGCACCTGCCACGACGCCGGCACCTGCCACGACGCCGGCGCCAGCCACGACGCCGGCTACGGACGCCGACCCGACAACCGATGCCGAGCCCGAACCCGCAGCCCCGGTGCGGCGCCGGCGCCGGGCGGCGAGCCGCCCGGCCGGCCCGCCGATCACCGCCTGACCGCCTGCGAATCGGCGGGCGGATCGGCGGGGTCGGGACCGGCGTTTTGCCCCGTCCCCGTCCCGTGCCGTAATCTGAACGACGGCCCACCGCACGGTGGGCTCAACGTTCGAGGAGTGGATCCCGCGATGTACGCCATCGTCAAGACCGGCGGCAAGCAGTACAAGGTCGCCGAGGGCGATGTGATCGAGGTCGAGAAGCTCGACGCGACGCCCGGTGCCGAGGTCGTGCTCCTGCCCGTGCTGTACGTCGACGGCGAGTCCGTCACCCACGAGGCCGACAAGCTGTCCTCGGTCAACGTCACCGCCGAGGTCGTGGCCCAGACCAAGGGCCCGAAGATCCACATCCACAAGTTCAAGAACAAGACCGGCTACCACAAGCGGCAGGGCCACCGTCAGCGGCTGACGCAGCTGAAGGTCACCGGCATCAGCTCCGCGAGCGCGAAGAAGTAAGGGAGACACCGCGATGGCTCACAAGAAGGGTGCCTCCAGCTCCCGCAACGGCCGCGACTCCAACGCGCAGTACCTCGGGGTCAAGCGTTTCGGCGGCCAAGAGGTCAAGGCCGGCGAGATCCTCATCCGCCAGCGCGGCACCAAGTTCCACCCCGGCGCCGGCGTCGGCCGCGGCAAGGACGACACGCTGTTCGCGCTCGAGGCCGGGGCCGTGAAATTCGGCCTCTCCCGCGGCCGCAAGACCGTCAACATCGTTTGAGGTGAGATAGCGCTGGTAGCTGCAGGCACCAGCGCGCCGCGACCTTCTGCTGGAGCGCGACGACAGCAGTTAAGGCCGGGGAGGCGGACATGCCAAGTTTTATTGATCGGGTGGTGCTGCACCTGACCGCTGGTAATGGCGGGCACGGTGTCGCCTCGATCCACCGCGAGAAGTTCAAGCCCCTAGGCGGCCCGGACGGCGGCAACGGTGGACGCGGCGGAGATGTGATCCTGCGCGTCGACACCAACGCCCACACGCTGCTTGACTTCCACCACCACCCGCACCAGAAGGCCGGCAACGGCAAGCAGGGCGCCGGCAGCCACAGGAACGGCGCCGACGGGGGTGACCTCGAGCTGAGCGTGCCTGACGGCACCGTCGTCCTGGGCGACGACGGTGAGGTCCTGGCCGACCTCACCGGCGCCGGCGCGCGCTTCGTCGCCGCGCAGGGCGGGCGCGGCGGGCTCGGCAACGCGGCACTGGCCTCGACCCGGCGCAAGGCACCCGGCTTCGCGCTGCTCGGCGAGCCGGGGGAGTGCCGCGATATCGTCCTCGAGCTCAAGAGCGTCGCCGACGTCGGCCTCGTCGGCTTCCCCAGCGCCGGCAAATCCTCTCTCATTGCCGCGATCTCCGCCGCCCGGCCCAAGATCGCCGACTACCCGTTCACCACGCTGGTGCCGAACCTGGGCGTGGTCAGCGCCGGTGAGACCACCTACACCATGGCCGACGTGCCCGGCCTGATCCCCGGTGCGGCCGACGGTCGCGGGCTCGGCCTGGACTTCCTGCGCCACGTCGAGCGGTGCGCCGTCCTACTGCACGTCCTCGACTGCGCCACCCTCGATCCGGGCCGCGACCCGCTCAGTGACCTCGACGCGCTCGAGACCGAGCTCGGCCGTTACGTCGGCACGTTCGGTGCCTTGCTCAGCAAGCCCCGCCTGATCGCGCTGAACAAGATCGACATTCCCGAGGGCAGAGAGCTCGCCCAGCTGGTGCGTCCGGATCTCGAAGCCCGCGGACTGCGGGTCTTCGAGATCTCCGCCGTCTCGCGCGAGGGGCTGCGCGCGCTCTCGTTCGCCCTCGCCGAGGCAGTCGAGGCCGATCGGGCGAGCCGCCCGGCTCCGGGCGCCGAGCGCATCGTCCTGCGGCCGACCGCGGTCAACGACAGCGGTTTCACCGTGCTCCCCGATCCCAACCTGCCGGGTGGGTTCGTCGTGCGCGGCGAGAAGCCGCAGCGCTGGGTGCGCCAGACCGCCTTCGACAACGACGAGGCCGTGGGCTACCTGGCCGACCGGCTCAAGCGGCTCGGGGTCGAGGACGAGCTGGCCCGCATCGGGGCCGAACGCGGCACCGCGGTGACGATCGGCGGGGTGACCTTCGACTTCGAGCCCACCGGCGGCATCGACGAACAGGCCTACTCGCCCGGACGCCGGGGTGAGGACGAGCGCTTCCACGAATCGACCCGTCGGCGCGCCGAGGATCGGTTGGCCGCCAAGAGGGCCCGCCACAGTCATGACGGCTGGGACGAGGACGGAGCCGAGGCATGACCCGCGCCGACGTGGCTCTGGCGCGGCGCACCGTCGTCAAGGTGGGCTCGTCGTCGTTGACCTCGCGGGGCCGGCTCGATCCGCAGCGGCTGGACGCCATCGTCGACGCGATTGCGGCGCGGGCCGCGGCCGGTCACCAGGTGGTGCTCGTGTCGTCCGGTGCCATCGCGGCCGGAATCGGACCGCTCGGGCTCAAGGCCCGTCCGCGCGACCTCGCGACCCAGCAGGCCGCGGCCAGTGTCGGGCAGCTGCTGCTGGCCGAGCGCTACGCCGCCTCGTTCGCCCGCTACGGGCTGCAGGTGGGGCAGGTGCTGCTCACTGCCGACGACCTGCACCGGCGCGGCCACTACCGCAATGCCGACCGCACGCTCGAGCGCCTACTCGCGCTGGGCGTGATCCCCATAGTCAACGAGAACGACACGGTCGCCACCCACGAGATCCGCTTCGGTGACAACGACCGCCTCGCTGCGCTGGTGGCCCACCTCGTGCACGCCGATGCGCTCGTCCTGCTCACCGACGTCGACGGCCTGTACACCGGCAAGCCCGGGCGGCCCGGCGCCGAATTCGTCCCCGAGGTCGAGTCGATGGCTGCGCTCGCCGGCGTCGACGTCAGCCGGGCCGGCAGTCACGTGGGTTCCGGCGGCATGATCACCAAGATCGACGCCGCCGCTATCGCGACCAGTGAGGGCATCCCGGTGGTGCTCTCGTCGGCGAACCGCATCGGCGAGGCCCTGCTGGGCCAGTCGGGAACGCTGTTCCACGCGGCCGGCGAGCGCAGTGCGTCGCGGCTGTTCTGGTTGCGGCACGCCACCACCCCGCGCGGCCAGCTGGTGCTCGACGCCGGCGCAGTGGCCGCCATCGTGCAGCGCCGCAAATCGCTGCTGCCGGCCGGTGTCACCGGCGTCCATGGGGATTTCTACTCCGGCGAGCCGGTCGACCTCGTCGATCCCGACGGCGTGCCGGTCGCGCGCGGGCTAGTCGGCTACGACGCCGCGGACCTGCCGCCGCTGCTGGGGCACAAGACCGGCGAGCTGCCGGTCGAGTTCCGCCGCGAGATCGTCCACCGCGACGACGTCGTCCTGCTCTAGTAGCTCGCGGTCAGGCTGCGGTCTGCGTCCTATTTGAAGGGCGCAGCGATGGAGGACGTTTCGGCGCTGGTTCGGTCGCGTCGCCGGCTTGCAGTTCTGGCG
>CAXTHY010000148.1:0-5031 GCA_964244175.1 uncultured Jatrophihabitans sp. | reverse complement strand
GCGCTGCGCCGGATGAGGAACGTCGACGAGTGCAGCATCGACATCCGCGACGCGAGCAGCTGCTCGTGAGTCACGATGCCGGTACCGGCCAGCCGCTCGGTGTGGGCGTCACCGAAGTCGACGCGGGTGCTGGTGGTCGCGAGCTGCGCGCCGGCCTGCGCCTCGAGCCAATCCACCTGGCGGGCCAGTTTGCCCGGCAGCCAATGGTCGTCGTCGTCGAGGAACGCGACGAGATCGCTCGATCCGGCGAGGATGCCGGTGTTGCGGGCCCCGCACAGCCCGGGCCGGCGCGCGTTGCGCACGACCTGCACCGGCACCGGGCCGGCGCTGGCCAAGCTCTGGTCCGGCTCGGCCCGGTCGAACACTACGATCACCCGTAGCGCGCCGGCGTACTCCTGCGCCCGCACCGAGTCGACGGCCGCGCGCAGCAGCTGCGGCCGGCGATGCGTCGGGATGACGACATCGACCGATGGCGGCGCCGTCACCGGGCGGCCCGGCCGAGGTAGCGGTAGCGGCGCATGACCGGCGCGGTCAGCGCGGTGACCAGCCGGCGTTCGGCCGGCCGGAACTGCGCGTGCCAGGCGTCGTCGCGACGCAGCGCCACGGTGCCCGAGTTGAACCGCATCGGGTTACCGGCGATCTGGTGCGTCTCGCCCACCCGCACCTCGGTGGCGGACAGGAAGTCGGTGATCCGTTCCGGTGGCAGCCCCAGGAAGGCGGCCAGCTGCCGTGTGGTCGGCACCGGGGCCGCCAGCAGGTCCTCGTACCGCAGCCGCCACACGGGGGTGTTCGTGCGCGCCATCACGTCGAAGGCCAGGTTCTGCGCGTCCCAGAGCAGCGCCGAACGCCACGGCCGATAGCGGTGCATGAGGATGACGTGGCCGTCGCTGTCCCGCTCGGGTCGCGGGACCTCTTTGGTCCACGAGTACGCGACGCCGCGGCTGTCGCGCACCATGTGCACGATGCGCAGGTCGAGCCCGGCCCGACGGCGCAACACGAACGCCGTCGATGCGTGCTTACTGGAGTCGATGAGCACCGACGCACCGCTGATCTCCGCCGCGGCGGCGTACACCGCGGCGAAGCGGTCGGTGTATTCGCGCATGGCGCGAGCGTGGGCGCCGCAGTCCCGGCCCCAGACGGCAGTCGGGATCCGACGCGTGCGGTCGACCTCGGACCACAGCCGACGCATCTCAAGCGCGTCCGCGGCCTGCCACCCACCGAAGGCGAGCTGGCCGATCTGCTGCCAGAACGGGCAGCTCGAGAACGGCTCGCCGCAGCTGCACAGCCGGTTCTCGCGCACCCCCCGTTCCCACATGTGGACGACCTCGCCCAAGACGCACACCTGGTCGAAGCAGGCGGCGATCGTCTCGAGCAGCGTCGAGCCGCTGCGCCCGAATCCGCCGATGTAGCCGACGGTCGGGCCGGTCGTGGCGCTCACGGCTGGGCCACCGGCCGCCGTCTGCGCAGGCCGGCCAGATCGAAGCGCTCACGCCGCCGCCAGACCAGCGCGACGTAGAGCGCGGCGCCGACAACGGCAGCGGTGATGGCGCCCGGCAGCCCGGCCAGTAGCCGGCCGAGCAGGGGCAGGACGGCGAACGCACCGAGCGCCAGCAGGGCGGCCTGCAGGGTCGCCCGACCGAACGGGTGCAGGCCGAGTCCGCGCCAGGCCACGATCAGCGGGACGACGTTGCTGGCCACGATCGCCGCGCACCAGCCGACGGCGGCTCCGACGATGCCGTACGGCGGGATGAGGACGACGTCGAGGATCACGTTGACGGCGACGGCGATCAGCGTCGTGGCCAGGTTCCACGACGTCTTGCCGGCCATGATGATCACCGAGTCGACCACGCCGACACCGGTCGCGATCAGCATCGAGGCCGCGAGCAGCACGACGACCACCACGGCGGCGTGAGAGGTGTAGTGACGGCCGAAGACGGCCAGGTACTCGGGCGCGAACAGGCCGGCCAGCAGGAACGTCGGCCAGGCGACGATCACGATCCAGGTCGTCGAGACGCGGTAGAGCAGCTGCGCCCGAACAGTGTCGGCCCCGGCCAACGCGGCGCTCAGCCGCGGCTGCACCGGCGCGGCGATAGCCTGACTGAAGAACTGTCCGAGCACCAGGAAGCGCGAGGCGGCCGTATAGATCGCGGCCTCGCGTGGCCCGCGCATGGCGGCGACGAGCACGATGTCCAGCCGTTGCAGGACGATTTGGGCGGCCCCGGCGAGCGCGCGGGGTAGGGCGAAGGACCAGAACTCCCGGGCGACCGCACGCGCCCGGACGGTGGTGCTCGGCAGCGTGGCGCACAGCCGGCGCAATGCCCGCGCGGCCAGGACCAGCACGACAAGGTAGGGCACACCCCACGCCGCGCCCAGCCAGCCGTCCCACCCGGCCACGAGCACGCCGGCCACGAGCGCGATCTGCAGGATCGGGCGGATGAGCTTCTCCAGCAGCACGCTCGGGCGCATCGTGCGGAACCCGCGGGTGGCGGCCAACATGACGTCGAAGATGACGGCGACCGGGATCAGCAGGGCGAGCAGGCGCAACTGCTCTTCGCTGGTCGCCGAACCGTCGGCGACGACGCCGGCGAGCCACGGCGCCGCGAGTGCCATCGCCGCCGCGACCACCACCGCTACGACGAGCACCGGGGCGAGCGCGGCCCGCAGGCCGGGACGGACGCGGTCGGCCCGGCCAATCGCCCGCCAGCGGGCCACGAAGTACACCGATCCGGTGTCACTGCCCAGTCGGACCACGGTCTCGAGGATCAGGAAGAGCGAGGTCACGCCGAAGAACGCACCCGCAGCCGAGGGGTCGAGAAAGCGCGCGACAAGGATGACCAGCAGGAAGTTCGCGACGGCCGAGACGGCGGCGCCGAACAGGTTGGCCAGCCCGCCACGGGCCACGGCGGCGACCTCGCCGCCCTCGATCACCGCCGCTTCGATCGCGGCCGAGGACGTAGGGGCAGACGTCACGGAGCCGGTCACGTCCACCGGTCCTCCCTGACGTGTGCTCCGTGTTAACATAGGGTTCAGCGTAGTGCCGGATCGAAGCGACCGGCCATCCCGATCGACGTTCTTCGTCGTCCGGCGCACAGCGACGAGTGCGTGCGACAGAATCATCGGGTGCAGACCGTCAATTCTGAGCTCGACACCCCCGACCTGCTCGGCGATGCGTCCGGCGGCGAGGACGGCAGCGACGACGCCCAGCTGCGCGCCGACGTCCGTCGCATCGGGGCCCTGCTCGGCGAGTCGCTGGTGCGCCAGCAGGGCCAGGACGCGCTCGATCTGGTCGAGCAGGTGCGCGCCCTGACCAAACAGAGCAAGGCCGGCGACGGGCCGGCTCGTGATGAGGTTCGGGGGCTGCTGGCCGACCAGCCGATCGAGACGGCGGCGGTCCTCGTCCGCGCGTTCTCGGCCTACTTCCACCTGGCCAACGTCGCCGAACAGGTCCACCGGGTGCGCGGGTTGCGCAGCCGGCCGGCCGAGGACGACTGGCTCTCGCGCGCGGTTGCCGCCGTGGCCGAGGAGAAGGGGACGCCGGCGCTGCAGGCTGCGCTCGAGGGACTGGCCGTGCGGCCGGTGTTCACCGCACATCCCACCGAGGCGAGCCGCCGTTCGGTCCTCACGAAGCTGCGTCGGGTGGCTGACATCCTGGCGGCGCCGAGCGAGCCGGGGACGCAGTCGCGGGCGCGCCAGGACCGTGATCTGGCCGAACTCGTCGATCTGGTGTGGCAGACCGACGAGCTGCGCCAGCACCGTCCGACGCCGGTCGACGAGGCCCGCAACGTCGTCTACTACCTGCAGGATCTCGCCGACGAGACGCTGCCGGAGTTCTCGGCCGACCTCGCGCTCGAGGCCGCCCGGCACGGCGTCGAGTTGGCGCCGGACGCCAACCCGCTGACCTTCGGCACCTGGATCGGCGGCGATCGCGACGGCAATCCCAACGTCACGGCGGCGGTGACCCGCGACGTCCTGCGCATGCAACACCACGTCGCCGCGCGCACGGTCGACCGCCATCTGGACGCGCTGATCGCCGAGCTGTCGTCGTCCACGGCGGTCGTGCCCGCCTCGGCCGAACTCGCCGCGTCGATCGAAGCCGACCTGGCCGTCGTCGACGTCGACCCGCGGCTTATCACGCTCAACGCGACCGAGCCCTACCGCCTCAAGCTGACCTGCATCAAAGCCAAGATCGCGAACACCCGGCGGCGCGTCGACGAAGGCCTCCCGCACCGGCCGGGCTTCGACTATCGCGGCACCGAGCAACTGCTGGCCGAGCTGGCGTTGCTCGGCGACTCGCTGCGTCAACACGCCGGGGCGCTGATCGCCGACGGCTTGCTCGCCCGCGTCGAGCGCACCGTCTCGGTCTTCGGGCTGCATCTGGCCACCATGGACATACGCGAACACGCCGACGCGCATCACCACGTGGTCGGGCAACTCGTCGACCGGCTGGTCGACGAGACCTGGCTCTACGGCGATGTGCCCCGCGACTACCGGATGCGGCTGCTGTCGAAGGAACTGCGCTCGCGGCGCCCACTCGCCGGGTCGCCGCCGCCGCTCGACGAAGAGGGCGCCAAGACGTTCGCGGTGTTCGGGGCGATCCGCGATGCGCTCGAGACCTACGGCGAGCACGTCATCGAGAGCTACATCGTGTCGATGACCCGTGGCGCCGACGACGTTCTCGCCGCCGTGGTGCTCGCCCGCGAGGCCGGCCTCGTCGACGTACACGGCTCTGGTCCGAGCGGCGCGCGCGAGCCGTTCGCGCGCATCGGCTTCGTCCCGCTGCTCGAGACGGTCGACGAGCTGCGCAAGGCCGGCGAGGTGCTCGACGACCTGCTCGGCGACCCCACCTACCGCTTGATCGTCGCCCTGCGCGGCGACGTCCAAGAGGTCATGCTCGGCTACTCCGACTCGAACAAGCAGGCTGGCATCGCGACGTCGCAGTGGGAGATCCACCGCGCCCAGCGCACGCTGCGCGACGTCGCCGCGCGCCACGGTGTCCGCCTGCGACTGTTCCACGGCCGCGGCGGCACGGTC
>CAXTHY010000147.1:0-5372 GCA_964244175.1 uncultured Jatrophihabitans sp. | reverse complement strand
CATCGCGGCGACGGCTTCGACGAGGTTGGCCACCTCGACGACATTCGTGCCCCTGGTGCGCCCGGTCAGCCGGGCTGCGCTGCCCGGCGGCACCAGTAGCCGGCGGAACCCGAGCCGGACCGCTTCGGCCACCCGCTCGGTGAGCATCGGGACCGGCCGCACGTCTCCGGACAGCGCCACCTCGCCGATCGCGACGAGGTCGAGGGGGACGGGCTGGTTCTGCGCCGAGCTGACGACGGCCAGGGCGACGGCGAGGTCGGTTCCGGGATCGGAGACCCGCATGCCCGCGACCGTCGCCAGGAAGACGTCCTTGTCGTGGAGTTTGAGGTTGGCCGCGCGTTCGCTGACGGCGATCAGCATGGCGGTGCGGGCCGAGTCCAGCCCGGAGACGCCGCGGCGCGGGTTGGGGTTGGTCGATCCGGCCACCAGCGATTGGATCTCGGCGGTGAGGGCGCGGTGGCCCTCGATGGTGACGGTGATGCAGGTGCCGGGGACGGGGACGTCGCGGTGCTCGCGGTACAAGCTGCTGGGGTCGAGGACCTCGCGCAGGCCGGTGTCGGTCTGCTCGAAGGCGGCGACCTCGAGCGAGCCGAACCGGTTCTTCACCGCCCGGAGCAGCCGCAGGGAGGTGTGCTTGTCGCCGTCCAGGCTCAACGTGGTGTCAACGATGTGCTCGAGCGCGCGTGGTCCCGCGACGTTGGAATCCTTCGTGACCTGCCCGACGAGGATCATCGGCAGGCCGCGCGACTTGGCGATCCGGCTCAGGACCTGCGCGACCTCCATGGTCTGCGTGACCCCGCCGGCCCGGCCGTCGATGTCGCCGGATGCGATCGTCTGCACCGAGTCGATGATCACCATGGCCAGCGGGTCGCCGGCGGCCTCGATGTGCCCGATGACCGCGGCCAGATCGGTGTCGTCGGCCAGCAGCAGGTGCGGGCAGACGGCCCCGATGCGTTGCGCCCGGACCGCGATCTGCTGGACCGATTCCTCACCCGAGAGGTAGAGCACCGGCCGCTCGAGCCGGCGCGCGACCGAGTCGGCCACGGCCAGCAGCAGCGTGCTCTTGCCCGAGCCCGGCGGCCCGCTGCACAGGCACACCTGCCCGGCCACCAGGCCGCCACCGAGCACGCGATCGAACTCGCCGACCCCGGTGGCCAACCTGCGGGCCGGTGTGCCGGTGACGACCTCGGAGACGGGCCGGGCCGGGCGGGTGGGCACGGCAGCGCGGGAGCTGGACTTCAAGCCGGCCGTGCTCGGCGCGGCTGCCGCTTCGACGAGCGTGGAGAACTCGCCGCACTTGGGACACCGGCCGTACCACTTGCCGGTGGTCGCGCCGCACGCGCCGCAGCGAAAGACACTTGTCGACCTGGCCACCGTCACGGGCCGTTTCGGCCGGTCATTGCGCGCACCGGGCGACCGTAGCGCGCACTACCGACAGACGCGCACTACCGACAGCCGCGCACTACCGACACCTCAGCCCTGCTCGCCGGTGGCGGATGGCCCGGGCAGCACCGAATCGTTCGGCCCGTTCGTCAGCGCGATGGGCACCGAGATCGTCTTGCTCCCGTTGTTCGCGAACGTGAACGTGATGTTCACGGTCGTGCCGGGGTAGACGGCCTTCTTGAACGCCGTCAGCAGCAGGCCGCCGGTGGCTTCGGGGACGCCCCACGAGACCCGGGTGCCTGCGGGCACCGGCACCGACTTCGTCCCGGTGGGCGCCCCGGCTGGGGTGGCGCCTGAGCTCTCGTCGCTCGCCTGGACGCTTTCGGCGTCGGCGGTCGTGGAGTACGCGCTCCAGCCGGCGAAGGCCGAGGACGAGATGCCGGTCAAAGTGTCGTCCTTGCTGCTGCTGTTGACGATGACGAGCTTGAGGAGCGCGTCGCTGCCGGGCTGGTAGTAGGTGGCCGTGATCGGGGCCTGGATGGCCAGGTCGCGCAGGTCCATGGCGCCGACCGAGGCGTTGGTGCCGTCGAGCGTGGCCTTCTGATCGGCGGTCTGGGCGTCCTGTCCGGCGGCGCAGGCCGAGGTCAGCAAAGCCACCGCGGCGACGATCCCGACACCGTAACGACGCACCGCGACCGGCTTAGTTCTCACGTCGGCTCCAAGCGATTCGTCGGCATCCACACTGGCGGGCAACAGCCTAGCGAGGACCCTTCGCGCGGTTGTCCCCGGCGTCGGTCACAGCACAGATTCGTGCGTATTACAAGGCCTTGGAGCACTTGGCAAGTGGGCTCGCGCACGACCCGGGGACTGTGCTGCGTGTTACTCTGGGGGTAGCGAAAGGGGCTCCACAACATGACATTCAAGGTCGGCGAGACCGTTGTCTATCCGCATCACGGTGCCGCACTGATCGAAGCGATCGAGGAGCGACTCCTCAAAGGAGTGCAGAAAACCTACCTCCGCCTGAAGGTCGCACAAGGTGATTTGACGGTCCTCGTACCGGCCGAGAACGCCGAAGTTGTCGGTGTTCGCGACGTTGTGGGCCAAGAGGGTCTGGACAAGGTTTTCGAGGTGCTCCGCGCACCGCACACCGAAGAGCCCACCAACTGGTCGCGCCGGTACAAGGCCAACGGCGAGAAGCTGGCCTCCGGCGACGTCAACAAGGTTGCTGAGGTTGTTCGCGATCTCTGGCGGCGTGACCGTGATCGTGGCCTGTCGGCCGGCGAGAAGCGGATGCTGGCCAAGGCCCGGCAGATCCTGGTCAGCGAGCTGGCCCTGGCCGAAGGCACCAACGAAGACAAGGCCGAGGTCGTCCTCGACGAGGTACTGGGCGAGGCAGTTGCCTGACCCGCTTGACCACCCGCTTGACCAGGCCTGACACCACGTGATGGCGGCGACGAGTCCACGGACCGTCGCCGCCATTCTCGTTGCCGGGGGATCCGGCCAACGCCTGGGCGCTAGCGTGCCCAAGGCGTTCGTCCCGATCGCCGGACGGACGCTGCTCGAGCACGCGGCCGACCGGTTCGCCGACCACGCCGGCATCGCCTTCGTGGTGGTGGTCGCGCCCGCGGCCCAGGTGCGCCAGGCCCGGGCGCTGACCAGGCTGCCCGCTGTCGCCGGCGGTGCCGTGCGGCAGGCCTCGGTCGCCGCCGGGTTGGCCGCGCTGCCCGACGATGTCGACCTCGTCCTGGTGCACGACGTCGCCCGGCCCTTCGTCCCGGCCGAGGTGATCGACGCGGTGATCGCCGCGCTCGACCACGGCGCGGACGCCGTCGTGCCCGTCGTGGCGATCCACGACAGCGTCCGGCGCGTCGGGCCGACGGGCGAGCTGGCCGGTCTCGTCGACCGATCCGCGCTGGTGGCGATCCAGACGCCCCAGGGTTTCCGGCGCGCCGTGCTCGTCGACGCGCACGCCCGCGCCGGTGCCGACGTCGCGACCGACGATGCCGGCCTGGTCGAGGCGATCGGCGTCCAGGTGGTGGCGGTACCCGGCGCGGACGAGAGTTTCAAGATCACGACGCCGGCGGACCTCGCCCGCGCCGAGGTGCTCGCCCTACGCTGATCGGACCGACGCGCAACGACGAGAGGATCCACGTGGTGATCGCCAGCACGATGCAGGACGACTTCCAGCTCACGGTCACTGCGATGCTCGAGCACGGCACGCGCGTGTATGGCGCCAGCGAGTGCGTGACCTGGCAGGGCGACGGCGCCCGGCGCGCCACGTTCGCCGAGGTCGGCGCGAACGCGCGCAAGTTCGCGGCCGCACTGGCCGACCTCGGGGTCGGCCCGGGTGACCGCGTGGCGACGCTGTGCTGGAACTCCCAGGAGCACCTCGAGGCCTACTTCGCGGTCCCGTGCATGGGGGCGGTCCTGCACACGCTGAACCTGCGGCTGCCCCCGGGTCAGCTGGCGCACATCGTCAACCACGCCGAGGACAAGATCGTCCTCGTCGATGCCTCGCTGCTGCCGCTGCTCGCCGCGATCGTTTCGCAGTTCACGACCGTCGAGGCGTTCGTCGTCATCGGCGCCGGCGACACCTCGGTGCTCGGCGGCCGGATCCCGGTGCACTCCTACGCCGACCTGCTCGCCGCCGCCCCCGACTCGTTCGAGTGGCCCGAGCTGGACGAGAAATCGCCGGCGTCGATGTGTTACACCAGCGGCACGACCGGCGACCCGAAAGGCGTCGTCTACTCGCACCGCTCGATCTACCTGCACGCGCTGGCGACGCTGGCGAACACCGCCACCGGGTCGAGCGAGTCCGACCGGGCGCTCGTCGTCGTGCCGATGTTCCACGTCAACGCCTGGGGCATTCCGTTCGGTTCGTTCCTGTCCGGGGCGACGATGCTGATGCCCGGCCCGCACATGACCCCGGCCGCGCTCTGCGACCTCGCCGAGGCCGAGAAGGCCACCTTCATCGCCGCGGTCCCCACCCTGTGGGCCGGCATCCTGCAGGTAGGCGAGCAGCGCGAACTCGACCTGTCGGCGGTGCGGCTCGGTACGTCCGGCGGCGCCGCCATCCCGCGCTCGCTGATGCAGGCGTTCCAGGACAAGTACGGCGTGCGCATCATCCAGGGCTGGGGCATGACCGAGACCTCGCCCGTGGGCGGCATGGCCCACCCGCCGGCCGGGGTCGAGCTCGGCGGTGCGGACGAGCTCGACTGGCGGATGAAGTCCGGCCGGGTCATCGCCGGCGTGCAGATGCGCATCGTGTCCGACGCCGGCGACGAGCTGCCCTGGGACGGTCAGGCCGTCGGCGAGATCGAGGTGCGCGGCCCCTGGATCGCGGCCGCGTACCACCTCGACACCGCCCCGGAGAAGTTCGACGACGGCTGGCTGCGCACCGGCGACATCGGCACGATCGACGACCGCGGCTACTTCCAGATCACCGACCGCTCGAAGGACGTGATCAAGTCCGGCGGCGAATGGATCTCGTCCGTCGAGCTGGAGAACCTGCTGGCGGCGTCGCCCGACGTGGTTGAGGCCGCGGTCATCGGCATCCCCGACGACAAGTGGACCGAGCGGCCGCTGGCCTGCATCGTGCCGCGCGGCGACGTCTCGGCCGAGTCGCTGGCGGAGTTCCTCGACGGCAAGGTCGCGAGCTGGCAGGTGCCCGAAAACTGGGCCTTCGTCGATGAGGTACCCAAGACCAGCGTCGGCAAGTTCGACAAGAAGGTGCTGCGGGCGCGCTATGCCGACGGTGACTTCCAGGTGGCGCACACGAAGGCGCCCGGGGGCAAGTGACCGAGCTGCGCACCGGGGTCGGCGTGGACGTCCACCCGATCGAGCCCGGCCGCGACTGCTGGCTGGCCGGCCTGCTGTGGCCGGGTGTCGAAGGCTGCGCCGGCCATTCCGACGGTGACGTGGCGGCGCACGCGGCCTGCGACGCCCTGCTGTCGGCGGCCGGCATGGGTGATCTGGGGGCGGTGTTCGGC
>CAXTHY010000146.1:4757-5449 GCA_964244175.1 uncultured Jatrophihabitans sp. | reverse complement strand
ACGATCGGGGCGGGCGACACGCAGAGAATCCGGGTGCGGATCTCCGGCGCGGAGATCGACACCGTGCTCACCCCGGACAGCGGCTCCCGGCTCGTCTACGCGCAGTTCGACCGGTTCAACCCGGCCGATGACACGGACAGGGTGATCAAAGCAGCGGCGGTGACCCGCATGGCGAAGGGGTTCTCGGGACGGATCGGGCTGGGCACCGTGATCCCGCTCACCGCGCCGGCGAACTCGACCGGACTCGTCGACGTGGCCACGCAGGACAGGCTGACGACCCAGGGTGGCGCGTGGGACGACGCGCTGCGGGCGGCGCAGGCCGATCCGTCGGCGACGGTCGCGCTCGATCCCGAGGTGCCGGCGTCCATCCGACTCGCCGGATCGACCGCCCCGAGCGGCGCCACCACCTTCCTCGCCGCACTCGCCGCGCTGCCGAACCCCGTCGTGGCGCTGCCCTACGCGGACGCCGACCTGACCCTGACCCGCGCGGCCGGCGCCGCCGGTGTGCTGACACCGTCGTCGTTCGCCGGCAGCTCCACCGCCGCGACCGCCAGCCCCTCCTCCACAGCCGATCCCACGCCGAGCCCCGCGCCCACGAGCACCGAGCCGACGCCGACCAGAGCGCAGCTGCTCGCCTGGGACTGGTCCGGACCGGGCGTCGCGTGGCCGGTGCGCGGAACCCCTCGGGCGGC
>CAXTHY010000146.1:4261-4747 GCA_964244175.1 uncultured Jatrophihabitans sp. | reverse complement strand
CTCGCCGCGGACGATCGCACCGTGCTCGTGGCGTCCGGCGATGTGCTGGGCGCCCGCGCGGCGGCGGGGCCGGCGGCCCGGATCCGCGGCACCCCCGTGCTGATCGCCGACGCCCAGGCATCCGCGCTGCTGAGCCGCGCCGGCACCCGGGGCGTCTCGGGGGCCGCGGCGCTGGCGGCGCTGGTCGGTGTGCTCGGCACCGACGCCGTGACCGGCGCCGTGCCCGCGCTGCTGGCGGTGCCCGACCGGGGCAGCGACGCCGGCACCCTCGAGCGCGCACTGTCGGTACTGCACGCCCAGCCCTGGATCGACGGACGCACGCTGACCGACCTCGCCAAGGGCACCGCGACGCAGGTGACCCTCGCCGCGAAGGGTCAGCCCGCCGCCCGGGTGGCGACCGCCGGCCGGTTGCTCAGCGGGGAGGCCGCGGTACGCGCGCTCGGCACCGCGGTGCAGGACGCCGGACCACTGGTCGGCCCCGAGCAG
>CAXTHY010000146.1:2748-4251 GCA_964244175.1 uncultured Jatrophihabitans sp. | reverse complement strand
GCCTGCGCCTCGGCGACGCCGACATGGCGGACTTCCGGGTGCAGCTCCGCAACCTTCTGGACGACTTCGCCGCGCGTCCGGACGACCCGGGAGCGCCGGCCTGGTCGGTCTTCGTCAGCGTTCATCCCGACCCGAACCGGCCGTAGCCGGTCCGTCCGGGTCAGGTCCCACAGGGTCTCGTCGGTGCGTCCGATCAGCTGCCAGCCGCCCGGACCTTCGCGGGGATAGACGCCGGACCACTGGTCGGCCCCGAGCAGCTGGCCCTGCTCGGCCTGCTGTCGGCCTCGTGGCGGCTGGACGAGTCCGGCTGGAGCCAAGCCGCGGCGGACGGCACAAAACGATTCACCGCGTTCGTCGACCAGGTGCATGTGAATCAGGGCAGCCCGATCCTCTACACGGGCGACGCGAGCACCGTGTCGGTGAACGTGTTCAACGAGCTGCCCCAGCAGGTCACCGTGGTCGTCCGCGGCACCGCCAGCAACGGGCGCCTGCGCGTCACCGGCGACGGCGTGCGCCTGACCGTGCCTGCGAACGGGGGCAGCAGGGCCAAGCTGCCGGTCCGATCCATCACGAACGGCAAGGTGACGGTGGCCGTGCGGCTGTACACGCCCGCAGGCGCCGCGATCGGCGGGCCCACCACCCAGGTGATCACCGTTCGGGCCGGTTTCGAGGTCATCGTCGCCGTCGCCGTGATCGCCGCGCTGGGCCTGCTGTTCCTCACCGGGATCTACCGCAACGTGTTCCGGCAGCGTCGCCGCCGCGCGCCCGAGATCACCCGATGAGCACGACGGGCATCGGCCGCTCCAGCGCGATCCTCGCCTCCGGCACGATCGTCTCCCGCGTGCTCGGATTCCTGCGGGCGTTCCTGCTGGCGGCGGTGATCGGGGCGACGGGCACCATCGCCGACGCCTACAACCAGGCGGTCTACGTGCCGTCGAGCATCTACGCGCTGATCGGCGGAGGCCTGCTCTCCGCGGTGCTCGTGCCCCAGATCGTCCGTGCGAGCGGCGCGGCGGACGGCGGCACCGCGTATGTCAACCGCATCGTCACCATCGCGATCGCGGCGTTCGCGCTGCTGACCGCCGCGGTCACCCTCGCGGCCCCGTGGCTGATGGGTCTGTTCGTGGCCAACCCGGTGCTGCTCGCCGCAGCGGTGCCGCTGGCGTACTGGAGCCTCCCCCAGATCTTCTTCCTCGGCATGTACGCCGTGCTCGGCGAGGTGTTGAACGCGCGGCGCCGCTTCGGCGCCTACACCTGGGCCCCGGTCGTGAACAACATCGTCGCCATCGCGACCCTGGGCGTCTTCGTCCTCGCGTTCCAGCCGATCGCCTCCGCACGCACCACGCCGCTCGACGGCGCGATGAGCGCCCTCCTCGCGGGGGGCGCGACCCTCGGCCTCGCAGTGCAGGCGCTCGTGCTCGTACTCGTCTGGCGGGCGGCCGGCCTGCGCTTCCGGCCGGACTTCCGGTGGCGCGGCGTCGGCCTCAAGGCGACCGGGCTGGC
>CAXTHY010000146.1:0-2738 GCA_964244175.1 uncultured Jatrophihabitans sp. | reverse complement strand
TGATCTCCCTGACCCAGCTCGCCGGACTCATCGAGGTCCGCGTCGCCGGCGGCGCCAGCGGTGCGAACCACGCCGCGGTCGCGGCCATGAGCATCGCCTGGCTCATCTTCATGCTGCCCCACTCCATAGTCACGGTCTCGCTGATGACCGTCTTCTACCCCCGGATGAGCGAGCACGCCGCATCGGGTGACACCGCCCTGCTGCGCGCAGATCTGGGCCAGACCCTGCGCATCGTGCTGCTCGTGCTGGTGCTGGCCGACGTCGCGCTGCTCGCCGGAGCGCTGCCGTTCGCCGCGGCCTTCAGCCGGGGCGATCCGGCGGTCGCGCACGCCGTCGCGGCCGTGCTGGCCGCCTACCTGCTCGGCCTCGTCCCGTTCACCGTGCTCTTCGTGATCCAGCGCGGCTTCTACGCGCTGGCCGACACCCGAACCCCGTTCCGCTTCACCCTCGTACAGCTCGCGATCGTCGTGCCGGGCACGCTGCTCTGCCTGCTGATCCCCGCCGACTGGCGGGCCGCCGGCATCGCCCTGGTCGTCTCGATCGGCACCGTCGTGCAGGTCACGGTCGCGGCCCTGCTGCTGCGGCGGCGGATCGGCGGATTCGTCGACGCCGACCTCCGCCTCGCCATCCGGCGCTTCGTGGCGGCCGCGGTGCCCGCGCTGCTCGTCGGACTGGGCGTGCTGCTGGCGTTCGGGGGCTTCAGCAGCGGCTGGCCGGTGTCGTCGACACTCGGGGGCATCGCCGCCACGGCCCTGGTCGGGATCGTCGCCGCGCTCGTCTACACCGGTGTCCTCGCCCTGCTGAAGGCCCCCGAACTGGCGGTGGCCACCCGCCTGCTCACCGACCGTCTGCGACGCTGAGCCAAGGAATACCCCTCTGCCGAACACCGTTTCAGCGAGGACACGCCGGCACACCCGACGTGCAATCGAGAAGGGGTCACTCGCGCTCATGCGTCAGGTCGTCATCATCGGATCGGGTCCCGCCGGCTACACCGCCGCCCTCTACGCGGCGCGCGCCCAGCTGTCCCCGCTGCTCATCGCATCCTCGGTCGAGGCCGGCGGCGAGCTCATGAACACCACCGAGGTCGAGAACTTCCCCGGCTTCCCCGAGGGGATCATGGGGCCCGACCTCATGGACAAGATGCGCGACCAGGCCGAGAAGTTCGGCGCCGAGATCGTGCTCGAGGACGTCGTCGAACTCGACCTCGCCGGCGACGTGAAGCGCGTCACGCTCGGCAACGGCGACGTGCACGAGGCGCTGACCGTCATCGTCGCCACCGGCTCCGCGTACCGCAAGCTCGGCGTCGAGGGCGAAGACCGGCTCTCGGGCTACGGGGTCTCGTGGTGCGCCACCTGCGACGGCTTCTTCTTCCGCAACAAGAACATCGCGGTCGTCGGTGGCGGCGACTCCGCGATGGAGGAGGCCACCTTCCTCACCCGCTTCGCCGACACCGTGCACATCATCCATCGCGGCGACAGCCTCCGCGCCTCGCGGATCATGCAGCAGCGCGCGTTCGACAACCCGAAGATCACCTTCGAGTGGAACGCGAAGGTCGCCGAGATCACCGGCGACACGCTGATCGACGGCGTGCGCCTCGAGTCCACGAACGGCGAGCCGGACCGCACCCTGCCGCTCGACGGCCTCTTCATCGCGGTCGGCAACGACCCGCGCACGCACCTGGTGCACGGCCAGCTCGAGCTGACGCCGGCCGGCACGATCGCCGTCGACGGCCGGTCGTCGCGCACCTCCCTCCCCGGCGTGTTCGCGGCGGGCGACGTGATCGACGCGACCTACCGGCAGGCGGTCACCGCCGCCGCGTCCGGCACCGCCGCGGCCCTCGACGTCGAGCACTACCTCGCCGCCCTGTCGCCGGACCTGCTGGATCAGGCCAAGGGCGACGGGACCGCCGGCGCCGCCCCCGCTGCGGGCGCGCCCACGGCGCCGTCCGGCCAGCTGGTCGGACGCGCGTAGGCTGCACCCCGAATCAGCACTGGCAACAGGAAAGAGATAGCGCGATGCGCGAAGTGACCGACGCGACGTTCGAGAAGGACGTGCTCCAGGCCGAGAAGCCGGTGCTCGTGGACTTCTGGGCCGCATGGTGCGGCCCGTGCCGCCGGGTCGCCCCCGTGCTGGCCGAGATCGCCGCCGAGCACCCAGACAAGATCGAGATCGTCAAGCTGAACGTCGACGAGAACCCCGAGACGGCCGCGAAGTACCAGATCACGTCGATCCCGGCGATGAAGCTGTACTCGAAGGGCGAGGTCGTCAAGACCCTCATCGGCGCCAAGCCGAAGCCGGCCATCGAGGCCGACCTGGCCGCTGTCCTGGCCTGATCCCCACCGCCCGAAGCACGCCCTCGGCCCGGTGGGCCGCGAGGCTTCATCGGGTCGAGCCCGTCAGCAACGACGTGCTCGCGGCGCACCGCTCTCGCTGACGCGTCGAATCATGAGGTAGGCAAGTGTCCGAACTGCAGGTACCGGGGACCGACCTCGATCCGTGGCTCGACGCGTACGCCGTCAGGGCGTCGGGACTCGCGGCATCCGAGGTGCGCGCCCTCTTCGCCGTCGCCTCCCGCCCCGAGGTCGTCTCGCTGGCCGGCGGCATGCCCTACGTCAAGGCCATCCCGCGCGAGCTCGTCGCCACCGCCTTCGACCGCCTGCTGCTCACCGAGGCGCCCGAGGCGCTGCAGTACGGATCGGGCCAGGGGCTGCCGCGGCTGCGCGAGCACATCCTCGAGG
>CAXTHY010000145.1:4291-5546 GCA_964244175.1 uncultured Jatrophihabitans sp. | reverse complement strand
CCATCTCCTTCCTGCACCACACCTCCTGGCAAGTCGACGACATCGACGACGTCGGCCGCGGCGCCCACGCCATGCTCCAAAACAACCCCGAACGCCACATCTGGGGCCTCGGCCGCCACTACGGCGGTTCCAACTTCTTCTGGTACCTCAAAGACCCGGCGGGCAACTTCAGCGAGTACTACTCCGACATGGACTGCATCGTCGAAGACCAGCTCTGGACCCCGCAGGATCTCGAGGGCGCTCAGGGCCTGTTCGCGTGGGGGCCGCCGCCGCCGCCGTCGTTCCTGCACCCCGACGACCTCGCCGCCATGATGACCGGCGCCCACTCCGCCTGATCACACAAGTCCGGATCGAGCCGCTTGGCCCCACGTCCGCGCGCCTGGAATCCAGACTGAACCGCGCTCTCGTGGGGCCAAGCGTCGTCTCGGCGCGTGTCAGCTGACGCAACTCGCAGTCGAGCGCGGCTACTTGATGCCGGTGTTCGCGATGCCTTGGACGATCTGTCGTTGCATGAACAGGAACAAGGCAACGAGCGGTAGGAAGCCCAGCACGGCCGAGGCCATGGTTTCGGCGTACTGGATGGCGGCTCCGCCGATGAGGCTGCTCAGCCCGACGGTGATGGTTTCGGATTTGGTTTGGATGAGTACCAGCAGCGGCCAGAGAAACGCGTTCCACGTCTGGATGAAGGTCAGGATGGACACGGCGGCTACGGCACCACCTTCGGATCGACGGTCGGATAGCACGATTAGGACCCGCCTGCTGGTGCTAACCAGCCGTGCGTGTCCGTCAGGTCTCGCGAAAGGAAGCCACAAGTGGCCGTGACCTTGCGAGACGTTCCTCGACACGCCGGAGTCTCACCGCGCACCGTGTCCAACGTCGTCAACGGGTTCCACCACATATCACCGTCAACCCGCATTCGGGTGCAGACCTCGATCGATGCGTTGAACTACCAACCCAACCTGCTCGCCCGCAGTCTGCGGCAGGGACGTACCAGCATCATCACGCTCCTCGTCCCCGACATCACAGTGCCCTATCTCGGGGAACTCGCCCATGAGATCGTCGAGCGCGCGAGCGCCCTGGGTTTGACGGTGATGATCGACGAAACGAGCGGGCGACCCTGACCTGGCCGGCCTCGGTGGAGCGATGCCCGTCGTGCTCCTGGGCGAGCGAGTCCCGGCGCAGAAGGCTCTGGAGTGGGGCCTGTTCAACTGGGTCGAGCCCCGGGCGACGCTGGAGGCCAAGGCGCTGTTCAAGG
>CAXTHY010000145.1:0-4281 GCA_964244175.1 uncultured Jatrophihabitans sp. | reverse complement strand
GGCCGGCTCGGGCCTGGACCACGTCGGCATCGAAACCGTCGCCGCAGCGCGAACCGCAGTACAACACCTGCAACTTGCTGCAAGCAGAAACGCCGCCTGATGGTCTGTTCCGTTTCAGCGACGAACTGGCTGTCGGCGCGATGCGCGAACTGCACATCCGCGGGGTCGAGGTGCCGCGCGACGTTTGTGTCATTGGCTTCGACGATATCGACGAGGCCAGCTTCCTGACCCCGTCCCTCAGCTCGATCCGACCCGACCGGGCGGCCATCGCACAGCACGCGCTGCATCTGCTCTCCGCCCGGGTCGACGCTTCCCACGACGAACCGCATGAGGTGCGCGTGCCGCACCAACTAGTCGTACGCGAAAGCACCACCCGGCCCCCGCGCTTGGCTGCCTGAGCGTGACGTCGCCGCGACGAATCCCGAACGCGACGACCAGATCGCAACTCGTCGCGAGCGACCAGCCGTCCACTCGATTTCGGCGAAAAGCAAGCAGCATCGCGAGCTAATCCGCTCGGCTCGAAAGGCGTCCGCTCTTGTGCGCTGGGAGCCGGACGTGGGACGCCTCGCTGGTTGCGGGGGTTGTGGCCAATGGCGCCAGCGCTCGCAGTTTCGCGACGCTGTCGCTGCCAATGTCGGGGTAGTACAGCACGAGGGTCAGGTCACCGACGGGGAGCTTGTCACGATGAAGGTGAAGTTCACCGACAACAGGGTGATTGACGATGGTCGTGCCGCCCCTGAGTTGGCGGACGTCGTGACGTGCCCAGAGCGCACGGAACCGAGCGCTGGCCAGAGATAGTTCCCCGACGAGTTCGACGATGCGCTCATCGTCGGTGTCCCCGCCGATGGACTTGCGGAATGATCCGACGAATTCTGCTGTGGCCGCGTCCCAGTCGGCGTGAAACGAACGTTCCTCGGGATCGAGCAGCAAGGACCGCAACCGGTTCTCGCCCGGTCGCAGCCGGGGAGAGAGTGCGAGCGCGAGCGGGTTCGACGCGAGCACATCGAACGTCCGGCCCTCGATGAACGCCGGCACGTCGACGGCGGCCAGCAGGTGATGTAACCGGGTGGGCACGCGCTCGGGCCGCTTTCGGGGGCGCGCACGGCGCACCGGCTTGGCGAGGTCGAGCAGGTAGTGATGTTCGACCTCGTCGAGCTGAAGGACACGTGCAAGCGCCGCAAGCACCTGCGCCGACGGGTTATTGTCGCGTCCACGCTCCAGCCGCAGGTAGTAGTCGACGCTGATTCCAGCCAGCATCGCAACCTCCTCGCGCCGCAATCCGGCGACGCGGCGGTTGGGCCCGGCCGGAATACCAGCCTGCTCCGGTGTGACCAGATCACGCCGGGCCCGCAGATACGGGCCCAACCGACTTATCTCCTCGTCGCGGTCCATCACCTCGACACTAATCCGGCGCGTGCTTAGGGCAGGGGGTCCTACCACTCCCCGGACCGGCGGGGCCCTTCCCGCCTCCGGGCACCCGAGGGAACCTGCTTACAGACGATTCGACAGTCAACAACAGCCGTAGGAGGCCCTGGTGAAGATCACCAACCGCACAGTCTTCATCGTCGGCGGCACCTCGGGAATCGGGCGCGGACTCACGCAGCGATTCGTGGATGCCGACAGCACAGTCATTGTCGGAGGCCGGAGTCCCGAGCCGCAGGACGGTCCTGAGACCGTCCGCATCGACGTCACCGATCCGGACTCGATCCGCCGCGCCCGCGACGAAGTGCTCGACGCGCACCCCGACCTCGACGTCGTTGTCGCGATGGCAGGCGTCATGCTCACAGAAGACCTGCGCGACCCCGCACACCTCGCCGCGGCCGAGGAAACGATTGCCACGAACCTGCTGGGCACCATCCGCGTCGTCGACGCCTTCATTGCGCACCTCATCGCCCGTGGCTCGGGAACCATCCTCACGGTGAGCTCGGGCATCGCCTTTCTTCCGTTCCCACTCATGCCCACCTACGGCGCGTCGAAAGCCGGCGTGCACGCCTACACAGAGTCGCTCCGGGCGCAGCTCGCCGGAACCGGCATCGAGGTTGTCGAACTCGTGCCGCCCGCAGTTGCCACCGCCGGACAGGAGCAGATCAATCCGGCCGCTCTGCCGCTCGACGCATACCTCGACGAGGTCATGCAACTGCTGGCGGCGGAGCCGACGGCCCACGAAATCCTCGTCGAGGGCGTGCTCATGCACCGTTGGGCTGAGCGCGACGGCACGTACGCCGAACTCCTGGAGCGACGGTCTCAGTCGCTCAACACGCTGCCCAACCGCAGCCTTGTCACGCCACGCTGATTTCTCGGCCCCGCTGTCACCGAGTGGGCCACGCCATCGTGTTGGCGACCGCGAGCAGAGCGCGAGCTATTCGTCGGGTGCTGTCTGCGTCGGGCGGCGGCTGTTGTCCTAGGAATGGTGCGGCGCGAGCACGCAGGAGCTGCACTGGGTCCCCCGGTGTCTCATAGACCGCGAGGAAGATGGTGGCAACGCAGGCTTGCCGGTCCATTTCGGTCAACGCCATGAGTTCCGGGACGATATCCAACACCCGACCAAGCTCGGACATCGTCCAGGCCGTATCGACGTCTGCCAAGCCGGATATCTCGCCCAACCCGTGCAACAGTTCGCTTGACGGCGGACGATCTACTTGCTTTTCAGCCATGGACAACGAACCCCCGGCGCCCAGCGGCAAGGTCGCGCGAGTCGGCCCCGCCGCAGCCGTAGTGTCCCGCTACCCCGGCGCGCTCGAGAGGCTTCGGCCGAGACACGCCGGGTGGCCCCCTCGATGCGGCCGCTACGACGATCACCGTCGGACGTGAACCGTCGGGAGCGTTTCGTTCAGCTCTCGACGGTGACGACGGTGCGCCCGACCGTGGCCCACTGGTACAGCCAGGCCATCGCGGCGGTAGGCAGGTGGACGCAGCCGTGCGAGCCCTGCTGCCGGTAGTTCTGCGATCCGAACGGCATCGTCTGCCAGCTCGCGTCGTGCAACCCGAAGTCGCCGTTGAACGGCACCCAATACTGCACGTAGTCGCGATAGCCGGGGCCGACGAGATAACGGTGCCGCTGTTTGGCCTGGACCCGCCACGACCCGAGTGGAGTCTGGTCGCCGTCTAGGGTCCTGCCGGTAGTCACGGCGACGGAGCGGATCTGTTTGCCGGCTTCGCAGGCCCATAGATGTTGCTTGCTGATGCTGACCACCACCAGCTGCTGGTAGCGATTGGTCGCACACGAGACGGCGTCGTCGCCGAGGTTGATCACCACGGGCGCTGGTGCCGCGCCGGGATCGAACAGGGCGGCGCCGCTGGTCAGCCCCTCGACCTGCACTCCTGCCGAACCTGTTGGCCGGTCAGCGGCGGAAATCGTCTGGTCTGGATGCGGGGCGCCCGACGTCGATCTCGAGGCGGTCGGAGCGGACGCGGTATGCGCGGAGACCGTAGCCGGGGTGCTGCGGAACAGGGCAGCGACGGTGACGACGCTAAGAATGGGCAGGGCGTAGGCGCGCCAGCCGTAGAGGTGCACAAACCGCGCCCCCCAACCGCGACGGCCGGCGGGGCGTCGGTGTTCGCTCACTGGGACGCCTGATTGCTGCTCATTTGTTGCCAGCCTGACACATCAGCGCATCGCGAGTGATCGCCGCGCCCTTCGCGTCGTCGCGTCCACCGGGCAACTGGGGTGAGAATTTCGTGGTGATTGCGTGAGTGCGGTTGCGTCGAGCGATCAGCCGGCGTCTGCTTGACATTGGCGCCGCCGACGGAGGTCGCGGCGTGCGGATTGGAACCCTTCATGTACCGGACCATGGCTAAGAGTGTGATTTCGAATATGCGAGTCACCCGATCTTGTCTCGGCGGCGCGGACTCGATCTCGATTGATCGAGACCTGTTGGACGCGGCCGATGTGCACGCTGGTGAGGTCGTTTCCGTCCGTGACGTGCTCACCGGCTCGCACGTAGACACGTTTGTGACGGCCGCCGAGCGCGGGTCCGGAACTGTCGCGATCGGTTTCGTCGGGGCGCAACGGATGGAGCCGGGTGACCGGCTCGTCCTGACCAGCTATGCATTGGTAGCCCATGTCTCCTCCGCCGCCGATTTCGTCCCCCGCGTGATTCAGGTAAACCAAGACAATCGAGCGTTGGATGACGTAGCTCCACCGGCGAAAATAGTCCCGGCTTGACGGACGGTCAGCGGCTTGGCTTCACGATCCCTGCCTCGTACGCGAGGACGACGGCTTGTATCCGATCGCGCAGCTCGAGCTTGGCCAGGACTCGGCCGACGTGGGTCTTGACCGTC
>CAXTHY010000144.1:0-5617 GCA_964244175.1 uncultured Jatrophihabitans sp. | reverse complement strand
TCATGGCGCGCTGCCGCATGCCGCCGGAGAACTCGTGCGGGAACGAGCGCGCGCGCTGCGCCGCGTTGGGGATGCCGACGAGATCGAGCAGTTCGGCCGCCCGCGTGCGCGCCGCGGCCTTCCCGACGTCGCGGTGCGTGGTGATCGCCTCGGCGATCTGATCACCAATCGTGTAGACCGGCGTCAGCGCCGAGAGCGGGTCCTGGAAGACCATGGCGATCCGGTCGCCGCGGATCTTGGTCCACTGCTTGTCGGTGCGGTTCAGCAGTTGCTCGCCCTTGAAGGTCGCCGACCCGCTGACCCGGGCCGAGCGCGGCAGCAGGCCCATCACGGCCATCGAGCTGACCGACTTGCCCGACCCCGACTCGCCGACGATGCCCAGGACCTCGCCCTTGGCCAGCGTGTAGTTCAACCCGCGGACGGCGTCGACGGGCCCCGACTCGCTGGAGAACGTCACGCTGAGGTCCTTGACCTCGAGCAACGTCTCTCGGGCCGTGAACGGCTTGGCGAGATCGAGGGCGGGTTCGGTCACGTCACGCGCCTTCCGAGACGCTGGCCGAATCGAGAGCGTCACGCAGGCCGTCGCCGATGAAGTTCACCGAGAGCACGAGGATGAGCAGCATGATCCCGGGATAGATCCACAACCAGCTCTGGTAGCTCGGGTCGGCGGTGCCGGTGCCGTCACCGATCAGCGTGCCGAGCGACACCGCAGGAGGCTGCACACCGAAGCCGAAGTACGACAGGCCGGTCTCGAGCAGGATCACCGAGCTGACGTTGACGGTGACGTCGACGATCAGTAGCGAGCCCATGTTCGGCAGGATGTGCCGGACGATGATCCGCCAGGCCGGCACGCCCATGAACTTCGCCGCGGCGATGAACTCGCGTTCGCGCAGGCTGAACGTCAGGCCCCGCACGACCCGCGCGGTGAGCATCCAGCTGAACGCGGCCAGCAGCAAAGCGAAGACGAAGAACGACGCGTCGTGCAGCCGCGGGCTCAGGATCGCGAGGATCAGGAAGTCGGGGACGACCATCACCAGGTTGGTGAACCACATCAGGGCGTTGTCGGTCAGCTTGCCGAAGTAGCCGGCCGCCGAGCCGATGATCGCGGCGATGGCGGTGGACAGCACGGCCGCGATGAGCCCGACGAGCAGGGACTTCTGGGTCCCGCTCATCGTCTGGACGAACATGTCGTGGCCCTGCGCGTCGGTGCCCCACCAGTGGCCGCCGCTGCCCGGCGCGCTGCCGAAGTTCAGCGGGTCGATCCCGGTGACGGTCCACTTGCTGAACAGCGGGCCGAAGTACGCGACCAGGGCCTCGAGCACCAGCACGACCAGCCCGAAGAGCGCGAGCCGCTTGCGGCGGAACCGGCGCCAGACCAGCCGGCCGCGGGAGATGTTGCGGCCGGGGGTACGGGTGGTCTGCTCGGCCTGCACGAGCTCCATCGCCGCGAGCGGGGAGGCGCTACCGAGGGGCACGATCTGGTCGCCCTCACCCTCGACGGTGAGCGGCTTCGGATCATCCTGAACACTCACGCGAGCCTCCTATCCCGCCCGCACGCGGGGATCGAGGATTGCGTAGAAGATGTCCGAGAGCACACCGGAGATCAGGATCATGACCGCGGTGAACGCGGTGACAGCGGCGATGCCGTTGATGTCGGCGTTGTTGATCGTAGTGATCGTCCAGGCGCCCATGCCGTTCCAGTTGAAGATCGTCTCGGTGAAGATCGCGCCGACGATCAGCGTGCCGAACTGGAAGGCGAAGAACGTCGCCATCGGGATCAGCGCGGTCCGCAGGCCGTGCTTGTAGAACGCCTTGCGCCGGCTCAGCCCCTTGGCCTGCGCGGTGCGGAGGAAGTCGCTGCCGAGTACGTCGAGCATGGCGCTGCGCTGGTAGCGCGCGAAGAACGCGGCCCCGGCCGCGCCCAGCACCAGGGTGATCGTCGGCAAGGTCAGGTGCTGCACCCGGTTCACCAGGTTGCCGGCCTGCCCGGGGTCGTACTCGTTCGACGTCGGGATGTGGATGCCGTAGTTGTCGCCGAGCTTGATGGCGCCCAACTTGATCATCGTCGCCAGCAAGAAGATCGGCGCCGACAGCAGGATGAACGAGATGACCGAGATCGTGTGGTCACTCCACTTGTACTGGTGCAGGGCCGAGTAGACGCCGACGAGCACGCCGATGATCACCGAGAGCACCGAACCCACGAGCAGCAGCCGCAGGCTCACCGCGGACTTGCGGATGACGTCGCTGGTCACCGAGTCGCCGCTGGGCAGCGATCGGCCGAAGTCGCCGTGGAAGATGATGCGCGACAACCAGTGCCAGTACCGGCCCCAGATCGAGGTGTCCGGGTCGACGTTGTAACCGCGCAGGATGTTGTGGACCGAGGTCAGGTTGACGTGCTGCCCGTGCAGGTAGTTCGCGATCGGATTGAGCGTGTACGACGCCAGCAGGTAGGCCAGGCTGGTGGCGACGAAGACCAGGATCAGGTAGTTGACGAAACGTCGGGCGATGAACTTCAGCACCGATGAATCCTCCGGACGCGGTCGCGGGCGCCACCGCCCGGGAGAGACTGTAACCCCGGCCGTCGGCCCCGTGGGCGCCCCCCACGAAAATTGCTTGCGATCGTGACCGATTTGTGGTGCGAAAGTTCAGCGCCGGTCAGCCAAGAACGGAAAATCGCGGCGTACCTGGGTGACGGTGCCGGAATCGACGTCGCCGACCAGCACCGCCGGTTCCGCGCCGCCCTCGGCGAGCCGCTCGCCCAGCGGATCGATGATCGCCGAGCCGCCGTCGTGCGGTAGATCCTTTGCCTTACCCACGCGGTTGACCCCGATCACGTAGGCCTGGTTCTCGATCGCCCGGGCCTGCAGCAGCGCCCGCCAGTGCTCGTGCCTGGGGTGCGGCCAGTTCGCCACCACGACGTAGAGGTCGGTGTCGGGTGCCAGCGCCCAGAACTCGTCGGCGAAGCGCAGGTCGTAGCAGACGAAAACGCTGGTCCGCAGGCCCGCGATGTCGGTGGTGAGAAAACGATCGCCGGCCGCGTACCGCTCGTGTTCGCCGGCATAGCTGAACGGATGGATCTTGGCGTACCGCTCGACCGCGCCATCCGGATGGGCGATTACGGCATTGTTGCGGTACTGCCCGTCGGCGCCGCGCTGGGCGATCGAGGCGATCAGTACCGCCCCGTGCTCGGCGGCGCGCTCGAGCAGGAATTGCTCGTTCGGGCCGCCCTCGGCCTCGGCGATGCGCTCCGGGCGCATGGAGAATCCGGTCGCGTACATCTCGCTGAGCACGATCAGCCCGGCGCCGTCGGCGGCGGCCTTGGCGATCATCGGGCGGACGAGCTCGCGGGTCTGCTCGGGCTCTTCCCAGATGATCTCGTGCTGGACGGCAGCGGCTCTCATCAGCTGGCCTCCCTGAGGCGGCGGACGGCGTCGTCGAGCACGGCCGGCCGCTTGCAGAAGGCGAACCGGACGTACCGGTCGCCGGCGTGGGTGTCGTAGAAAACGCTGCTGGGGATCGCGACCACGCCGGCGCGGCGCGGCAGCTCGCGGCAGAACTCGACCGCGTCCGTCCCGACGTCGGCGGTGGCGAAGTAGGTCGCCTGGGGGCGGATCACATCGAAGCCCAGCCCGGTCAGCCCGTCGCAGAGCAGGTCGCGCTGGTGCTCGAGCGCCTGGCGCGGCGCCAGGTGCTCGGCCGCCCCGAGCGCGTGGGCGACCGCCGGCTGGAACGGCGCGCCGTTGACGTAGGTGAGGAACTGCTTGACCGTGCGTACCGCGCCCAGCAACTGCGGTGGCGCGCAGGCCCAGCCGATCTTCCAGCCGGTGACGCTGAACGTCTTGCCCGCGCTGCTGATCGTCACCGTGCGCTCGCGCATGCCGGGCAGCGTGGCGATCGGCGTGTGGGTCAGGCCGTCGAAGGTCAGGTGCTCGTAGACCTCGTCAGCGATCACCGTGAGGTCGTGGCCGATCGCGACCTCGGCCACGGCCGCGAGTTCGGCGGCGTCGAACACCGTCCCGGTCGGGTTGTGCGGGGTGTTGAGCACGAGCACCCGCGTCGCCGGGGTGATGGCGGCCGCCAGCGCCGCGGGGTCGAAGCCCCAGCTCTGGCCGTCCCGTTCGAGGGTGACGACGCGTCGCGTGGCGCCGGCGAGCGCGACGCACGCGGCGTAGGAGTCGTAGTAGGGCTCGAACAGGACGACCTCGTCGCCCGGGCCGGCCAGCGCCATGATCGACGCCGCGATAGCTTCGGTGGCGCCCGCGGTGACCAGCACCTCCGAGTCGGGGTCGTAGTGCAGGCCGTACCGCCGGGCCTGGTGCGCGGCGACGGCCTGGCGCAGGGCGGGGATGCCTGGCCCGGGCGGGTACTGATTCTGTCCGCTGCGCAGGGCCTCGACGGCCGCGTCCAGGATCTCGGGCGGTCCGTCGGTGTCGGGGAATCCTTGCCCGAGATTCACGCTGTTGGTGGCCAGCGCCAGCGCCGACATCTCCGCGAACACGGTCGTGCCGAAGCCGCGCATCCGCTCGACGAGGGGTTCCCGGCCGGTCACCCGTCCGAGCCTAACCAACCGTTTGCACCCGCCCCCGCCGCTATCTCGGCCCGCGACCGTCCCGATAGCAGCGTGCGCGGGTGCAAACAAGAGCGGGACCACATCTGGGGACGGCGCGACCCACTGTGGACGGTTCGGCGGTCTCGACGGACAGCCTGGCCCAGGGTGGCCCGATGCCCAACCGCCGCCCTAACCGGACCGCGCACAGACCGCTGCCCAACGATCTCACGACGGTCCGTGACATGAATTCGACCGGCTGGACGGAGTCCGCGCGGCGCCACGCGGTGCTGGTCGGCGATCTCGAGCGCCTGCGCCGCGGGGTGCTGGCGCCGCCGGTGGCCGCCGGCCCGTCAACTCATCCGCGGGCCGTGTCGGCCGCCGCCAATCTGCGCGACGCGCAGGCCGCCGCCCTGTTGTGCCCGCGCGCGGTCATAAGCCATAACGCGACCGCCACCGCGTTCGGCCTGCCCGTCTACGGTCCGATCGAACGGCCGTGCCTGACGGTGCCGGCCGGCACCGCATTGCGCACCCTGGCCCGCGTCCACCTTCACCGGGCGACCCTGCTCGATGCCGACGTTACCGAGGTCGGCGGCTTTCGCGTTACCAGTCCGGCCCGCACAGTCCTCGACATCGCCCGCGAACACGGCGTGTCCGCCGGCGTGGTCGCTGCAGATGCTGCCCTGCATCTGGGCCTGGTGGACGAGCAGTCCCTGGGCGCCGCATTCGAGATCTGCGCCGGCTGGCCCGGACGCAAGGCCGCACGGATAACGCTGCGCCTGGCCGATGGCCGCGCCGAATCACCCCTCGAGTCGCTGAGCCGGCTGCGGATCATCGCGGCCGGCCTGCCGGCACCACGGCCGCAGGCCGTCATCTGCGACGAACGCGGACGTTTCCTCGGCCGGTGTGACTTCTACTGGGACGAGTTCGGGGTGGTCGGCGAGGCCGACGGGGAGCTGAAATACGAATCCGGGAAGGCCGCGATCGTCGAGGAGCGCCGGCGCGAGAAGCGCCTGGACGAGACGAACCTGATCATCGTGCGCTGGGGGTGGGACGACCTGTCCGCGTTCG
>CAXTHY010000143.1:0-5678 GCA_964244175.1 uncultured Jatrophihabitans sp. | reverse complement strand
CGACCTCGGCGGCGAGGATCTCCTCGATGCGCTCGGAGACGTCGCTGCGGCCGCTTCGCCCGGCACCGGCCGCGCCCAGCCGGCGCCGTGTCGATGAACCGCCGAGATAGGCCTCGAGTGCCTCGCGGCTGATGTCGGCAATGGTCGTTCCCCTGCGCTGGGCCTCATGCCGTAACCGGGCATCCAGTGCGTCGGGAATCTTGACCGTAGTCCGCTTCATGTATGCCAGCATACCGAAAGTTGTGCACGCTCAACGGGGCATGAGAGCGCGGCAGCGCTCAACGCGGCATGAGCGTGCGACCGCACGCAGTGCGGCAAAGCCGGCAGAGCCGCTTCGCGTGCCAAAGCCGGTAGAGCCGCACCGCGGCAAATGAGCGCGTTTGATCTGTCCGGCCAACGGGCTTCGGGACCCGCAGGGCACCCCATGGCTGGGCGAAAGGTTGCGGCATGATATCAACGCGACGCACGAGCAGCGCTCACAACTGGTTCGTGAACCGAGTCAGCGCCGCGACGGTTTCGAACCCGATCGCGTCGTAGAGGCGCCTGCCGTCAACGCTGGCGTCAAGGTATGCAGCGGTTGCGCCGCGGGCACGCGCGTCGGTGAGTGCCCGCGCCGTCATCGCCCGGCCGATACCCTCACCGCGCCTAGTTCGGTCGATGTTAACGAAGATGACGTGCGCGTAGTGCCCAAATACACCGACCCCGGCAGTGCCCAGCACAGCGCGCTCCCTGTCGACGGCGGCGAACAGTCGTACCGTCGCTGGCATGGCCCGTAGGTGTGCAGTCAGCGCCTCGGTGGCGAGCGAGTCATCGCCCGGGTCCGCCCGCATCGCCAGGACGACGGCCTCGACCAGCGGCACATCTGTCGGGGGATCGTTGTCTGTGCGGCGCACCCTGCGGACGGTCAGGTCGAGTGGGAGCACCGCACCGGACGTGGTGCGCAGGTCTCGCGTGACCATGGCCGTGGCCGTCCTGCCCCGCCACCGCTCACGCCTGTGGAGCAGGTCGGCAACGCGCGGTGCGGTAGCCAAGACGTTCACCATCCCGCCCGGCGTGAGCGCTAGCAGTTCCGGGAGGACCTCGATTGCATGGTCGTCGTCAACGACCAACCTGGTCGCGGACGGATCGTCGGATGAGAACACACCGTGCAAGCCAGGACGGTCGACACGCGACTGGCCTGGGCCGCGAAGGAGATCGCACCGGGCGACGAATCCATCGACGTAGATGTCCACGGCACCGACCCCGCCGGACTGAGCCGTCAACTGCCGAACCTCTGTACCGAGCAGGAACACCCGGTCGTCTAGCTCCGAGACCGGTCGGCGCGCGACGTGCCCGTTCGGCGAGCCCTGCGGTCGCGAGCAGCTCAGCGATGTCGTCCGCGGTCCGCTGGAACCGGTGAGCCGGTTGGGCTCGTTCACTGTCGCGCAGGGGTCGTCCACCAGGCAGCGGGGTCGCCGCTGTCAGCTGGCACGGTTCGCGGCGTCGTCAAGCACTCGGCGAACCCACTCAGATCGGGAAGTACCGGATCGCGCGGCCGCACGTCGTACCGCATCGTCCAGTTCGTTCGACAAGCGCACCCGAAGCAACGGGGACTCACCTGAGGTGGACAACGACGGGCGGCCCCGACCGCGTACCTGGGAAATCGCGTCGTCGACGGCAGACTCTACGTAGACGTCATCGATCAAGCGCCCCCGGCTGTCACGCAGTTCTTCGCCTTCGGCCACGTCAGGTCCGAGTCGGTAGTTAGCGGGCTTGCTCATCTCCGTGCCTCCTCAGTGCGGTTGGCATGACATGGACCACCACGATGCTGTCATCGAGATCCAGAGCCACGATCTCGAGTTCGACACCCCGATCGTCTGCGCCGATCCAGACCAGCCGAGCGTCCGCTGTCGCGGTCGCTGGCACATAGTCGGGCGCGACGGAGTCGATCACGAACATTGCATGAGCCTTGCCGATGCGATGACGCCGCGCCGAGCGATACCACCGAAGCGTCCGGTCCACGCATATTAGTGTGGCACAGAAACCTGAACCCGGGCCTGAGTAGGCGCTTGCACGCCGATCGCTCGTCGGTCGGCGGCCACACAGACTGCAACTTGATCATGGGCGGTCGGCGCGCGCTCATCGGCAGATCCGGTTGCGAGTTCCGATCTTGTGCAGACTCGCGCGTGGGGACGGGCGAGGCTGCACAAGATCGTCGTCGCTCGCCGCGAATTGACACGCCCATCGGCAGAAGAGCGCTTGTCCCCCTACACGGGGTGGACGCGAACACGCGGATCCGCCCGCGGCTAGCGCTCAACGCGGCATGTGAGTGCGTTGATCTTGTGGCCCGGTGCGCCGGATGCAGTCGCAGAGCGCGCACGCGGATTGCCCAGGGTTTGGGGAGTCAGGCGCTGGCGAGGGGGCGGATGCTGTCGAGCGAGCCGCCTAGGCGGTCGCGTTCGATCTCGATGTCGTGACGGCCTTGGAGGTTCAGCCAGTAGCGCTCGGAGGTTCCGAAGTAGCGGGCCAGTCGGAGGGCGGCGTCGGCACTGATGCGGCGGGTGCCGTGCACGATCTCGTTGATCCGCCGTGGGGGCACGCCGATGGCAACCGCGAGCTTGTGCTGCGTGAGGTTCAACGGGGCGAGGTACTCCTCGGCGAGGATCTCGCCGGGGTGGATTGGTGTCATGAATGGGGTGCCCATGTTTCTACTCCTCAGTGATAGTCGACGATCTCGATGTCTTCTGGTCCGGCGGTCGTCCAGCCAAAGCAGATTCGCCACTGTGGTTAACGCGGACGCTGTGCTGGCCCGCCGTCGCCGTCGACGAGTCATGGGTGGCGTTCATCGAGACCGCGGCAGGCGACCCGTCGGACCTTCCAATCGACCTCGCCGGCAACGTTCGGCCGGTATGCAGCAGACGGGCCGACGAGCAGCAGTGACCGTGTACTGCGATGTGCGGCATAGCGCGCGGCAGCGCTCAACGCGGCTATGAGAGCGGGGCTCGCTCACGAAGAGCGATGGTCACGACGTCGTAGCTGAGCGCGCTGGGCAGCACAGACGAGCGTGACAGCAGCGAACATGCAAGCGAAGACGAGGTCGTATGTGTGGTTGCTAATCACCACGCGATCATCCAAACCAAGACGAGGGCGAGACCCACTCGGAGGGTGTGGCTCAGCGCGCCGAGACGGTGCTGCTGTCGTGGGCTGCGCACAAACCGATCGTATCTCGACCCGGCCGGCAAGGTCTTAGCGCACGTCGGTACGGTGCGCTCATCGTCAGAAGTGTGCGCTTGAGCTTGATGGCGAGGTGGGCGCGCGGGCGGTCGGAGACAGCAAAGGCACCCGGTTAGGGGGCGATCATCATCAGCGCGCCGTCGTCGATCGCCGCGGACCGAAATGATCACTTGGCCGGTAAACGGATCCGCTTGCGGGCAGGCTCCGTCTGTTCACCCGAGACGACATCCCGAAGATCAACCATCCGCTGCCGCGGTTCATCCCCGACCACGAACGCGCTGCCTCGACGCCTATCCCGAGGTCATCCCGGCTGCGGATCCCGGTCGGCAAGGGTTACGCCGAACGCATGATCCCGCTGAAATCCACACGCCGCCGAAAGCCCTCCAGCCCGTGATCGAGCTGGCCCGCAGCAGCAGGCCCGCCGGCGGTTTGACCCCAGCGCAGGCCGCACGGTCCGGCATATGTTCCTGGTGCGAGGCAAATTGCTGTCCAACGCGTTCCTGTTCGACTTGTCGCTCAAGGCCGCATGCACCTCGGCTGGCCTGGTCGATTCGACGAGGCGACCACCATCACCGCACACCGCTTCCGGCACACCATCGGCACCCAACTCGCCGAAGACGGGGCCCGCATCCAGATCATCATGGCCGTGCTCGGGCATCGAACCCCGAACATGTCGATCATCTACTCGACGCTGTCCGACCCCACCGTCAAACGGCAGTACCAGGGCGCTCCCGACCGCCACCTCGGCCCCGACGTCAACCCTCGCCGGACTGGCCGCTGACCCCCTGCGCGACCACCGCCTCGACCCCGAAGCCGTGTCCTGGCTGCAAACCAACTTCCTCAAGACCGAACTCGAGCTTGGTCACTGCCTACGCACCCATCCGTCGATGCCGACGCACCAGCACCAACGGAAAACGCACTGATGGTGCCCGTCCCGGCGGTCGAGCCCCTGGTCGCCCGTTATCGAGACCGGTTCGACGCCGCCGCGGGAGGGGGCGTGCCCGCCCACATCACTGTCCTCTACCCGTTCGTGGAGCCCTCAGCTTGGACGGACGCGTGATAGCCGCGCTTGACACTATCTTCCGATCAGCGACTGAGTTCGAGTGCCAGTTCAATAACGCCGGTTGGTTCGACACTGACGTGCTCTGGATTGAGCCCGAACCCGCACCACAGTTCCGCGGCATCCACGACGACGTCATCCCGCACCTGACCGTTGGGGAGCGGCGCTTGGCCGAACTGTCAGCGCTGCAAGAAGCCGAACGCGCGGTGCGACGCGGATTGCCCCATCACAGCCCGTGTCGCAAATCTTGCTCGTCGCCGGGACATCCGAAGCCAACTCATGGCGGACGGTCAACCAACAGGCGCGAGTCAACGCGCCGCCCGCTCCCGCTGCGGCCTGATCGCGCGACGCCCGTGGCCGGAGGCGACCGCGGGCGTCGCGTCGTCCCCGGCTGGGTGCCGGACGAGAACCAGCCCGCACAGCAGGCTCCATACCAGGAAGTACGCCAGGCCGACGACACCGACGGAAGCGAGTGGGCCGCCGCGGTAGCTCAACGCGTCCAGCAACGCGAGCGGCACCCCCACGACGGTGAGCCACGCCAGCCAGCGCGGCACGTCGACCCGGGCGAACAATGCGGCGCCCCCGGCTGCGAAGAGCACGATCGCCGGCAGGCTGGAGAGATCCAGCGCGGCGGCATTGAGCGGGCCGAGGACGCGGACGACCGAATGGGCGACACCGTCCCGGACTCCGTAGGCCGCAGCAAGCACGAAACCCTGGGCGGTGAGCAGCAGCAGCGCGGTGCCCGCGCCGCCCGCGACGATCAGCCGGGACGCGACGGGTCCGGCGCCGGCGGACAGCGCGACGGCCAGCAGCAGGAAGCCGAGCGCCCCCAGTGACCGCACGTAGCCCTGGGCGATGACGGCGCCGGTGTGGGCCGCGAGCCACGACGGATCGTGCCCCGGCGACACGTCCCCGCCCGGCGGTGCCGGGAAGGCCGCGAAGGCGACAACGGTGAGGATCGGGTAGGCCAGGGCGGTGACGGCGAGCAGCCGGAGGTTCGGACGCACGGTGGTTCCTCTCGTGAGGTGGATGACGGCCTCGACGGTGTCCGAGACCGGGGCGCCACCGCGTCGCCCGGCGGGCTCGATCGGGTCGTCCGACGGACCTGATCGTGTCGGTCGCACGACCGACACCGCCGGGCCCTGCGACCGACCTCCGGCCGTGCGGAACTGAAGTACGGTCTGCGCATGCCGCGGTCACGACCAGCGTCGACAGCCCGGGGGCTCGACCTCGTGGCCGCTGCCGTGCTCTGCGGTCTCGGCGTCTTCGAGGTGTGGGGGTCGTGGGGTCTGGCCGGCATCGGCACCCCCGACCCGGCCGCGCCGCGGGTGCTGCTGACCGCGCTCGTCGTCGCGGCCACCGCGCCGCTGAGCGTGCGCCGTACCCGCCCGCTCACGGCCCACCT
>CAXTHY010000142.1:2681-5680 GCA_964244175.1 uncultured Jatrophihabitans sp. | reverse complement strand
CCCGGTACAGCAGGTGCGACCCGCCACCGACACCGGGCAGCCGGCGCAACGCGGCCTCGCAGGCTGTTATCTGCACGGCCGAAGGATGGCTAGGCGAGGCTGTCCGGGCCACATCGACGACGCGCCTTGACACCGTCGGTGACCGGCACGGGAGACCGGCTGCGGGTCCGGACGACGGGCGTCGTCACCACCAAGGACAGGCGTCACCGCACTGTGCTGTCGCCGCAGCGGGGCGGACTCGTCGGCGCGCCCGGCGGGGTGCAGACGCGGGTGATCCGACGTAATCGCGAACCAACTCGAGCCGCTGTTCGCACCGGCCGTAGGTCAACCCCTGCGGTCCATGGCGTCCGCGGTCCGGTCGAACGGTCGACCGCCTTCTGACGGGCAGCCGAAACGTGTGGCTCTGACCCGGCGACGCCTTCGGGGCGACCTTCACAACCCCCGGAATTGCTGGGGTCCGACCTTCAGGGCGACTGTGCGCCCGCCCCTGGACTGCGTGGGTGGGGCGTCCGGACCCGCTCGGGACGACCCCGTGGCGGACCTCCCTTCGGAGCGTGTCGAGCACTGCCCGACTCCCGGAGGTAACGCTCATGTCTGACTCTCAACTGCTCGGCGACTGGTCCCACCTGGTCGCCCATCTCGACCAGGCCAAGTACCCCAACCGCTGGTCGGCGAAGGCCGGTCTCACCGGGCTGACCAGCATCTCACAACTGAAGGACTGGACCGCACGAGGGCAGCCGCAGCAGGCCGCCGACGAGGTGCTCGGCGCGTTGGTCCGCATGGCTGCCTTGGCCGGCGACGGCGACCCCGAGGCCACCGTCGTGCTGCTGCACCTGCTTCGCCCGGGCGCGTACCGCATCGCGGAGAAGCTGCAGCATTTAGTGCCCGACGCGTTCGCTCTGGTGCTGGGTGAGCTCGCCATCCAGATCCGTCGGTTCCCGATCGACCGCCGCACCCACGCTTACGCCGCCAACCTGTTGATGGACACCCAGATGGTCGTGTGGCGAGAGCTTCGCCCATACCGCACCGACCTCGCGCACCGGCGCGCGGAACTGCTCGTCGACCCCATCGACGACGCCCGCGGCGCGGACGGCAATCACGCCGGACCCGGTCTGCTCGACGCCGCTGGACGCGGCCCAGAGCACGACGACGTCGACCTCGTCGACATGCTGTTGTGGGCACGTCGCACCGGAGCCGTCGAAGCCGAAGACCTGGCCGTGCTCGTCGAGCTGGAGTACGCACGGGAGACCCCCGGCGTGAGCGCGCAACAGCACGTCGCCGCCGCGCACGGTTGGACCGTGCGCACCGTCCAACGCCGGCGCGACCGCGCCCTTGCAGCGCTGCGCGCGTGCAGCACCAACTACCTCGCCGCCTAGAAATTCGCCGCCGGGCGATGTCGTGTTCGGCCGCGGCCGCGGCACTTGATCCGGGTGAGAGCGCCTCTCACCGCCGAGCCGATCAGGAGCAGCCGATGCCAGACATCCCGGCCGCCGCACCGCCAGCGACACCGACGTCGCTTCGTCTCACGCCCACCGTGAGCGACGTGGTCGACCTCCTCGACCGATACGCGGCGGCCGATCGTGAGCTGGCCGACGAGATGGACCGAATCGGCGCCGACCCCTCGTCCTCGCGCCGGGTCAGTCAGGCGACCGTCAGCCGACTGAGTGGCCTGCTCGCGACCTCGCTGGTTCCCGGTGTGCAGGCCAAGGCCGAACTCGACGCTCTGCCCCGCGCGCTACGCCGCGCGGGTATCGCCGAGTGGGCTCGGCGATCGGCGCGGCACCCTCAGGCGGCGCCACCGCACCCGCTCGAGGGCACGGCATGAGCCCGCAATCGCTGACCGACGACGGGCTGGTCGACCAGCTCAAGTCCGCCGGCGCGGCAGCTGCCACCGGTGCGCCCGATCAGGCGGAGCAGCTCGACGACCCACGCCTGACTGTCCGCGAGCTGCAGCTGGCCATCGAAGCCGCCCGCGGTCTCGCCGGGCGCGGCAGCCGACCCGTCACCGCGTCGGCGGCGTCAGTGGCGGGGGAGGAGGGCGCGGAACGCGGCCGCGCCCTCCAGCGCCCCGCCGTGTTGGAAGGGAACCCGCCGGAGATGCGGGCCATCGTGACATCGCGCGTGGCCGCGAGCATCGCCGTCACGGCTGCCACCCCGGCCGATCACCTGCCGGCTGACACAGGTTCGGCCGGGCGGAGCCGTCACGAGCCGTGGCTGCCGGACCACGACGGCCCGGTCTCCTTGGCCGGTGCCGCCGCGCCCCGCACCCGCACCGCGCGGCGCACCGCCGTCACCCCGGACAAGGCCGCACGGCGGCCGGCGAAACAGGGGGCAAGCCGACGGCTTCCGGTCGCAGTCCTGGATCCGGCCCTGGTAGCCGCCGCTGTATCGGCCCCTCCGCGCCTGATCGTGATGGCCGCGTGCGGCGGCACCGGCGCAACGACGGCAACCGTGCTCCTCGCCGCCGCGCTCGCCCCGACCACCGGGGTCCTGCTGGTCGCGTCCGGTGCCGACCGCGGCTCGCTGAGCCTCTACGCACGCAGCATCGGCGGCGATGTCGCTGCCCTGACCGCCTGGACCACCGACCATTCCGGTCAGCCGCTGCATCCCTCGACGCCCGGCATGGGTGCCGGCAACGCCGGCACCGACCGGCTCATCGTCGCCGCCGGAGGACGCGACGACCCTGGCCGCCCGTTCGACCCCGAGACCGCCGCTGCGCTGACGATGTCCGCGGCATCCTCGGCGGCGTCCGTTCTGCTCGATTGGTCGTCGCCGACACCTCCGCCGCAGCGGCTCTGGAGCACCACCACCCACGTGCTCGTCGTCGCACCGGCCACGGCCCGCGGTCTCCTCGAGGTCGAGTACCTCGTGCAGACCCTCGAGGCGATCAAACCCGATCGGACTCCGCTGAGCGTGCTCACCGTCGATGTCGGGGGGCGTGCGCCGCGGCGTGCGGCCCGCGCCGCACATGCGCGCCTGAAAGCGCTGCACCTACCGGT
>CAXTHY010000142.1:0-2671 GCA_964244175.1 uncultured Jatrophihabitans sp. | reverse complement strand
ACCGCACTTCCTTACGACCCCGCGATCGCCGGCGACCCGCGGGTGCACTGGCCCTCACTGCGCCGCCAGACCCGCTCCGCGGTGGTCGCGACCCTCGCCACCGTCGTGCACGCCGACGGCGACGACCCCACCGCCCCAGACCGAAAGGACGGCTCATGAGCATGACCACAGCAGTGCTGGCCGACGGCGTCGTCGTCACCCCAGCAAACGGCCCGGGGTACGCAGCCTTCACGTCCCTGATCGGCGGCCTGCTCGCCTACGCAGGCCTGGCTGCCGTCGCCGCGGTCATGCTCGGCGGCATCGGCTGGGGCGTCGGCGAACGCCTCGGCTTCGACCGCGCCGGAAACGCCGGCAAGATGGGCGTGCTCGCCGGGATGGCGCTCGGATTCTTGGTCGGCGCGGCGGTGAGCCTGGTCAACAAGTTCATCGACGCCGGCGGCGGAACCGGGAACCTCGCCATCGCCGCCAACACAGCGAACGCGCCTCTCTACAACACGATCAAGCCCGTCGTCGGATGGTTGATCAGCTACGGCGGACTCGCCGCGGTGGTCGCCGTCGTCCTCGGCGGCATCGGCTGGGCGCTCGGCGAACGCATGGGCATGGACCGCATGTCGCTGGTTGGCAAGATGGGCGTGTTCGCCGGCCTCGGCCTCGCGCTGCTCACCGGCGCCGGGGTCGCGTTGGTGAACTTCATGATCGGCGCCGGCGGCGGCGTCTGATGAGCACCTACTACGACTACGACGGCACCGGCGGCCGCCGACCCGGGTTGCGCACGGTCACCATTGTCGCGGCCGCCGTAGCGGCCTTGTGCGTCGCCTTCCTGCTCGGCTTCCTCGCCCACGGCGGTAGGAGCTCCGCCGCGAACGCGGCACCGACCGCACGCCCGTCGCGAACCACCCCGCCCGCCCCGGCCGCCACCAGCCCCGGAGGACCGGTCTCCGCCGAACCCTCCCGACCCGGCTCACCCGCTGTGCCCCTTTCTCGGAACAGTGCCGGGGTGATCGTGGGATACGGCAACGATCAGCCGGGCGCGGTCGCGGCCGCAGGCAACTACACCGCCGCCCTGTACGTGCAGACCAACCGCACCCACACCCGCGAGCTCGCGGTCTTGTCCTCGATCGCCACCACCACCGCCGACGCGACCCGGATGGCGGGCGACTTCAGCAGCGAGGACGCTGCGCTGGCGAAAATGCTCGACGTCGCCGACCTGCAGGCCCCGGGGGTCATCGCCTACGGTCATCCGCTCGGCTACCGGATCGAATTCGTGACCGCCGCGAGCGCCACCGTCGACGTGTACGTCGCGGGTGGGCAGGGCGTGGCCGGCGCCCCCAGCGACTCGGGCGCGGCCGGTGAAACGTTCTACGAGGTCGACCAGGTCCAGCTGTCCTGGCAGACGGTCGACGGCACCGCCGACTGGCGGCTGAGCAACTGGTCGCACCTGGTGCAGTCCAACGGACCGGAGCTGGCCACGATCGCCGCCCAGGGTTACCTGCCGTTCCCGATCGGCCAGACCGACGCGGCGCCCAACCCCGCGGGGGACGGGTCATGAGCGCGGTCGCCGCTGCCCCGGTCCGGCGTCGGCCCACGGCCGGGCTGGCGCTGCGCCGGCTTTTGATCGGCCCGGACCTGACCGTCGCCGAGCGCGCCATGATCCGCGGCGTCCTCGAACTCGTGCCGGCGCGCCTGCGGGCCGTCGACCAGCCGCCGCGGTGGCGGGGCACCATGCTGCGTCGCGCGGGGCACCGCTGCGGCGTCGGTCTTGCGGTACTGGTGCTGATGGTCGGGTGGAGCCTCGCCACCGCCCCGTCGGCGCAGGCCTTCGACATTTTCGGCCCGGTGAAGCGGGCCGTCGAGGACGCGATCAACGCGTTCATCGACGAACTCGCGAAAGCCGTCTGCGACTTCGTCGGCAAACTCGTACACGGCATCCTCGGCTACGCCGACAAGGGCCTCGGGATCGACTTCACCGCCAGCTGGTTCAAGGACAACTACGAGAACATGATGTGGGGCGGGTTCCTGATGGGGCTGGCCATCATGATCGTGCAGTGCACGGCGGCGGCGCTGCGCCGCAACCCGACCCAGATGCTGACCGCCGTGACGTCCACCCTCGTGGGTGTCTTCACCTCCTTCGTGGCGCTGTCGCTGATCATGATGGTCAGCGGCGGCATCGACGACTGGTGCGCGGCGGTCACCGGCGGCGCGAGCATCGCCGACGGCACCCAGAAAACAATCGACGGCCTGCCGGATGCGGTCGGCGGCATCGGCGCGATCCTCGTCGCCGTGCTGTACCTGGTCTTCTCGATCCTGCTGTTCATTGTGCTGATCGTGCGCCGCCTGGGCATCTTCGTGATCAGTCTGTTCATTCCGGTCTACGCCGGCGGCCTGGCCGGTGGCTGGACCAACGCAATGGTCAAGCGCTCCGCCGAGCTGCTGTTCGTGCTGCTCATGTCGAAGCTGGCGATCATCGGCACCTTCACCCTCGGCGCCTCGATGTTGGTCGGCGACACCAAAGGCCTCGATGTCGAAGTCAGCGTCGTCGGCGGCGTCGTCGTGATGGCCTTCGCGGTGATCTCGCCGCTGGGTGTCATGTACAGCGGGGCGCGTACGGCGCGGTCATGCGTGCCATCCCGCACGGCATCAAGCCGTTGGAAGAACTGGGCGTCCCCGACGC
>CAXTHY010000141.1:0-5824 GCA_964244175.1 uncultured Jatrophihabitans sp. | reverse complement strand
CGACACCGTCGCCGCCGTCTTCCTCGAGCCGGTGCAGAACTCCGGCGGCTGCTTCCCGCCGCCGCCCGGGTACTTCCAGCGCGTCCGCGAGATCTGCGACCGCCACGACGTGCTGCTCGTCTCGGACGAGGTCATCTGCGCGTTCGGCCGGCTGGGCACGATGTTCGGCTGCGACAAATTCGGCTACGTCCCCGACATCATCACCTGCGCAAAGGGCCTGACCAGCGGCTACTCCCCCATCGGCGCTGCGATCGTCAGCGACCGCATCGCCGAGCCGTTCTGGAGCGGCGGCAACTCGTTCCCGCACGGCTACACGTTCGGCGGCCACCCGGTGTCGGCCGCGGTCGCGTCGGCCAACCTCGACATCTTCGAGCGCGAGGGCATCCCGCAGCACGTCCTGCAGCACGAGGGCGCGTTCCGCTCGACGCTGGAGAAGCTGCACGACCTGCCGATCGTCGGCGACATCCGCGGCGACGGCTACTTCTACGGGATCGAGCTGGTCAAGGACAAGGCGACCAAGGAGACGTTCAACGACGACGAGTCGGAGCGGCTGCTGCGCGGCTTCCTGTCCGGCGCGCTGTTCGCGGCCGGCCTGTACTGCCGCGCCGACGACCGCGGCGACCCCGTGGTTCAGCTCGCACCGCCGCTGATCGTCGGCCAGCCCGAGTTCGACGAGATCGAGCAGATCCTGCGCTCCGTCCTCACCGAGGCGTGGTCGCGGCTCTGAGCTCGCCTCGGGTCCTCGTCGTCGGGGCCGGCATCTCGGGCACGGCCTGTGCCGCCGCGCTGCGCGCGGCCGGCCGCAACGTGACGGTGCGCGAACGCGGTCGCGCACCCGGCGGCCGGCTGGCGGCCCCGGAGCTGCACGGGCGCCGCGTCGACCTCGGGGCCGCCTACTTCACCGTGTCCGATGACGCGTTCGCTGGTGTGGTCGACAGCTGGCAGGCCCGCGGGCTCGTGCGGCAATGGACCGACACCATGGACGTGTACGGCGTGGACGGCCGGCGCACGTCGGCCGGTCCGATGCGCTGGGCCGCCGCGGGCGGGCTGCGCTCGCTGGTCCGCGATCTGTACGCCGACGTCGAACTCGGCACCGCGGTCGACGCGATCGATCCGGCCTTCGACGTCACGGTGCTGGCCATGCCCGACCCGCAGGCCGCGCGCCTGCTCGGCGACGCCGTCGACTGGGTCGAGTACGAGCCGGTGATCACGGTCGCCGCCGGGTGGGCCGCACGGGGTTGGGCGCTGGCGGGTGCGGCTTTCGTCAACGACGATCCCGCCATCAGCCTGATCGCCGACGACGGCGCTCGCCGCGGCGACGCAGCGCCGGTGCTGGTCGCGCACAGCACACCCTCGCTTGCCCGCCGCCATCTCGGCGCCCCCGATGACGCGATCACACCAGTGGTCGCGGCGATGCGACGCACGCTCGGTATCACCGGGTCGCCGGCCTGGACGCACGCGCATCGCTGGACGTTCGCGAAGCCGGCCGGGACGCACGGCACCGAGCCGTTCCTGCTCAGCCCGTCGATCGGCGTCTGCGGTGACTCGTGGTGTCCGGCCGGCTCCCCCCGCCTCGAGTCGGCCTGGCTGTCCGGTCACCGCCTGGGCACCGAACTGGCCCGGCGCCTCGCAGCGCCCTGACCATCAGGGCTGGTTGTAGAGGATGTGATCCTTCCCTTCGTCGACGCGGTCCACAGTGGAGCCGCAACAGAAAGGAGGGTCAGGACCGAGCGGTGATACCGGCCCGGGGTTCAGTGCCCGCCCGAGCCGACGCCGTGCCATACGGCCTGGGCACCGGAGTCACCGATCCGGTACAGCTGGATCACCGTCCCGACCGCGACCGCCACCGAGAGCACGGCCACGATCGCCGTGGCCCACACCGGTAGGGCCTGCTTGCGGGGCGCGGTTCGGGTCATGGTGGCCGTGCCGCCGGCGCCCCGATCGACACCGTCGACCGAGTTCTCCGGCTCGCTCGCGACCGGTCGCCAGCGCAGTTCGAAGCGCCGGCCAAGTACATAGACCACGACGGCGAGGACGAAGACGGCAATCGCCCACGGCAGCAGTTGATCGCCCAGTTCGGTGTGCTTGCGGATGCGAGCGTTGGTGAAGCCCAAGTGGTGCTCGAGCCACTCGCCGGCGTTGGTGGTGATCGGCACCATCACGAGCGCGACGAGCGCGACCACCGGGGTGAGGAAGCCGAGTCGGGCTCGGGCCGCCGGCCAGGTCGCGCTCGCCACGAGCATCAGCGCCGCGAGCGGGATCGCGGCGATGACCACGTGGATCAGCAGCACGTGGGCGGGCAGCCCGTTGATCTGGGTGGGCACGGCGGCCTCGCAATCGCTCGACGGCACTCGGTACATCAGTTATCACGACCGTTCCGCACGTTCGGTTCAACCGACCGGCGACACGCGCCCTATTGTGACGATCGTGCCCACCGAACTCGACGCGAAGATCATCGCGCGCGCCCACCGTTCCCTCGACGCGTTGCACGCGCTGATCTACTTCGCGCCGGAGGCCGAGGAGGAGCTGACCGGTGTCGGCCTGCGCCCCGGACGGATGTGTTATTTCGCGAGCCGGTCGGCCGCGATGGGCACGGTCGCGGCCGGCGTCACGGCCGCAACGTTCTTCAACTTCAACCCGGTACTCGTCGCGCGGCACATCCCACGCGCGTGGACCCTGGCCACCATCGATCAGATTCTCGCGGCGCGGCTGCGGGCAGTCGACCGCGCGCTGCGCCGATTGCTGGGTGCAGAGGTGGTCGACGGACCGGACGTCGCCGAGGCGGCCGAGCTGGCCCGGGCCGCGACCGCGGAGCTGCGTCCGCACGGGCGCCCCCTCTATGCGGCGCACGCCGGGCTCGACTGGCCGGCCGAGCCTCATCTCGTCCTCTGGCACGCCATCACGTTGCTGCGCGAGTACCGCGGCGACGGGCACGTCGCCGCGCTGCTCGACGCGGGATTGTCCGGCCTCGACGCGCTGATCACGCACACGGCCACCGGTCGCGGCTTCACCGATGCGGCGGCCAAGGCCACCCGCGGGTGGTCGGACGAGGAGTGGGCGGCCGGCGTCGCGGATCTGCGTGCGCGGGGCCTACTCGGCGACGACGGCTTGACCGCGGCCGGGCAGGCTACGCGCGACGCCGTCGAGATGACCACCGATCGGCTCGGCGCCACTCCCTGGCTGACGCTCGACCCGGAGCGGGTGGCGCGGCTGACCGAGCTCGGCCGGGGCCTCTCGCAGCGCGCCTCGGCCGCGGGCGCCTTCCCCAGCGACGTCTTCGCCAACACCAGATAGAGCCCAACACCGCAAAGCCCACCACCAGGTAGAGCACGGCCGCGGCCGGGGCCGTGGCCGTGCTCTCGCGCATCGACCTCAGGGCTGCATCGACCTCAGGGCTGCATCGACCTCAGGGCTGCGGCTGGAGCAGCACCCGGCCGGCAGCCGGCCCGAACACCTGACCGATCTGCGCCACCGGCAGGCTCGACTGATTCAGCATCGACGCGAGGCTGAGCCGAACCCCTCCCTGCATGGGAACCGCGTACTGCTGACTCACGTTCCGGCCGGCGATGACGGCGTCGATGTGGACGGCGATGTCGACCGGCGCGCCACCCGCCGTGATCTCGATCCCGCCGAGCCCTGGCTTGGCGTTCAGCTGGATGTCGTTGCCGTGGCTGAGCGGGATGTTGTCCAGCACGATGCCGATCCGGTCGGCGCCGACCCCCAACTTGTGCTCGACACGGATCGTGGCGGTCTTCGTCTGCTCGGCGGCGAGGGTGAGCACGGACTTCGACGTGCCCAACCCAGTCACCTGCAGCGACGTCCGCTCGCCCTTGCCCAGTGGCGACGAGACATGGATCTCGGTGAGGCCGCGCTTCACCGCGTAGGCGAACGTCCCGTCGCGCACACCCCGGACGTGGTGCACGAAGTCGTCCGGTGAGCCCCCGGCGAGCACGGACCCGAGGACCCCTTGGGTGGCTTGATCGAGCGTCGCGGTGATTGCCGGGTCGGCCGCCACCGCGTGCAGCGTCCGCCCGGTGACTGCCTTCGCCGCAACCGGGTCGGCCGCGAGCTTGGCGGCCACCGGCCGCAGTGCCTTGACGTGCTTCACCAGCTTGTCCACCGGCTGGTGCGCGACCTGAGCTGTCTTCTTGCGCCGGTTCAGCGTGACGTCCTGGATCGAGCGACCGCGCCGCAGCAATAGCTCGCCGGCGATCGGCCCGTCGGGTTTCGGGGCAAGCGGAGTGACCACTCCGACCGTGCTCCCCACGGTGCTTGCGACCGGACTCCCGACGGTGCTCGCGACTGGGCCGACCTGGCCCGCGACACCCGGCGTCGGCTTGTCGGCGCGAAAGCCCTTCACCCCGAAGAAGTAGTCGTGCAACGCACTGCCGTTCTTGACGGTCTGCCGGGCCCGGTCGCCGAAGGCGTCGAGATCATTGCCCTTGGCGTCGGTGATCGACTCGGTTTCGGCGTCACTGCCGAGGATGATCAGCAGTCCGGCGAGCAGCAGCAGGATCGCCTCCCAGATCGGCGTGTCCTGCGGGCTGGAGAGCAGGTGGAACGGCATGTAGTGCAGCCGGCCGCCGCCCGACGAGCTGCCGTCGTACACGTTGCCACCGTCGTAGTGATAGGTGTTCGCCGTCGGGTCGACCTGCAGGATTCGGGTGGTTGCCGGGAAGTTCGGATCGCAGACGGTGATCTCCCACGGGTGGACCGAGGTGTTCCAGGCGATGGGCATGATGCAGTGCGGGGCGCCGCTGAAGTCCGAGTGCTGCGAGATGCACAGCACCGGGTTGTCGCCGCGGGCGTGGGCGTCGGCGGTCGCCTGGAAGACGTCCTTGGGGTCGTGGGTATTGCCGGCGAGGAACTCCCCCACGAACCACCAGATCGGCCCGGCACCCATCTGGTAGCAGTGCTTGATGTTGAACTCGTGCACGACGGTGTTCCAGTCGGTGAACCGGTCCAGCGGCAGGCTGAACAGGCTGCGTCCCTTGAGCGCGTTGATGGCCTCCAGGCTCATGCCGAAGCAGTTGCCCCCCTTGGCCAGGTCCTCGATGACGAGGGAGTAAAAGGCTTTGTCCAGCCAGTCGGTGATGTCCCACCATTCCGGCTGCTCGTCGACGTCCTCGAAGGCCGCCCCGTACTCCGAGTAGGTGATCGGGTCGGTGCCCTGGTTGTGCACGCCCCACCACTTCTGCCCCTGCGTCAGGGTCGCCGGATCGACCTTCGGCTTTACCGCGGCGGTGATGTTGTTGATGTCGGCGAAGCGGCCCGAGTTCAGGATGCCGCTGTTGGTGCGCAGGCCCCACGCGTCGGCAACGCGCAGCGTCTGGACCCAGGTACCGAGGTGGTCGTCGCCGCCGCCGAACGGTGCGCCGTCGTCGCTGTCCCAGACGTCGAGGGTGAAGGTGATCGCGTCCGCGGTGTTCGGCACGAACGTCACCGGCACCGTGAAGTCCCAGTCGAGGACGTCGTGACCACCGGAGTCGCCGCTGCTCGGGAAGCGCTGGCTGAACACCACGCTGGACCCGTGCTTGACGGTCAGTCGCCAGTACAGGTCGTTCTGGCCCATCCCGAAGCCCTCTTCCTCGACGGTGTCGATCCGACCGAAGTAGAGCTGGAACGGCGTGACGACGATGATGCTGGCGAGGCAGATGTCGGCCATCGTCACGGCGTCGCCGTGGTGGAAGTTCGCCACCGTGCTCCAGGTCACCCCGGCACCTCGCTCGTCCACGAAGAAGGTGTCGGCGCCGCCGTCCGCCCCGGTGGCGCCGACCAGGAAGTTGGACCCGGTGCCGCCGTCCAGCACGTTGGCGCCGCTGCT
>CAXTHY010000140.1:0-6168 GCA_964244175.1 uncultured Jatrophihabitans sp. | reverse complement strand
ATCTACCGCCGCCCTTCTGACCCGACCACGCCTTCTGACTGACCGCGCAACCCGTCGCGCCGCGGCCGGCCCGAGATCAACCGGCACCCCCATCCCGAGCCCCCGGACGCCGCTGTGCACACCCAGACGCCGCCTGACCTCGCGGAGACCTGACACGCCGTCCGATCCCTTGGAGTTACTCGTCCAGGCGAACAGTAGGGTCGAGGGCGAGATGGCGGAGCTGCAACGGGGCGCGAACGTCGCCCTCACCCGTGAGGTGCCCGGGCTGTCCGGACTCGTCCTCGGCATGCACTGGAACGCCGGTGCCGAGCGGGCGCTGTCGGACAACCTGGTGTTCGCCGCCCTGCTGTGCGGCTCCGGTGGTCGGGTGCGCGACGAGCGGGATTTCGTGTTCTTCAACCAACTCAGCTCGCCCGACGAATCGGTGACCGAGCGGGACCAGGTGCTCGGTGACGACGCCGAACAGATCGAGATCGACCTGCCGACGGTGCCGCCCGACATCGAGCGCATTGTCGCCGTCCTGTACGTGAACGAGGGTCCGGCCCAGCGGCGCACGCTCGGACAGTTGCGCTCCTGCGTGATCCGCGTGCTCAACCGCGAAGGGAACGCCGAGCTGATCCGCTCCGAGGACCTCGCGCCGGTGTTCGACGCCGAGACCGCGGTCGTGCTCGGTGAGATCTACCGCCACGACGGGGGCTGGAAGTTCAAGGTGCTCGGGCAGGGGTACTCGAAGGGCATCGCCGGCGTTGCGGCGGACTACGGAGTTCCCCTGTGAAGGAACGTGCCCGGTGAGCGCGGCACAGTGATCGCCGATCCCGGTTCCGCCCCGCCGCGCGCCGATCTCACCTTCTTGCGGCATCGCGCCAGGCCGCGCGTGGCCGCGCCGGTCCCGGCGCAGAGCGACGACGCCGTCCGCGCGGCGATCGCCGACTTCATCGCCGGACGCGGCAAGCACCCGGCACGGGCGAGCCGGCCGCCCGATCCGGCCCCGTCGAGCGGGTCGATCTCGTTCGAGCGGCCCGATCGCGCCCGGCGCCCGGTGACCACGCCGCCGGCGAGCGCGCCCCCCGCGGCAGCGAACCCGCCCACGCCGCCTGCTGCCGCCCGTCCGTCGAGCCCGCTCGACCTCGACGCCACGCCGGGCGCACCAGCCACCTCGGCGGTCCGCCGGAAACCGACGCGGCCGACGGTTCGTCCCCCGAGCGGGCTGCGGGTCCGCGCCGGCCAGCAGCAACTGCTCAGCGTCAAGGACCCGACGGCGGTGCTGACCCGGCTCCAGTCGGGCATCGGCCTGCTGAGCATCGAAGCAGTGTGCTCAGCTGACGTCGGCGATCTGCGCCTGGGTGCGGCCTACCAGCTGCGCTCCGGCCACACCTCGACCGTCCAGCTGAGCGGCGGCAACCGTTACGCTCCGTCGTCGCGTCGGCCGGTGATCGTGTCCGGCCGCGACGAGTTCGAGCACCTGCGGGTGGACCTGCGCCAACTCCGCGATCTCGAGCGGGTGGCCGTGTACGCGTTCTCCGAGTCGCGCGCCGAGCTCGAATGGGGCGGCACGCTGGTGATCACCACGTTCGGCGGCGGCCGGATCGAATTGCCGCTCGAGGCGCTCTACAGGGGCCGGGTCGCCGTGCTCATCTCGCTCTACAACGTCGACGGCGAACTGCTCATCCGGGCGGAGATGGAAACTATCGCCGGAGATGTGCGCGAGGCCGCGCGGGCCTACGGTTACAACCGCATCACCTGGCGCGACGACCGGACGCCCGTCGACTGACGCGCCGCGACGACGAGCCCGGTCATGGCGGCGATGATGGTGTAGTCGTAGGTCGTGTTGGGACCACCTGCTTCGTGCACGCCGGATGCCCTGACTTCTCGTCGAGTGCAGTCAACGTGCTGGCGTCGCCGGCGACGAAGACCCGCCCGGCGTCACCGGCGGTGTGTCGGTGTCGCCCGGAAGCGGCTCGCCAGCAGCAACGCGATGCCTAGGACCAGCGCAATCAATGCACCGACGAAGGGCAGGGCCGGACTTGCGCCCGTCTGCGCCAGCGTCGTCGTATCGGTACTGTCCGTCGTCGAGTTGGTTGCTGTGGCCTGGGTGGAGGTCGACGATGATGTCGCACCGACCTGACCACCGTGTGTGGAGCTGGTACCGACGCCCGCGAGTGATCTGCTGGTCGTGCCCGCGACCGGCAGGCCCCCCGTCGGCAGGGTGACCGTCGACCCCACTGTGGTCGGGGTGTCGACCGGCGGCACGACGCTGGTGGACGTGTCGGTCGGCGGGACGACGCTGGTGGTGGTGTCGGCCGGTGGCACGACGCTGGTGGTGGTGTCGGCCGGTGGCACGACGCTGGTGGTGGTGTCGGTCGGGGGGACGACGCTGGTGGTGGTGTCGGTCGGCGGGACGACGCTGGTGGAGGTGTCGGTCGGCGGGACGACGCTGGTGGTCGTGTCGGTCGGCGGGACCACGCTGGTGGACGTATCCGTCGACGGCACCACCGCCGCTGGGCAGGTCGGGTCGGTGATCGCGTTGGTGTCGAGGGTGACCGCCCCGGTGTTCGCCAGGAGCCGGCCGGTGACCGACGCGCCGGTGTTGGCGGTGATCGAAACGTGGGCCAGGATGGTGCCGGCGAAGGCCGTGCCGGTTTCGAGGGTCGCTGACGTGCCGACCTGCCAGAACACGTTGCAGGCGCTGGCGCCGTTGACCAGCGTGACGCTGCTCGTCGCATCGGTGTCGAGGGTCGTCCCGGCCTGCAGCAGGAACACCGCGTTCGGATCGCCCTGAGCGTCAAGCGTCAGATCGCCGTCGAGGACCAACGTCGGCTGCCGGTAGACCCCGGCGAGCAGCGTGCGATCACCCAGGTATTTGGAGTCCAGACCTGGCTCGTCCGGCGCCGGCGCAGCGGCATCGTTGTACGCGGCCGTCGCGTCCTGCTGGGCCGTGGCGGCATCGGTGCCGAGCACGGGCGCGCTGGTGGACACGCCCGGTGGGAAACCCGTCACGGACGTTCCGGGGCTGACCCCGAGATCGCCGCCGAGCACGGACGCGCCGGTGTTGGTCACGGTCGACGAGCCCAGCACGGCGTAGGACGCCGCACTGCCCATGGTGACGACCGGGGCCGCGGCGCTAGCACTCGCCAGCGGCAGGGCGATACCCACCGCAAGGAGGGCGCCGGCAGGAAGGAGCAGGAATTTGAACGTGGACGGGGCGAACGGCATGGGGGCACATTTCGGCGGGAGGCACCCCGCAGGCCTGTGGGGGAAGGGGTGAAGCCTTATAACTCTCCGTGGTGTCCCTTAACAATAACTTTACACTATGAAAGCCGATTGGGGAGATCACCCCGAACGCCTGGCGCGCCGGGTGACAGCTGCGACGGGGCCGGGGAGACTGGGCGACCAGTCACCTGCCGAGAGGGGCCCGATGAGAGCGGTCAGCTGCAAGGACGAGAAGCTCGAGGTGGTCGACCTGGCGACACCGGAGCCGGGCCGCGGCCAATTGCTGCTCGAGGTCCTGCGGTGCGGCATCTGCGGCTCGGACCTGCATGCCCGCACCCACTGCAACGAGCTGGCCGACATCACCAGCGAGGTCGGCTACGACGGGATCTTCCGCTCCCACGAGTCGGTCGTGTTGGGCCACGAGTTCTGCGGTGAGGTGCTCGACCACGGCCCGCGGGCCGGGAAACTGTTGCGCACTGGCACGAAGGTCGTGTCGCTCCCGCTGCTGCGCCGCGACGGTGCCGTGCACACCACGGGGCTCTCGACTGCCGCGCCCGGCGGCTACGCCGAGCAGGTGCTCGTCGAGGAATCGCTGACGTTTGCCGTCCCGAACGGGCTGTCGACGGAGCTGGCGACCCTCACCGAACCCATGGCGGTCGGCCTGCACGCCGTGCGGCGCAGTGAGATCAGCAAGGGCCAGGTCGGGGTCGTCATCGGCTGCGGACCGGTCGGCTTGGCCGTAATCTGCATGCTCAAGGCGAGCGGGGTCCGCACCGTCGTCGCCAGCGACTTCTCCGGGGGTCGGCGCGCACTCGCTGCCGCCTGCGGAGCTGACGTGGTCATCGACCCGGCGCAGGAGTCGCCGTTCGAGTCGGCCAACGAGTACAAGCATCTGGTATCCGCGAGCGATGTCCTAGAACTGGCCGTCGCGACGATGGAGAAGTTGCGCCGGATACCGCTCGTGCCGTGGCAGCGCATCTGGCAGTTGGCCCAGGCTGTGGGTGCCGCAACACCGAAGCACCCGGTCATCTTCGAGTGTGTCGGCGTGCCCGGAGTCATCGACCAGCTCATCACCGGCGCACCGCTCTACTCGCGAGTCGTCGTCGTCGGCGTGTGCATGGAGACCGATCGCATCCGGCCGGCGTTAGCGATCAACAAGGAGATCGACCTGCGCTTCGTCCTCGGCTACACCCCGCTGGACTTCCGCGATTCGCTGCACCTGCTCGCCGACGGCAAGGTGAATGCTGCGCCGGTCGTCACCGGCGTCGTCGGGCTGGCGGGCGTGGAGACAGCCTTCACCGCGCTCGGCGATCCCGAGACCCACGCGAAGATTTTGATCGACCCGAAGAGCAGCGCAGTGATCAGCTAGGTGACAGTGGCCGAGCGGGCGACCGACTTGCCGCCGGACACCGTGATGCGCACCCTGATGTGCTTCGGATGCTTACGGCTCGCGTGCTTCAACAGCTTCTTGCCGTAGGCACTGAGTTTCACGGTGACGTGCCGGCCGTGCTTCGCCGACACACTGTAGGACACCTTGCCGATCGTGTGCGTCTTGTAGAGCGTCACCGAACCCCGGCAGGTCGTCACCGAACAGCGCACGCCGACCGTGACCTTCGTCGAGTGGCGGACCAGGTGCGACGAAGCGAGCGTCACCCTCGGCACGAGCGGCAACACCGAGAGCCGGCGGGCGCCCCTGCTGGTCGAGTGGACGCCGTCGCTGGAGTACGTCGCGGTCAGCGTGTGGGCGCCCGATCCGCGCGAACGAGGCCGGTATCGCACCGCACAACTGGCGGTGGCCGGTGACTTCGCCGCCTTCAGCGTGCACGTCGAGGGCGACAGCGCGCCCGAGCCGTTGCTCGTGACGTGCACCGTTCCGGACGGCACCGAAGCCGGCGCGCGCGAGACGTCCTTCGTGGTGAGCGTGCACGTCGTCGTGGCATTCACCCGCACAGCGGTGGCCGAGCAACTGACCGACGTCGTGGTAGTGCGCCCCACGGCCGGGGCCGAGCCGGTCCAGTTGTCGATCAAGCCCTTGTCGTCGGTGACGGCCAGACTCACGGAATGGGGGCCGCCGCTCGTGTAGGTGTGCGTCACGGTCTGGCCGACGCTGGTACCACGGTCGCCGAAGGTCCAGCCCCATCGGGTGACGGTCCCGCCGGGATCGGACGAGGCCGAGGCGTTGAAGCTGCACACCAGGTAGCTGCAGGTGATCGTGGCGGTGGCTACGGGTGCCTGGTCGGTCGAGTCCGGCGGCCCGTGCAGGAACAGGCTGCGCGCGCGCCAGTCGACACCCGACGCGCTCAGGATCGCGGCCCCGGTGCCGGTCGGCCTGCCGTTCACGAACGGAACCGAGTGCAACTGCCCGTTGGTGCGCCCGGCGTAGTAGAGGGCCGTGCCCGAGAGCGTCATGCCCTCGACGTTGCTGAAGTCGGCGCCGGCGACCGAGAACTCGGTACCTCCGACGACGCCGTCGTCCAGTTCGAAGTAGCGGTAGTACAGCGCGGTCTTGCCCGACATCGAGTAGTAGATGCGCCCGTTGGCGTAGAACTGGCCGGTGATCGAGGAGATCTCGCTGTAGTAGTTGGACTTCACGCCCTGATAGGTCTCGTGCGTCTGCGGGTGCGAGCCGGTGGCGACGTCCTTCCACGCCGGATCGTCGTACGCGTCGAGGACGGCGGGCGGGCCGACCGACGTGCCGTTGAACGAGGCCGTGTAGAAGTTGCCGTCGGTCGACGGGTAGTAGATCGAGCCGCCGACCAGGAACGCGCCCCGGGTCGTGCTCCACGTGATCCCGCTCGTCGTGACGGTGTTCTGCGGCCCGATGACCGAACCATTGAGCGGTCGGTAGGTGAGCGTATTTGCGGTCGGGCTGCTGGCCGATCCTGCGGGCAGCGGTCCGGCGAGGTAGACGTTGGCCGGCAGCGACGCGGTCGTGGTCGGCGGCGGCGTCTCACCGCC
>CAXTHY010000139.1:0-6170 GCA_964244175.1 uncultured Jatrophihabitans sp. | reverse complement strand
GGAAGAGATCATGGCCGAAGCCGAGCCGGTCATCCGGGCCGTGCTCCCCGACGCCAACGTGCCGACGTCGATCCGCAGCAGCGGCGTCCCCGTCGTGTACGGATCTGCTTGCGAGCTGCGCTCGATCCTCGACACCTGGCTCGCCGCACAGGCCGAGGGGATCGCCTGCGTCATCGGCGACCCGAGCTTCCAGTCGACGTCCCGTGTCCGGTCGCTGACGCCGGAGCTGTCGAAGGGGCTCGAGTTCGACCTCGTCGTCCTCGTCGACCCAGAGGCATTCGGCCCGGGCATCGAAGGAGCCGTCGACCGTTACGTCGCGATGACCAGAGCGACCCGGCAACTCGTCATCCTCACGAGCCGCTGACGCTGGACTTTCGTTCGCGAAACGCCCGGCCCGGCGCCGCCGCTTGCAACGATCGAAGTATCGATCGGTGGTCTATCGCGCCGGATCGATACTTGGATCAAGCACCTGTGGCGCCCGCAGCTGTTCGAGCACATGAAGGTCGTCGGCCGTCACCCACACCTGCGCGATCTTGCCCGCGCGCCGCCGGTACACCGCGAACTCCTGAGCGGTGACGCGCCGGCCGGTGGCCGCGATCCCCCACCGCGGACCGGTGTGCGTGCCGGTGTCGCGCAGGTGAGCGCTGATGAGTGGCCCGTCGACGAGCAGGTGCTCGATTGTCCAGTGGTAGTCGCGGGAGAACTCGCCGATCGCCTGCAGCTTGGCCGTGTAGGCGGCGAGCCCGACCGGTTGTCCGTTCACCTCGACGTCGGCGGCGACGAATTCGCCCAGCTCGTCGAAGCGGTGCTCGTTGCAGCGCTGCAGGTAGCGCACGTAGAAGGCCCGCGGGTCGTCCTCGGCCGCGACGTGAATCTCCGCCGCCAGTCCCCCGGCGAGAAAGCCGATCAACGTCTCGGCCAGCTGCTCCGGCGCCTCTTCGGCCATGTGGTGACCGCTGTCGATCACAGCGCCGCGCAGATCAGCCGCCCACGCGCGCCAGATGCCCAGCACGTCGCCGTAGAGCTCCTCGAGGTCGTCGCGGGCCGACCAGGCCACCAACGTCGGGCACCGCACCGTCCGCCCGGCGGCCCGGTCGGCGTCGTCGTGGGCGCGGTCGATGCCCAGCCCGGCGCGGTAGTCCTCGAGCATCGCGCCGACGGTGGCCGGGTCGTGGATCGCGCGCTGGTAGTCGGCCCAGTTCTGCGCGCCCATCGCGGCGGGATCGTTGCGGTACCAGGCGTTCGGGTCGGCCAGGATGGCGCGCTCGGGCTTGTCCGGTTGCGCGAAGAAGAACCAGTGCCACCAAGCGGCGGCGAACCGCGCGTCGGCTCGTGCCAGCGCCTCGCCGATCGGGACGCAGTCGAGCAGGCCGAGCGCCGTGACCGCATCGGGCGCGTCGAGGGCGAGGCGCAGCGCGACGTAGCTGCCTCGGTCGTGCCCGACGACGGCGAAGCGCTCGTGCCCGAGGCCCCGCATGAGCGGAACCAGGTCCGCGGCCATCGCCCGTTTGGAGTAGGGCGCGTGGTCGGGGGTGGTCGCCGGCTTGCTGGAGCGGCCGTAACCGCGCAGGTCGGGGCAGACGACCGTGTGCCCGGCCGCCACGAGCAATGGGGCCACCTGGTACCACGTCGTGTGCGTGCGCGGGTGACCGTGCAGCAGCAGCACGGGCGGCCCCGCGCCGCCGCTGCGCCCGTGCAGCGTCACTGCGCCGCCCACGTCGGCATCCCACTCCTCGAACTCAGCGAACATCAACTGATCGTGCCGTATCGCGGTTCCAGCGTCGTCGTACTGTGTGGACGGTGACGGCTCCCCCGGTGACGGCCGCGCGCGTGAATCCGCGCGCGCACGTCGCCGTCGTCTCCGTCTTCTTCGTGCACGGTCTGCTGTTCGCGTCGTGGGCCGCGCACATCCCGCACGTCAAGGCCCGCCTCGGGGTCGACGACGCCGGCTTGGGCGTCGCTTTGCTGGGGGCGCCGGTGGGGTCGGTCAGCGCGATCGGACTGATGGCCTGGCTCGTTCCGCGCCTCGGTAGCCGGCGCATGGTGCAGGTCGCGCTCGTGGGGTATTGCCTGAGCGGCCCGCTGATCGGCGTGGTCGGGTCGGTGCCGTTGCTGTTCCTCGCCCTGCTGGCGTGGGGCGCGTTCCAGGGCGGTCTCGACATCGCGATGAACACGCAGGCCATCACCGTCGAGAAGGCCAAGAACCGGCCGCTGATGAACGGCATGCATGCGTGGTGGGGCATCGGCGCGTTCGCCGGCGCCGGCGTCGGCACCCTGGGCGTGGCGATCGGAGTCTCGCTGTCGGGGCAGCTCCTCGTCCTGGGCGGCGTCGCACTCGTCGCCGCCGGAGCGCTGACCGTGCGCATGCTGCCCGACCCGCCGCACGAGCCGGGCGACGACGAGCGGACGGGCCGGCGCCGCGTCTCCGTCCCGATGCTCATCCTGGGCGGCATCGCGTTCGCGTCGATGCTGTGCGAAGGCGCCGCCGCCGACTGGTCGTCGGTGTACCTGCGCGACACGCTCGGCACCGGTGCCGCGATCGGCGGCCTTGGCTACACCGCGTTTGCGCTGGCCATGGTGATCGTGCGCGTCTTCGGTGATCGGCTGGTCGAGCGGCACAGCGCCCGCGCCGTGCTGCCCGTCCTGGCCGGCGCCGCGACGATCGGCTTCGCGGGCGCGCTCATCGTCCGCGCCGCGCCGGTGGCCGTGGTGGGGTTCTTCGTGCTCGGTCTCGGGCTCGGCGCGGTCGTGCCGTCGGCCTTCAGCGCCGCCGGCCGACTACCCGGAATCCACCCCGGCGTCGGTGTCGCGGCCGTGTCCGGGCTCGGGTGGGCCGGATTCGTGTGCGGTCCGCCATTGATCGGGGCACTGTCCGGGGCGAGCTCGCTGACCATTGCACTGGGCCTGCTGCCGTTCCTGACGGCCTTCATCGCGCTCGCCACCCGCCGGGTCGTTGGGTTGCAACCAACACTGACCTCGCGCGATGACTGAGCGCCACCGGCCGCGGTGAGCTATTCGCGCTGAGGCAAATGGCGTGTGCGCCTGGCCGGAGCACCCGGACACGAGTACGAAGGAGTCATGACCGCCAAGACCTGGTTCATCACCGGCGCGTCCCGCGGCTTCGGCCGCGAGTGGACGATCGCCGCCCTCGAACGCGGTGACTCCGTCGCCGCGACCGCCCGCGACACGAGCACGCTCGACGATCTGGTCGAGAAGTACGGCGATCACCTGTTGCCGCTCAAGCTCGACGTCACCGACCGCGACGCCGACTTCGCCGCCGTCGCCGCGGCCCATGAGAAGTTCGCTCGCCTGGACATCGTCGTCAACAACGCCGGCTACGGCCACTTCGGCATGGTCGAGGAACTGAGCGAGGACGACGCTCGCCAGCAGATCGAGACGAACCTCTTCGGTGCGCTCTGGGTGACGCAGGCGGCGCTGCCGTTCCTGCGTGCGCAGGGCAGCGGGCACATCATTCAGGTGTCGTCGATCGGCGGCATCTCGGCCTTCCACATGGTCGGGGCGTACCACGCGTCGAAGTGGGCCCTCGAGGGCATCAGCCAGTCGCTGGCCCAAGAGGTCGCGAGCTTCGGCATCAAGGTGACCCTGATCGAGCCCGGCGGGTTCTCCACCGACTGGGCCGGCCCCTCGGCCAAACACTCCACTGAACTGGCCGATTACGACGATGTGCGCAAGCAGGCGCAGGAGCAGCGCGCGCAGCGCACCGCGACACCGGGCGACCCCAGCGCCAGCCGGGCCGCGATCCTGCGCGTTGTGGATGCCGATGAGCCGCCGCTACGCGTCTTCTTCGGCGCCGCACCGCTCGGCATCGCCGAGAAGGACTACGCGTCGCGCCTGGAGATCTGGCGCCAGTGGCAGGACGTCGCGGAGCTCGCCCAGGGCGGCTGACCCGCCCGCGCGGACGGCGTCGGCTACCGTGCCCGGGTGCCTCGCCTGATCCTGCTCAACGGCCCCCCGGCAGTCGGCAAGAACACCCTGGCGCGCCGCTATGCCGACGAGCATCCGATGACGCTGGTGCTGGACCTCGACAGCATCCGGCGCCTGCTCGGCCGCTGGCGTGACGACGCCAGCAGCGCCGGGCTCGCGGCGCGGGGGCTGACGCTGGTCATGGCCCGCCGGCATCTCGCCGACGGTCACGACGTCGTGCTGCCGCAGTACCTCGGCCGTCCGCAGTTCCTCGACGAGGTCGAGGCGGTCGCGCGGGACACGGGCGCGGACTTCGTCGAGATCGTCCTGATGGACGACCGCGACACCCTGCTGCGCCGCTTCGCCGCCCGTACTGCGGCGGCGGCCGAGCCGGGACACGTCGAGACCGGGGAACTCGTCGCGGCCCTGGGTGGTGAGCCGACGCTGACCGCGATGTACGACCGGTTGTTGCTGCTGGTCAACAGCCGGCCGCGGGCGCGGGTGCTGCACTCGCCCGCCGGCTCGCTCGACCGCGTCTACGCCGAACTGCTCGCGGTGATCGACAACTGACGTTCACTGCGTTCCGACCGCCACCGGGGCAGACTGTGCAGGTGAGCACCGATTCGGACACCAAGGATCTGGGCCAGGACGGTAGTTTCCAGCGCGACGACAACTACCTCAACACCCGTGTGACAGCCGACGGCCGTGAGGGCTATCCGGTCGAGCCCGGGCGTTATCGGCTGATCGCCGCTCGGGCCTGCCCGTGGGCGAACCGCGCGATCATCGTGCGTCGCCTGCTGGGCCTCGAGGACGTCCTATCGCTGGGCCTGTGCGGGCCTACTCACGACGAACGCAGCTGGACCTTCGACCTCGACCCGGGTGGCCGCGATCCGGTGCTCGGCATCGAGCGTCTGCAAGAGGCGTATTTCGCCCGCGACCCGCACTACGCGCGCGGGATCACCGTGCCCGCCCTCGTCGACGTCCCCACCGGGCAGGTCGTCACCAACGACTACGCACAGCTGACGCTGGACCTGTCGACGCAGTGGCGGGCCTACCACCGCGCCGGCGCCCCCGATCTGTACCCCGAGGCGGCGCGGGACGAGATCGAGCACGTCGCCCAGCTCGTCTTCACCGACGTCAACAACGGTGTCTACAAGTGCGGCTTCGCCCGCAGCCAGCGCGCCTACGACCGGGCCTACGCCGCCCTGTTCGCCCGGCTGGACTGGCTGACCGAGCGGCTGCGGGGGCAGCGCTATCTCGTCGGCGACACGATCACCGAGGCCGACGTGCGGCTGTTCACCACCCTCGCGCGCTTCGACGCCGTCTATCACGGCCACTTCAAGTGCAACCGGCAGAAGCTCACCGAGCTGCCGGTGCTCTGGGCCTACGCCCGGGACCTGTTCCAGACACCCGGCTTCGGCGACACCACCGATTTCGTGCAGATCAAACAGCACTACTACCTGGTCCACAAGAACATCAATCCGTCGGGCATCGTGCCGGCCGGCCCGGACGCCCGCGGTTGGCTCGAGCCGCACGGCCGCGACGAGCTCGGCGCCCGGCCATTCGGCGACGGCACCCCGCCCGGGCCGCCCCCGGAGTCGGAGCTGGTGCCGGCGAGTCACGGCGCCGCCTGACCTCGGACGCTAGACGCCGACGGCCTTCTCGAGCGCGCCGAGCTCGTCGTCGAGGTAGCTCAGCAGCCGCTGCAGGTGCGGCACCGTGCGCCGGCAGCCGGTCAGCCCGAATGCGATCTCACTCGAATAGCTCGTGCAGGTGATGTTCAACGCCTGCCCGTCGAGCGGGATCGACAGCGGGTACAGCCCGTCCAGCCGCGCCCCGTTCCAGTACATCGGCGCGCGCGGGCCCGGCACGTTAGAGATCACCAGGTTGAACGGCGGCCGCACCGTGCCGGTCATGCGCAGCAGCGGCCAGATGGCCAGCGGGCTCACCCCGATCGCGCTCATCGCCATGATCTGCATCGGGCTCATCGTGCCCAGCACCTGCTTGCCCGCCTCCATCGAACGGTGCACGGTCGCGAGACGCTCGCCGGGGTCGGACCGGTCGGTGCCGAGATTGCACATCACCACGCCGACCGCGTTGCCACCGCCGTCACCCGAGCCGGTTTCGGACCCGTGCAGCGACACCGGGACCATCGCGATCAGCGGGGCGTCGGGCAGCGCGTCCATGCTCACCATGTAGTTGCGCAGCGCACCCGAGCACATCGCCAGCACGACGTCGTTGACGGT
>CAXTHY010000138.1:5113-6235 GCA_964244175.1 uncultured Jatrophihabitans sp. | reverse complement strand
CGACCGCAGCCGCCACCTCGGCCGGGCTCAGCTGTACACCATGATCGGACGGACCTCGAGCCCGCCAGCGAGCACCGGGATCTGCTTGGCCAACTCGATCGCCTCGTCCAGATCGGCGGCCTCGACCAGGTAGTAGCCGCCGAGCGCTTCCTTGGTCTCGGCGAACGGACCGTCGGTGACCGTGAACCCGTCGGCGCCGTCCGGGCGCACGGTGGTCGCGGTCGTCGTCGGCTGCAGGGCATTGCCGCCCACGATGGCGGCGGCGTTCTTCTCACCGAAGGCCTGGTGGCCGCTCATGATGTGGCCATTGCGCTCTTCGTCGGCCTCCTGGTACGCGACCTCGTCGTCGTAGATCAGGATGAGGTACTGGGACATCTGTGCTCCTCAGAGTCGGGGTCCGCCTCCCGGACCTTCATTGTCCCGACGATCGCTGCGACGCGAAATCGACAACGCGCGCGGATTCGGGGTCGACTCACATAAGCTGCCCGGCCATGGAGTGGAACCTGCGATCGTGTGCCCGCAGGGGGCACGTCACGTATGCCGTCACCGAACCGGAGTACCGGACCAAGCTCGAGGCCACGACACCGCTCGGCGACGCGTGGCGCTGCCTGCGCTGCGGGACCTACGTGCTGGGCGAGCCGCACGGCTCAGGGCCGGCCGAGGACGCGCCGGTGTTGCTGCGCGGCAAAGCGCTGCGGGCCGCGTTCATCCTCCGCGCCCTGGCGATCGAACGGTGGGTACGCGGCCTGCTGCTGGTGCTGCTGTCGATCGCCGTGTTCCGGCTGAAGAGCAGCCAGGTAAGCCTGAAGGAGCTGTTCGAACGCGACCTGAAGTCACTCGACCCGTTCTTTCGACAGATCCACTTCAACGTGTCCGACTCCTCGACGATCCACTCCATCGAGAAGGTGCTGCACGCCAAACCGTCGACGCTCAACCTGGTCGCGGTCGCAATCCTGTTCTACGGGCTGCTGCAGGTCCTCGAGGGCATCGGCCTGTGGTCACTCAAGCGCTGGGGTGAATACGTCGCCGTCGTCGGCACCACCCTGTTCATTCCCCTCGAGGTGTACGAACTGTCCGAGAAGGTCAGCTGGCTCAAGATCGCCGTACTGGTGATCAACGTGG
>CAXTHY010000138.1:0-5103 GCA_964244175.1 uncultured Jatrophihabitans sp. | reverse complement strand
GCATACGAGGTGGACACCACGCCTACGAGGAGTCGCTGCACGAGGTCTCGCTGCTCGAGGTCGAAGAATCGTCCGAGGCGCCGCAGCCCGCGCACGCCAGGCAGGCATAGCCAGCGCGGCGCCCCGTCGACCTGCCCGACGTGACGTTACTCGCCGGCATCCCTGCTGCTGCGCGGTTTCACCACCGGTTGGGCAGGATGGACAGGTGCCGGACAACGATCTCCTACCGCTGCTGCGCGAGCGCCTGCTAGGCATCTACTCGCCGCTGCTGTCCGAGAAGTCCGCGAGCCTACTGTTCACCGCCGGCGGGATGGCCAACTGGACGGTCGATATCGAGAACGGCCGGGCCAGCGCCCGCCGCGGTGGCCCGGCGCACCCCACGACCACCGTCCGCGCGCCGTTGGAGGTGCTGACCGACGTCGTGTCCGGTCGGCTGTCCGGTGTGCAGGCCTTCCTCGACGGATCGCTCACCGTGCGCGGCAACCTCGCGCTCGCGCTGCAGCTCGACGGCCTGTTCCCAGGGGATGAGGCCGACGACACCCGCACGTACACGCGCTCGATCCGCGCTGGCGGCCTCGAGACGTTCTATCTCGAGGCCGGCCCGGTCGACGCGCCGCCGGTGGTTCTCGTCCACGGCCTGAGCGCGACGAACGCATCGATGCTGCCCCTGATCCCGGCGCTGTCGAAGGACTTCCGTGTCCTGGCGCCGGATCTGCCGGGCCACGGCGGCACACAGGCCACCGGCCAGCAGCACGCCGCGCGCTACCTCGGCGACTGGCTCATCGCGTTCCTGCGCGAGACTTGCGATCAACCGGCGATCCTCGTCGGCAACAGCCTCGGCGGCCGGACGTCGCTCGAGGCCGCGCTCAACTCGCCGTACGAGGTGCGCGGCCTGGTGCTGCTGTGTCCGGCCGTCGCCTTTCGCAAGTTGCGGCAGCTGGTGCCGTTCGTGCGCATCGTCCCCGACGAGATCGCGTCGTTGCCGGTACGGATCCCGCGCCGGATCGCGATGGGCGGCCTGCGCAACCTGTTCGCCGACCCGTCCCGCCTGCCCACCGCCTGGTACGAGGCCGCAATCGACGAGTTCATCCGCGTGGTGACGATCCGGGCGAACCGGCTCGCGATCTTCTCCGCGCTGCGCCACGTGTACCTCGACGAGCCGTTCGGCGAGACCGGATTCTGGGAGCGGTTGCCGACCCTCAAGCCGCCGGCCCTGTTCATCTGGGGCGACAAGGACGTGCTCGTGCCGGCCGGTTTCGCCCGCTTCGTGTCCGAGGCACTGCCGAGCGCCGAGAGCGTCGTGCTCGAGGACTGCGGGCATGTCCCCCAGTTCGAGTTCCCCGAGCAGACCGCCCAGCTCACTCGCGAGTTCATCGACAACCTGACGGAATAGCCGCCGGTCGCGGCGTGATCGAGGTCCGAGTTTCCCCGCGCACGCCGTAGCGCGCGGCCGATCGGGGTAGGGCACCTACGTATGTCCATTCCTGAAGGAGACCTATGTCGACCGACGCCATTGTCCTGTTGAAGAATGACCACAAAGAGATCCGCAAGGTGTTTCGCGACTTCGAGAAGGCCGGCGAGAACGCCACGAAGGCGAAGGCCGATCTCGTCGCCAAGATGATCGAGCTGCTCACCGTGCACACCTACATCGAGAACGAGGTCATGTACCCGGAGGTCCGCCGACTGCTGCCCGAACTCGAGGACGACGTGCTCGAGTCGTACGAGGAGCACCACGTCGCCGACGTCCTGGTCATGGAGCTCTTCGCCCTGCCGGCGACGGCCGAGCGCTTCGATGCCAAGACCACCGTCCTCATCGAGAACGTCACGCACCACATCGAAGAGGAAGAGGACGAGTGGTTCCCCAAGGTTCGCGAGGGCCTGGGCCGCAAGCAGCTCGCCGAACTCGGTCAGCGGATGCTCGACGCCAAGGCCAAGGCCCCGAGGTCGCCGGCTCAGCCGTCGGCGCTGAAGAAGACGATCGACGCCGTGATCAAGTAGTTCCGCCCGCCGGTTCGTCGTGCGCTAAAGCGTGGCCACGAGCTCGTCGGCGGCGGTGTACGGGTCGGTCTTGCCGTCGACGACGCGCGTGGCCGCCTCGTCGAGCGCGGCTGACCCGTGCACCGACGCGAAGCGCTGCTTGACCGTGCCGAGCGCGATGGCCTCGATCTCGGCCGCGGCCCGCGCGGCGCGGCGGCGGTCGAACTCGCCGTGCTCGACCATCCACGCGCCGTGCTTCTCGATGGCCTCGATCACCTTGTCCATGCCCTCGGCCCGCGCGGCCACGGTCTTCACGATCGGGGGGCGCCACCAGCCGGCGGCTGAGTGCCGGCCGCCGAGCGACTGCATGTAGCGCAGGTCGCGTACCACTTGGTCGGCGCCGTCGCGGTCGGCCTTGTTGACGACGAAGATGTCGGCGATCTCGATGATGCCGGCCTTGGCCGCCTGGATCCCGTCGCCGAAGCCGGGCGCCACGACGAGCAGCGTGGTGTCGGCCAGCGAGGCGATCTCGACCTCGGCCTGCCCGACCCCGACCGTCTCGACGAGCACGATGTCGCAGCCCGCGGCGTCGAGCACGCGCAGCGCCTGCGGCACCGCGGCCGACAAGCCGCCCAGCTGCCCACGCGAGGCCATCGAGCGGATGAAGACACCCTCGTCGGTGGCGTGGTCCTGCATGCGCACGCGGTCGCCCAGCAACGCACCGCCGGAGAACGGCGAGGACGGATCGACCGCCAGCACGCCGACCCGCTTGCCGACCTCGCGCAGCGACGTCACCAAGGCGTTGGTCAACGTCGACTTGCCGACGCCGGGCGAGCCGGTCAGCCCCACCACCTGCGCGTGGCCGCCGTACGGGGCGAGCGCCGCCGCGACGTCGCGCAGCGCCGGCGAATCGCGCTCGACGAGCGAGATCAGCCGGGCGACGGCCCGCGCCTCACCGCCACGGGCCCGCTCGACGAGGTCCGCGATGTCGAGGTCGCGCCGCGAGACCGCCAACGATCAGGCTGAGACGTGCAGGATCAGCGCGTCGCCCTGGCCGCCGCCGCCGCACAGCGCCGCGGCACCGGTGCCACCGCCGCGCCGCTTGAGCTCCAGCGCCAGGGAGAGTGCGAGCCGCGCGCCGGACATGCCGATCGGGTGACCCAGCGCGATCGCACCGCCGTTGACGTTGACGATGTCAGCCGAGACACCGAGGTCCTTCATCGACTGGATGCCCACGGCCGCGAACGCCTCGTTGATCTCGATGACGTCGAGGTCGGACACCTCGAGCTGCTCCTTGCGCAACGCGTCCTTGATCGCGTTGGCCGGCTGCGACTGCAGCGAGTTGTCCGGCCCGGCGACGTTGCCGTGCGCACCGATCTCGGCGATCCAGGTGAGCCCGAGTTCCTCGGCCTTGGCCTTGCTCATGACGATCACGGCGGCGGCGCCGTCGGAGATCTGCGAGGCCGAGCCGGCGGTGATCGTGCCGTCCTTGGTGAACGCAGGGCGCAGCTTCGACAACGATTCGGCGGTGGTGTCGCCGCGGATGCCCTCATCCTCGCGGAACTCGATCGGGTCACCCTTGCGCTGCGGGATGAGGACGGGGGTGATCTCCTCGTCGAACACGCCGTTCTTCTGCGCGATGGCCGCGCGCTGGTGCGAGCGGGCGGAGAACTCGTCCTGCTCCACGCGGCCGAGGCCAAGCTTGCCGTTGTGGTGCTCGGTCGACTCACCCATGGGGATGTTGTCGAAGATGTCGGTGAGCCCGTCGAAGGCCATCGCGTCGATCATTTCGACCGCGCCGTACTTGTAGCCGCTGCGCGACTTCGGCAGCAGGTGCGGGGCCTGGGTCATCGACTCCTGGCCGCCGGCGACGATGATGTCGAACTCGCCGGCGCGGATGAGCTGGTCGGCCAGGGCGATCGCGTCGAGGCCGGACAGACAGACCTTGTTGATCGTCAGCGCCGGGACCGAGAGCGGGATACCGGCCTTGTGCGCGGCCTGGCGGGCGGGAATCTGCCCGGCCCCGGCCTGCAGCACCTGTCCCATGATCACGTACTGGACCTGCTCGGGGGAGACGCCCGAGCGCTCGAGCGCGGCCTTGATCGCGACCCCACCGAGATCGGCTCCCGAGAAGTCCTTCAGCGAGCCGAGCAGGCGGCCCATAGGGGTGCGCGCTCCGTTGACGATGACCGATCCAGCCATGTGCGGGTGTCCTCCTCGATGAGCCCGGCCGTGAAGGTGCGGGTGGATGCAGCGGCCGGGGGCCGACAGTCCACTGTATCCAGGACCGCCCCCTGCTCGGTGTGAACCGTGGCACGGCTCATCGTCGGTAAGCGCTTGAGGTTGGGAGGATGGTCAGATGCCCGAGCCAAGCTTGTTCAGCAAGATCGACCATGTCGGCATTGCGGTGCCCGACCTCGATGAGGCGATCGCCTTCTACCGTGACACATTCGGCGTGGTCAGCGTGCATGAAGAGACGAATGAGGAACAAGGGGTACGTGAGGCGATGCTGGCCGTCGGCGACGGCACCACTCGCATCCAGCTCCTCGCCCCGCTGAACGAGGACTCCACCATCGCGAAGTTCATCGACCGCGTCGGCCCGGGCGTCCAACAGGTCGCCTACACCGTCGACGACATCGAGGCGGTCAGCGCGACGCTGCGCGAACGGGGTATGCGCCTGCTCTACGACGCACCCCGGCGCGGCACCGCCGACAGCCGGGTGAACTTCATCCACCCCAAGGATGCCCGCGGCGTGCTGGTCGAACTCGTCGAACCCGCGGCCACTCACTGAGCAAAGTTACTGTCGAGTAACCTATGACCGGCGCGACCGACGCGCCGGACACCCAGAAAGGCCAACTCGTGGACGACATCCGCAACGCGATCCTCAACGACGACCTCGCCGCCGTGGCTGAGCTGCCGGTGCCGGAGTCCTACGAGGCGATGGTCGTACGGGCCGACGAGGTCGACATGTTCGAGGGCCTCACGACCAAGGAGAAGGACCCGCGCAAGAGCCTGCACCTGCAGGAAGTTCCCACCCCCGAGCTCGGCCCGGGCGAAGCGATCGTCGCCGTCATGGCCAGCGCCATCAACTACAACACCGTCTGGACGTCGATCTTCGAGCCGGTC
>CAXTHY010000137.1:5656-6310 GCA_964244175.1 uncultured Jatrophihabitans sp. | reverse complement strand
AGGACCACCGCGACGAGATCGAGGAGGTCCTCAAGGGGGCCGACATGGTCTTCGTCACCGCCGGTGAGGGCGGCGGCACCGGCACCGGCGGCGCACCGGTCGTGGCCAGCATCTCCCGCAAGCTCGGGGCGTTGACCATCGGCGTCGTCACCCGCCCGTTCAGCTTCGAGGGCAAGAGACGGGCCACCCAGGCCGAGGACGGCATCGACGCCCTGCGCGCCGAATGCGACACCCTCATCGTCATCCCCAACGACCGCCTGCTGCAGATCAGCGAGCACAACGTCTCGGTCATGGACGCGTTCCGCAGCGCCGACCAGGTGCTGCTGTCCGGCGTCCAGGGCATCACCGACCTGATCACCACCCCCGGGTTGATCAACCTCGACTTCGCCGACGTGAAGAGCGTGATGAGCGGCGCCGGCTCGGCCCTCATGGGCATCGGGGCGGCCCGTGGCGACAACCGGGCGCGGCAGGCGGCCGAGATCGCGATCGCCAGCCCGCTGCTCGAGGCCAGCATGGACGGCGCGCACGGCGTGCTGCTGTCGATCTACGGCGGCTCCGACCTCGGGCTGTTCGAGATCAACGAGGCGGCGACGCTCGTGTCCGAGGCCGCCCACCCCGACGCCAACATCATCTTCGGCGCCGTCATCGACGACA
>CAXTHY010000137.1:0-5646 GCA_964244175.1 uncultured Jatrophihabitans sp. | reverse complement strand
CCGAACACACGATCAAGCGCGACTTCGACGGGGTCGGCGACGAGGTGAAGGTGACGGTCATCGCGGCCGGTTTCGACAGCGGTCAGCTGCCGTATAAGAAGGTCGACATCCGCCGCGAGCCGGCGGCCGAGACCCGCCTGCCGCAGCCGGTCGCCGCATCGGCCCGGACGGGGCAGTCCCGCCCGGCCGAGCCGGCCGCCGACTTCTCGACGCCGCAGTACTCCTCGCCGCAGAACGGGGCGCCGGCCACTAACGGGGCGCGGACGTCGGCCCTCAACCTGGACGAGGAACTCGACGTCCCCGACTTTCTCAAGTAGCACGTGAGCCCGGACGAGCGCCGCGGTGCCGACCTCGTCTCGGCACTCGGCGCGGTGCGCGCGCGGATCGCTGATGCGTGCGCAGCCGCCGGCCGCGATCCGCGGTCGGTGACGCTGGTCGCGGTCACCAAGACGCGTCCGGTCACCGACCTCGCCGCACTCATTCGCCTCGGCGTCTTCGACATCGGTGAGAGCCGCGACCAGGAGGCGAAGGCCAAGGTCGCCGAGATCGCGGAACTGCTCGCCGACTCGCCGGCCCGCGAATCGCTGACCTGGCATTTCGTCGGGACCCTGCAGCCCCGCAAGTGCCGCTCGGTGGCGTCCTACGCCGGCGCCGTGCATTCGCTCGACCGCACCGAAATCGTTGACCGGCTCGGCGCCGGCGTCGAGCGGGCCGGGCGGCCACCGCTGGACGTGTTCGTGCAGGTCAGCCTCGACGGCGATCCGCAGCGCGGCGGCGTGCCGGTCGACGGTCTCGAGGAACTGGCTGATGCCGTCACCGCGAACGAACACCTACGGCTGCGCGGCGTGATGGCAGTGCCACCATTGGGCAGCGATGCCGACACCGAGTTCGCACGATTGGCCGAGCTCGCCGAACGGCTCCGCGAGCAGTACCCGCAGGCCGATGCGATTTCGGCCGGGATGAGCGATGATCTCGAACCCGCAGTGCGTAATGGCTCGACACACGTGCGTGTCGGTACGGCGTTGCTCGGCCGTCGTGAGCAGGTTTTGGGCTAGCGTCGCCAGCAGATTCACTCACCGCAATTCCTGGAGGATCAATGCCCGGAGCGATGCACCGCATGGGCGTCTACCTCGGCCTCGTCGAGGATGACGAGTACGCGGACGCCGACGGTTACGGGCAAACCCCCGAGCGGGCGCCGGCCCGACGGGACGAGTACGCCGACACCACGTACCCGCGCGAGAAGCACCACCCCGACGTCGCGCACCGCGGGCGCGAGTACAGCGAGCCGCAAGGGCGCGACTATCCGAGCCGCGACTTCGTCGACGGCGCTCCGGTGCAGTACGAGGAGTACGCGCAGCCGACGTACCAGATCACCGCGCTGCACCCGCGCACGTACAACGAGGCGCGCACCATCGGCGAGCAGTTCCGCAAGAGCACCCCGGTGATCATGAATCTGTCCGACATGGACGACGCCGACGCAAAGCGCCTGGTCGACTTCGCGGCTGGGCTCACCTTCGGGCTGCACGGGCGCATCGAGCGGGTGACGGCCAAGGTATTCCTGCTCAGCCCGCACAACGTCAGCGTCACCGCCCAGGACAAGGCCAAGATCGAGAACGGCTTCTTCAACCAAAGTTGAAGTAACCCCGCTGCGCCGCCCTCCCCAGGCTCGCCCGCCTCCCCGGCTTGCCCGCCTCCCCGGCTTGTCCGCCTCCCCGGCGCTTCACTGTTGTTGTCACGACCCAGCGCGTCGTCACGTGCCGCTGTTGCTTGTTCCTTCCAGCGCAACGTGTGCCTGTTCCTTCCAGCGCAGCGTGCGGTTGGGGTTCCGGCACGTTCTAGGCTGGATGGTCGTTGGCATTTTCAACCGGGCTTTGATTGAGGAGACGATCGCTGATGACGCTGGTCTGGGGCGTCGTCGGATACGCGCTCTATGTGTACATACTGCTCATCTTGGCGCGGCTCGTGCTCGACTGGACCCGGCAATTCGCCCGAGCCTGGCGCCCGGCGGGAGTCGCGGCAATCGGCTTCGAGCTGGTCTACACAGTGACCGATCCACCCATTCGGCTACTCAGGCGATTGGTCCCACCGCTCCAGCTGGGTACTGTAAGCCTCGACTTGAGCGTCATCATCCTGCTCATCGTGCTCATCGCACTGCGACAGGTCGCTCTGACGCTAGGTTAGCTTCGACCCTAAGATCGACCCGCACGGAGAACAGGCCGTGCGGATGTCCAGCGAACAAGAGTGCAGCCGACGCCGGTGTGACCGGCACGCGACGAGCCCCGAGGTGACCGAATGCCGTTGACGCCCGCCGAAGTCCACAACGTCGCCTTCAAGAAACCCCCGATCGGCAAGCGGGGTTACGACGAGGAAGAGGTCGACGCGTTCCTCGACATCGTCGAGGTCGAACTGGCGCGCCTCATCGAGGAGAACGCCGACCTCAGGGCGCGTGGCACCGGTGCCCGGGTCGAGGGTCAGGGGGCCGTAGCTCCCGCGGCCGAGGCCGAGGCGGACAACAGCGCCGAGCTCGCCGGCATCCGCGACGAGAACGCCCAGCTCAAGGGCCGCATCGGCGAGCTCGAGCGGACACTGAGCCAGGACAAGAACGGCGCGCAGCAGCAGGTCGTGCAGCTGCAGCAGCAGCTCGCCCAGACCGAGGAGCAGCTGGCCGAGAACCGCCAGCAGCTCGAGCAGGCGCAGCGCAACCTGGCCGAGGCGCAGAGGGCGCCGGCTCCGGCCAAGGGTGGCGACGGCGCGGCCGCAGCCATCACCACGGCCGAGCACCACACCCAGGCCGTCCAGATGCTGGCGCTGGCCCAGCAGACCGCCGATCAGCACCTCGCCCAGTCGCGGGCCGAAGCGGACCGGCTGGTCAACGAGGCGCAGGCAAACGCAGCGGCCGCCGTTGCCGACGCCAACGACAAGTCGAGCCGGCAGATTTCCGAGGCCGAGGCTCGCGCCAAGCAGCTGGATGAGGAGAGCACGGCCCGGGCCAACCAGACCGTCCAGGACGCCGAGCAGCGCGCGGCGACGATCACGTCGCAGTTCGAGCAGCGCAAGGCCGCGCTGGAGCGTCGGGTGGAGGAGCTGCGCACGTTTGAGCGCGAGTACCGCACCCGGCTCAAGAGCTACCTCGAGTCGCAGTTGCGCGACCTTGACGCCAGCGGGAAGTCCGAGCCGGCACCCAAAAGCGGTGAGTACGCCGACGCGCAGCAAGGGTAATCCCGCCAACCTGCCCGGTCTTCTGGTGAGATAGCACCGCGAGAGGGACTTGCGGTCCGTCCGCGTAGCGGCTGGTGCGCGCGGGGCACGCCACGTCTATCCGCCTCGGGAGGTAAGTGACGATGGTGTTGATCGCTTTGTTGCTCGTTGCGGTCGTGAGCCTGGTGCTCGGGTTGGCGCTCGCGAGTTCGGTGTGGCTGATCGTCTCGCTGGTGGCAAGCGTGCTGGCGGCCGGCGCGCTCGTTCTGCTGGTGCGTAGGCAACGTCAGCAGGACTCGGCGAAAGGCGGAGCTGCCGACACCACGGATGCCGCGCGGGCGCGCGCCGCCGGGGTCTCGGCCACGTCATCGGGCGGCTCGCCGGCCTCGACCGCCGTGGGCGGGGCGAGCGAAGGTTCCGTCGGCCCGCCATCGGTGCCGGCCGTCTGGGCGACCGCGGGCCCGGGCACGTTCCCCACCGTCGATCTCGCTCCAATCCCGGGCGTCTCGGACGTCGCCGAGCCCGCGCCGGTGATCGCTGGTGGCACCGCCGGCGATGTGTGGGTCGCTGACGGATTTCCTGAGTACCACCGGCCCGGCTGCGAGACGCTGGCCGGCCGCAACAGCGAGCCGATCCCGCACGAGCAGGCACTCGAGGACGGCTTCACCGCGTGTGAGGTCTGTTCGCCCGAAGCCGCAGAGACGCCGAGCGACGCGTCCAGCGAGGGGCCGAGCGACGAGCCGAGCGACGCGCCGGCTGCCGCGGCTGCCGCCGGTGCGACCGATGCGACGCCGGCTGCGGCGGGTGAGTCGATCGAGGCGGAATCGGCCGCGAGTGCCCCGGCCAAGGCCGAGCCAGCCACCGCTGACGGCCGTCAGGTGTGGGTGGCCGACGGCTACCCCGAGTACCACGTTCAGGACTGCGACGAGCTGACTGGGCTTCAGTTCCAGCCCGTCCCCTACGACCAGGCCATCGAGGACGGCTTCCAGCCGTGCGTCGTCTGCAATCCCGACGCCGTGTTCGCCGGCCGCACGCCGGTCGCGGTCGGTAGCGCCGCTCAGGCCGCTGATCCACCGGCCGCTACTGCCGCTGCCGCTGCCGCTACCGCTGCCGGTCCGGTTCCGGCCGCCGACGAGTCCGCCGGTGTACCTCCGGCCGGAGGTGACCGGGAGGTGTGGGTCGCCGACGGCCATCCCGAGTACCACACCGAGTCGTGCCGGCAGCTGACCGGCCTGGACAAGGAAGCCATCCCGTTCGCCCAGGCGGTTGAAGACGGTTTCCGGCCGTGCTCGGTGTGCGAGCCGCAGTCCGCTGACCGTGGCCAGGATGAGCCCGCGCTACCGCCTCCGCCGTCCGCGCCGCCTGTCGACGGCGCACAGGTGTGGGTGGCCGACGGGTTCCCGGAATACCACCGCGCGAGCTGCAGCAAGTTGGTCGGCGTGCAGCAGGTCGAGATTCCGCTCGCGCAGGCGGCGGAGGACGGCTTCACCCCCTGCACCGCCTGCAAGCCCGGTGCCGAGCAGCCGCTTACCGACAAGGTCGAGGACAAGGCCGAGGACAAGGCCGAGGACAAGGCCGAGGACAAGGCCGAGGACAAGGTCGAGGAGAAGGTCGAGGACGTGGCTGCCGACGACACGAAGATCACGCCGGACGAGGTCTGGGTTGTCGACGGGCATCCGGCCTATCACCGCAAGGGCTGCCGCACGCTGGCCAGCTTGGCTTCCGAACCGATCCCCTACGCGCAGGCGGTCGAGGACGGTTTCAGCGAGTGCACCGTCTGCCGGCCGACGACACGCGCCGATGCGGAACCCGAGACGCCCGCTCCGGCCGCGGAGCCCGGCGCCACGCCGCGCCAGGTCTGGGTTGTCGACGGATATCCGGATTACCACCGGGAGGGTTGCCGCCGGCTGTCCGAACTGTCCAGCGAGGCGGTGCCTTACGACCAAGCGGTCGAAGACGGCTTCGCGGCCTGCTCGGTATGCACGCCCGACGGCGCGGAAGACGCGCAGCGGCCCGCCGATGGCACGCCCGTCGCGGCCGCTGCGACAGCCGGTGGCGACGGTGACGAGCCCGGTAGCGCGAAGGCCCGCGAGGTTCAGGTCGTCGACGGGTACCCCGACTACCACCGGCCGGGGTGCCGCACGCTCGAAGGACTCGACGACGAGCCCGTGCCCTACGACCAAGCCGTCGAAGACGGTTTCATCGCGTGCTCGGTGTGCCGGCCAGACGATGATGCCGCGCCGGCCGCTGCGGTGGCGCCCGCCGCCCCAGGCGCGGACGAGGGACAGCCCGCCGATGAGGACGCTCACCAGGCCGACCTCGCGACCTCGGAAGCGGCAGAGCCGGAGCCGGAGCCTGAACCCGAGCCGGAACCCCAGCCGGAACCCGAGCCAGAGCCAGAGCCAGAGCCGGAACCGGAACCGGAACCGGAACCGGAACCGGAACCGG
>CAXTHY010000136.1:0-6382 GCA_964244175.1 uncultured Jatrophihabitans sp. | reverse complement strand
GTCGCCGGCGGCCCAGAAGTGCGCGCTCAGCAACGGCTCCGACTGCAGCGGCGGCTGGGCCGAGAGCCAGGTCGCGGGTCTCGACGGTGGCAAGGCGGTCGACAAGATCTCCAAGCTGGGCAAGCTGCTCGATCCGCAGATGAAGTCCTTCGGGATCGGGTGGGCCTATGCCCCGAAGTCGAAGCAGTACTTCTTCGCCATCGTCCGCGACGAGTGAGCCCGCCGGTCCGGCTGGCGCCCCGGTACCAGTCGGGCCCCGGTACCAGTTGGGCCCCCGGTACCAGTTGGATCAGGGCCACGGGCCGATAGGGTCGAGGCCGTCCACCTCGTCGTGACCGGCTGGAGGGTCTCGTGTCCGTCAACCTCACCAAGGGCGGCAACATTTCGCTCACCAAGGCCGCCCCTGGGCTGAGTGCCGTCGTCGTCGGCCTGGGCTGGGATGCCCGCACGACCGACGGCAAGGCGTTCGATCTCGACGCCAGCGCGATCGTCTGCAACGCCGACGGCAAGGTCATCTCGGACAAGCACTTCATCTTCTACAACAACCTGACCTCGCCCGAGGGCGCCGTCCAGCACTCCGGTGACAATCTCACCGGCGAGGGCGGCGGCGACGACGAGCAGGTCAAGGTCAACCTCAGCGGCTTGCCGCCCGAGGCCGCCCGAGTGGTCTTCCCGGTCTCGATCTACGAGGGCGGCAACGCCGGCCAGACCTTCGGTCAGGTCCGCAACGCCTTCATCCGGGTCGTCAACCAGGGCGACACCGCCGAGTTGGCCCGCTACGACCTGTCCGAGGACGCGTCCACCGAGACGGCGATGGTCTTCGGCGAGCTGTACCGCAACAACGACGAGTGGAAGTTCCGGGCGGTCGGACAGGGCTACAGCGCCGGGCTCGCGGGCATCGCCCGCGACTTCGGCGTGACCGCCTGAACGCCCCGGCCGGGCACCTGACAGCGCGCGAAGCGGGTGGAACGCCCAAGGCGACCGGCACGTTGGCACTACAGTCAACTGATCTGTGAGCTCGGAGAGGAATACCCATGAGTGTCAGCCTCAGCAAGGGCGGCAACGTCTCGCTGACGAAGGAAGCACCCGGCCTGCAGGCGGTGCTGGTCGGGCTCGGTTGGGATGCCCGCACGACGTCGGGCGCGGACTTCGACCTCGACGCTTCGGCGCTGATCGTCGGGCAGCAGGGCAAGATCCTTTCTGACTCCCACTTCGTCTTCTTCAACAATCTCAAGAGCCCCGACGGTTCGGTCGAGCACATGGGCGACAACCTCACCGGCGAGGGCGAGGGTGACGACGAGGAAATCAAGGTCAATCTCGTCGGCGTGCCCCAGGAGGCCGACAAGATCGTGGTCACGGTGTCGATTTATGACGCCGAGAGCCGCCGGCAGTCATTCGGGCAGGTCCGCAACGCCTACATCAGGGTGGTCAACCAGGCCGACAACGCCGAACTCACCCGCTACGACCTGTCCGAGGACGCGTCCACCGAGACGGCGATGATCTTCGGCGAGCTCTATCGCAACGGGGCGGACTGGAAGTTCCGGGCGGTCGGGCAGGGCTACAGCACGGGGCTCGCGGGCATCGCCCGCGACTTCGGCGTCAACGTCGGTTGAGTCGGACGACGTGTTTCTGAGGACCTTCGGCGGCTCGCTGATCGTTGCCGTCGTCGGCCTGGTGCTGGGTTACCTCTATGGCGGCAGCACCGGGTTGGCGTTGGCGGCGATCCTGGCCGTGCTCGAGGTGTCCCTGAGCTTCGACAATGCGGTCGTCAACGCGACCGTGCTGGTGCGGATGAGCCCGTTCTGGCAGAAGATCTTCCTGACCCTCGGCGTGGCGATCGCGGTCTTCGGCATGCGGCTGGTGTTCCCGCTGCTGATCGTCGGGATCACCGCGAAGCTGTCGCCGGTCGAGGCCGTGCGGCTGGCGCTGGACAAGGGTGACCCCGACACCAAGGGCACGTACGGGTACCTGCTGCACCAGGCCCACCCGGCGATCGCGGCCTTCGGTGGCATGTTCTTGTTGATGTTGTTCCTGGACTTCGTGTTCGAGGAGCGCGAGCTGACCTGGCTGAGCTGGATCGAGCGGCCGCTGCAGCGCATCGGCAAGCTGGACCAGCTCTCAGTGGTTATCGCGCTCGCGGTGCTGGCGGTCTCGGCCTACACGCTGGGCACCGATGCCGACACCGCGACGCACGATCGGATCTCGACGATCCTGATCTCCGGACTGCTGGGTCTGGCGACCTATCTCCTGGTCAACGGGTTGGGCGAGTTCTTCGACGTGGACGACGACGAGGACGACGGCGCCGAGGCGGCCGACGGCGCGGTCACGACCAAGAAGCCGAAGGCCATGCAGGTCGTGGGTAAGGCCGCGTTCTTCCTGTTCCTCTACCTCGAGGTCCTCGACGCGTCATTCAGCTTCGACGGCGTGGTCGGGGCGTTCGCGATCACCTCCGACCCGATCATTATCGCGATCGGCCTGGGCATCGGCGCGATGTTCATCCGTTCGCTCACCGTCTACCTGGTCAAGAAGGGCACGCTGAGCGAGTACGAGTACCTCGAGCACGGTGCCTTGTGGGCCATCGGGGCGCTGGCCGTCATCTTGCTGATCACCATCGAATACGAGGTGCCCGAGGTGGTCACCGGACTGGTCGGGGTCGCCTTCATCGCCGCCGCGTTCCTGAGTTCGATCGTGCGCAACAAGCACTCGGTCGGCGAGTCTGACACCGAGCGCGACCAGCAGCCGGCAACCGTCTGAGGAGCGCGTCATGGGCATCGACTACACGAAACGGCAACCCGAACCCACACCGGCTCCGGCACCGGCACCGGCTCCGGCACCGGCCGTACCAGCGGCACCGCCAGCCGGCGCGGCGGCGCCGGCGTCCCCCGGCGCGCCGGTATCGCTGTCGAAGGTCACGCTGACGAAGGCGGCGCCGACGGTATCGCTGACCAAGCACGGTGGCGGCACGGGCACGCTGCGCGTCAATCTCAACTGGGATGCCAAGCCGCCGGCCAAGGGTTTCTTCCGTAAGAACACCCGTCTCGATCTGGACCTCGGCTGCCTGTATGAGTTCACCGATGGCTCGAAGGGCGTCGTCCAGGCCCTGGGCAACGCGTTCCGCGCCGGCGACCGCTCCGGAACCGTCCTGATCAGCCTCGACGGTGACGACCGGTCGGGCACCTCGACCGCGGGCGAGAACCTGTCCGTCGACCTGTCGCAGATCGCTCGCATCAAACGCATCCTGATCTTCGCGCTGATCTACGAGGGCGCGGCGAACTGGGCCGACGCCAAGGGCGTCGTCACGATGCAGCCGGTCAACGCGCCGCCGGTCGAAATCCTGCTCGACGACCCGCGCGACGGTGCCCGCATCTGCGCGATCGCGCTGCTCGAGAACACTCGCGGCGAGATCGTCGTGCGACGCGAGGTCAACTACATCGACGGCGCCCAACGCGCCCTCGACGAGGCCTACCGCTGGGGCATGAACTGGACGCGGGGGCGCAAGTGAGGGGCAACGCATGGCTGGTGTGAGTCTTCGCAAGGGGCAGACCGTCTCGCTGCGCAAGGACGGTGGCACGCTGCGCAAGGTCCGGATGGGCCTGGGGTGGGACGCGGCCAAGAAGAAGGGGCTGTTCGGGCGCATGCGGTCCCAGACGATCGACCTCGACGCCTCGGCGCTGCTGTTCGACGCCAAGGGCACGCTGGTCGACCAGGTCTGGTTCCAGCAGCTCGCGAGCAAGGACGGCTCGGTGCAGCACACCGGCGACAACCTGACCGGTGACGGCGAGGGCGACGACGAATCGATCAAGGTCGATCTGTCGAAGGTGCCGCCGCAGGTCGCCAGCCTGGTGTTCACCGTCAACTCGTTCACCGGCCAGGACTTCTCGCAGATCGAGAACGCGTTCTGCCGCCTCGTCGACGAAGCCAACGACGCCGAGATCGCCCGCTACGAGCTCACCGGTTCCGGCTCGCACACCGCCCAGATCATGGCCAAGGTGACCCGTGACGGCGACGGCTGGTCGATGACCGCGATCGGCGCGCCGGCCAGTGGCCGGACGTTCAAGGATCTGCTCCCGACGATCGCCGCCCATCTGTAGCACGATTGACCACACGCACTCGCTGACCGTTGCCAAGGAGTCGCCGACATGTCCGAGCTCAACCTCGGTTCGACCACTGCACCCGCTGCCACGCCCGCTGCGGCCGCGCCACTCGCCGGCGGCCTCGTCCTCGATCCGCCCCAGCCCGTGCAGCTGGTCAAGGACGAGCAGGCCGAGGGCGCCATCCCGGTCCCGGACGAGAAGAAGTCTGAGCTCGCGCAGCGCGCGGCGGCGTTCGCGGCGGAACTGGCCGCCATGGATACCCGCGCCCCCGAGTTCAGCCAGAAGGTCGAGTCGATCACCTCGATGGGCGACAAGGAACTGCGCGCGTCGGCCAGCGTCTCCAACCGCATGCTCGACCGGCCCGCGGCCGTCATGAAGGCCGGCAAGGGCGGTGGCGGCGGCGATGCCCAGACCCGGGTCGCCACGACGCTGAACGAGCTGCGCAACACCGTCACCGACCTCGACCCGAACCGGGCCGACCTCACCGGCGCCAAGAAGATCCTCAAGTGGATCCCGGGCGGCGACCGGATCCAGAAGTACTTCCAGAAATACGAGTCGGCGCAGACCCAGCTCAACGCGATTATCAAGTCGCTGGAATCCGGTCAGGACGATCTGCGCAAGGACAACGCGGCCATCGAGACCGAGAAGGCCAACATGTGGACGACGATGGGCAAGCTGAGCGAGTACAACGCGCTGGCCTCCGCCCTCGACACCGCCGTCACCGAGAAGATCGCCGAGCTCGAGGTGGCCGGTAACACCGAGGCCGCCACCACGTTGAAGTCCGACGCGCTGTTCGCCATCCGGCAGCGGCGGCAGGACATCATGACCCAGATGGCCGTGTCCGTGCAGGGCTACATGGCCCTCGATCTCGTCCGCAAGAACAACATCGAGCTCATCAAGGGCGTCGACCGGGCGCAGACCACCACCGTCTCGGCGCTGCGCACAGCGGTGATCGTCTCGCAGGCGCTGGCCCGGCAGAAGCTGGTGCTCGACCAGATCAGCGCGCTGAACACCACGACGTCCAACCTCATCGAGTCGACATCGAACCAGCTGCGCATCCAGGGCGCCGAGATCAACCAGCAGGCCGCCAGCAGCACCATCGACATCCAGAAGCTGCAGGTCGCCTTCGACAACGTGTTCCAGACGATGGACGCCATCGACTCGTTCCGCGCACAGTCGGTCGACTCCATGGCCCAGACGGTCACCGCGCTCGAGGGGCAGATCGAGCGGGCCAAGCCCTACCTCGAGCGCACGCGGCGGGGCGAGGGCAACACGGCCGAGCTGCCCGGCGGCTCGCCGAACCAGCTGCCGCCGGGCCGCTCGTGACCCCCGGGACCCGCTGACCCGGTGGTCGGGTTCTTCCGGCGCGGCAACGACAACCCGCCAACACCTCCCGTCCAGAGCGAACCGGCGTCCGATAACGACACCGAAGACCAGCCCGACGCGCTGCGCCGTCGACTCTGGGAACAGGTCCAGTTCGTAAACCGCAGCGCCGGAAAGCTCCCGGTCGAGGCGGTCGTCGTCGCGCGGGAAATCACCGACACCATTCGCGAGGTCATCGAAACCGGGGACGATCGTGATCTGGACGTCTACGCGATCGTGTCCATCAACGGCATCGTCGGTGACTATCTGCCGACCACGCTGCGCGCGTACCTCAACCTCGACCCGGCGCTGACCGAACGGCCCGGGCCGTCCGGACGAACCCCGCGGGCCGCGCTGCGCGATCAGCTCGACGCGCTGGCCGGGGCGGCCGACGACCTGCTCAATGCCGCGCAATCGCACGATGTCGACGCGCTGTTCACCCAGGGCAATTTCCTGCGCACCAAGTTCACCCGCTCCGACCTGGATCTCTAGATCTTCGGTGCGAGCTGACAGCGTAGAGGACTAGCTCGCGGTTGGGCTGCGTTGTCGGGTCGCGTTTCGTGCTCGTTGAAAGGCGGCAGCGACGGAGGGAGTTTCGTCCGCGGCTGAGTTGCGTTGCCGGGTTGCCGTTCGCGCGCTCAAAGCCTTGCTGGGTAAGGATTTCGTCGAAATGGTCTTGCCTTCCGACCCGTTATCGAATAGAATCGAACACGTGGTTGTGGAGGCTGAGGTCGTCGCCGGGTACGCGGCCATGAGCCACGCTGAGCGGGTCGACCAGCTGGGTGCTGTGCGATGGATGCGGGCCGGTCTGGACGTCATGGAGACCGGGCTGCTGGCGGCGATGGCGACCGACCCGGACCCGTACCGTGATGGCACCGGGCTGGCTCTGTCGAAGCAGTGGGTGCGTGAGGATGTGGCCTGCGCGT
>CAXTHY010000135.1:0-6423 GCA_964244175.1 uncultured Jatrophihabitans sp. | reverse complement strand
AGGACTTCGAGTGGTTCGAGTACAAGTACCCGGGCTGGTACGACAAGTACGGCGCGTGGTGGGAGAACTACGCCCGCCTGTCGGTCGCGAACGGGCACAACCCGATCGCGCTCGAGGACGTCAACTACGTCTACCCGGCCCGCTGCTGGACGTGCATGGTGCCGTGCCTGGTCCGCGAGGACATGGTCATGGCCGAGGTCGACGGGCAGATGCGGACGTACTGCCACGAGGCCTGCCGGTGGACCGACACCGTTGCCTTCCGGCCGACCTACCAGGGTCGCGAGACACCCAACATGGGGCAGCTGATCGGTAAGCGCGAGTGGGAGACGCTCTACCACGGCTGGAACTGGGCCGACGTGGTCTCGGACATGGGCTACGTCCGCGACGACGGCAAGACCCTGGTCGCGCAGCCGCATCTGAACCTCGACCCCAAGAAGATGTGGACGCTCGACCACCTGCGCCGCTGCCCGCCACTGCTGAGCCCGAACGTGCTGCTCAACGAGATGACACCCGAGCAGCAGAAGGCCTACCACGCCGATTACATCCGCCAAGGTCCGGCCGGCCGGCCGGCGCCCGCGGACGCCTAGGACGCGACCGGGCCAACTGAGGAGGCCCGGCCACCCGCCGGGCCTCCTCTGTATCCCAACACAATCCCTACAGACCGAAACCGGAGACATGGACAGCACGCACACGGTTCGCTTCGAACCCGTCGGCATCGAGATCGAGGTCGACGAGTCGCAGACCGTGCTGCGGGCCGCAGCCGAGCAGGGCATCATGCTCATGCACGGCTGCAAGGAAGGGCAGTGCGCGGCGTGCAAGTCGTTCGTCCTCGACGGCGACGACATCGATCTGGACAAGTACTCGACCTTCGCCCTGCCCGACTTCGAGAAGGAGGAGGGCTTCACCCTGCTGTGTCGCGCGCACGTCTTCGAGGACGTGACGATCGAGCTGCTCAACTACGACGAGGAGATGATCCGCTCCGGTCACCCGATCCAGCGGGCCGTGGCCGAAGTCGTGGCGAACGACCCGGTCACGCACGACCTGCGCCACCTCGTCCTCGACGTGGTGGAGCCGGAGAAGGTCGCGTTCTTCGCCGGCCAGTACTTCGACATCACCATTCCGGGCAGCGAGGAGAGCCGTTCGTTCTCGATGGCCAACACTCCGGCCGACGGCGGTTCGCGGCTCGAGTTCGTCATCCGGGTATATCCGGACGGCCGCTTCTCGAAATTCCTCGACACCGAGGTCTCGGTCGGCGACCGGCTCGACATCGTCGGCCCGTTCGGCGTGTTCACCCTGCGCGACGGCCGCGACTCGGATCTGGTCTTCGTCGGGGGCGGGGCGGGGATGGCGCCGATTCTGTCGGTGTTGCGGTCGCTGGCCGAGAAGGGCAGCACCCGCAAGGCCACGTACTACTACGGGGCGCGGGCCAAGCGGGATCTCTGCTTCGAGAAGGAGCTGCGCGGGCTCGAGGAGCAACTGCCCAATTTCCGCTTCGTCCCCGCCCTGTCCGAGCCCGACGGCGCGGAGGAGTGGGCCGGCGAGGTCGGGCTGATCACTGACGTGCTGAGCCGGCACGAGACCGACCTCGCCTCGACCGACGCCTACGTCTGCGGGCCGCCGCCGATGGTGGAGGCCGCGATGGCGGCCCTCACCGCTCTGGGCGTCGACGAGAAGCACATCTACTACGACAAGTTCACGACTACCGGCTCGTCCTGAGCCATACCGGGAGACTGCCATGACGACCACCGTGGAACGCAGTGCACCGAAGCCCGTGTTCACCGACGCCGAGGCCGGCGCCAAGGAGTTCCCGGACTCGCACGCGCGCAACTACAACTACTTCACCCCGGCCAAGCGCCGCCAGTCGCACTACGAGGACGTGACGGTCGAGGTCCAACCCGACCCGCGGCACTACCTCAGCCAGGGCTGGCTCTACGGCTTTTCCGACGGGCGCGGGGGTTACCCGCTGGACTGGACCGTGCTCAAGGCGTGGGGCAGCGATCGCCCCGAGCCCGAGCGCTTCCCCGGCTCCGGCGGCAAGGGTTACGACTGGCCGGCGCACGGCTGGCACGAGTTCCGCGACCCGAACGAGGAGTGGGAGCTCACGTTCTACCGCTACAACTCCAACGTCGTCCGGCAGATCAATCAGAACGTGGACACTGCTCGCGAGACCAAGGCGTTCGAGCAGTGGAACCCCAACTGGGTGACGTTCGTCGAGCGCAACATCGGCGCCTGGATGCACGTCGAGCACGGCCTGGGGCTGTACCTGTTCGCGAACGCCCAACGGCGCGCCCCCACGAACATGCACAACAACGCGATCTCGGTGAACAGCATGCACCGCATCCGCTTCGCCCAGGACCTCGCGCTCTACAACCTCACGCTGAGCGAAGAGATCGAGGGCTTCGACGGGACCGCGCACGTCGAGACCTGGAACAGCGACCCGGCGTGGCAGGGCGTGCGTCGCGTGTCCGAGCAGATGACCACGATCGACGACTGGGCCGAGGCGATCTTTGTCGCCAACGTCATCTTCGAGCCGCTGATCGGCGAGTTGTTCCGCAGCAACCTGGTCCAGCAGGCCGCTCCGAAGAACGGCGACTTCGTGACCCCGACCGTCGTCGGCGCCGGCGAGCACGACTACTCCGAGCGCGACCTGCGCTACACGCGGGCGATGTTCGAGCTGCTGACCAACGACCGCGAGTTCGCCGACCACAACATCGCGGTACTGGACGGGTGGCTGTCGACGTGGACGGCGCGCTGCCTCGCCGCTGCTCGTGAGCTGCAGCCGCTGTGGTCGCAGCCGGATGCCAAGCCGCCCCGTTTCGAGGACGGTCTCGACCGGGCCAAGAGCCGCTTCAGCGGGATCCTGTCCGACCTGTCCCTGCAGAGCCCGAAGGAGCTGACCCAGTGACCACCGCATACACCTCGACGGCGGCCAAGCCCGGCTACAAGACCAGCGAGAGCGCGTACAAGTCCGACAACACCTCATCGAACATGTGCGGCGTCACGCTGATGAACAACCAGATCGGCCGGGTCGTGGCCGAGGTGATGAGCACCAAGGACGGCGTGCAGGTCATGCCCCTGCCGTCGATGATCCGCGTCGACGCGGTGAACCGGATGATCTTCGACTACGACGAGATCTCCGAGGCCCTGGGCGAGGAGCCGGGCTTCTACGACGCGGCCGAGTTCGAGGAGAACATGTCGACGCACTACGGGCGGATGGTCCACGAGGACGACCGCACGATCATGTTCGCCAACCCCGAGGACGCCGCCGAGTACATCGGTTTCGACCTGCCCGCGTCGCGCTGACGCAATTACCCAGTACCCAGTTCTGAGGAGGACGCGTGTACGAGAAGGACGGCGAGAAGTACTTCATCGTGGACAGCCACATGCATTTCTGGGACGCCGGTCCGGCGAATTGGGTGGCCGGTCACGAGCAGTACGCGAAGGGGTGGATCGAGTGCTTCCACGCGTACCAGTCGCTCGGCCCGCCGGAGACGCACTGGTCGATCGAGCACTTCCAGAAGTACTCCGAGGACGACCTGATGAAGGACGTCTTCGACGACGGGTACGTCGACGTCGCGATCTTCCAGCCGACCTATCTGAAGGAGTGGTACACCGAGGGCTTCAACACCACTGAGAAGAACGGCGCGTTGGCCGAGAAGCACCCGGGGAAGTTCATCGTCAACACCCGCTTCGACCCCCGCGACGGCGACGCCGGCCTCAAGGAACTCGAGGAGAACGTCGCCCGCTGGGGTGCCAAGGGCCTCAAGCTCTACACGGCCGAATGGAAGGACGGCTCGCGCGGCTGGACGCTGAAGGACCCGGAGGCCTACCGCTACCTGGCCAAGGCGCAGGAGCTGGGCATCAAGAACGTCCACGTGCACAAGGGACCGACGATCTGGCCGTTGGACAAGGACGCGTTCGACGTCTCCGATGTCGACCACGCCGCCACCGACTTCCCCGACCTGAACTTCATTGTCGAGCACGTCGGGTTGCCGCGCATCGAGGACTTCTGCTTCATGGCCACGCAGGAGCCGAATGTGTACGCAGGGCTGTCGGTGGTCATCGGCGGGTTGATGCACGCCCGGCCGAAGTTCTTCGCCAAGGTCATGGGCGAGCTGCTGTTCTGGGTCGGCGAGGACAAGATGACCTTCGGCAGCGACTACGGCATCTGGGAGCCGAAGTGGCAGATCGAGGGCTTCGTCGACTGGGACTACCCCAGTGACGAGTTCTCCGACTACCCGCGGGTCAACGTCGACACCAAGAAGAAGATCCTCGGGCTGAACGCCGCGAAGCTCTACGACATCGAGGTGCCGGCCGAGTTCCAGATCGCCGACGCCGATGCGCCGGCCTCGCGGGACGACGCCGAGTTGGTCGGCGGATCCCAGGCATGACGGTGCTGGCTGGTCCGGCTCGGGTCGTAGACGTGCTGGCCGCGCTCGACGCGGTCCGCGACCCCGAGCTGGACGAGCCCGTCACTGCGCTGGGGTTCGTTGCCTCGTGCACGGTGGACGGGGACGGGGTCGCCGAGGTGCACCTGCGCCTGCCGACGTACTTCTGCGCGCCGAACTTCGCCTACTTGATGGTGGCCGATGCCTATGACGCGGTGCGCGCGCTGCCCGGCGTGCGCCGCGCCGTGGTCGCGCTTGACGACCATTTCGCGTCGGACGCGATCAACGGCGGCGTCGCCGCCCGAGCCGGGTTCGTCGGGTCGTTCGGCGCGCTGGCCGCCGGCGAACTCGATACCCTGCGTCGCGACTTCATTCGCAAGGCGGTGCTGGCCGGCACCGACCGGGTTTGCCGGCCGCTGCTGACCGCCGGCACGACCCCGGCCGGACTCGCGGCCATGACGCTGGGCGAGGTCGCACCCTCGCCCGAGCTCGAGCGGCTGCGCGAGCGGCGGCGTGAGGTTGGCCTGCCGGCCGATGACGCGTCGCCCCTGCTGGTCGACGCGGCCACTGGCCGACCCGTCGGGCCGGACGATCTGCGACTGCATCTGGGCAAGGCCCGCCTCACGCGGGTCAACATCGAGGCCAACGGCAGCGTCTGCCGCGGCATGTTGGCCAGCCGCTACGGGGTCACCGCGCCCGAGGACGAGGAGGATCGATGAAAGCCGTCCGCCTGCACGCTTACAACGAGCAGCCCACCATCGACGAGGTGCCCGAGCCGACGGTGAAGGGCCCGTTCGACGTCGTGGTGAAGGTCGGCGGCGCCGGCGTCTGCCGCACGGACCTGCACATCATCCTCGGCCAGTGGGACGAGGCGATGAGCCCGACGCTGCCGTACACGATCGGCCACGAGAACGCCGGCTGGGTGCACGAGATCGGCTCGGGCGTCACCAACGTGGCGCTCGGCGACACGGTGATCCTGCACCCGACGCCGACGTGCGGGCTGTGTCGGGCCTGCCGGGCCGGGCAGGACATGCACTGCATCCAGAGCACGTTCCCGGGGCTCGACGGCACCGACGGCGGCATGGCCGAGTACCTGCTGACCTCGGCCCGGGCCTGCATCAAGCTCGACCCCTCGACCCAGCCGCAGGACGTGGCGGCGCTGGCCGACGCCGGCATCACCGCCTATCACGCGGTGCGCAAGGCGATCCCGCTGCTCTACCCGGGCACCACCGCGGTGGTCATCGGCGCCGGCGGCCTCGGCCACATCGGCATCCAGTGCCTGGCCGCCCTGACCGCCACCAATATCGTCGTCGTCGACCAGAACCCCGATGCGCTGAAGCTGGCCGAGTCGCTGGGCGCGAACCAGACCGTGGTCTCCGACGGCAAGCACGTCGACGCGGTCAAGGACCTGACCAACGGTGCGGGTGCCGACGTCGTCCTCGACTTCGTGGCCGAGGAGGGCGCCGAGAACGACGGCTTCGCCATGACCCGTCCGGGCGGCTCGTACTACGTGATCGGCTACGGCGGCGCGCTGCACATCCCGACACTCGACATCATCAGCACCGAACGCAACATCGTCGGCAACATCGTCGGCACGTACAACGAGTTGGCCGAGCTGATGGTGCTGGCCCAGGCGGGCAAGGTCACGCTGCACACCCGTACCTACCCGCTCGACGCTGCGCAAGAAGCACTGCACGACCTCGACACCGGTCAGGTGCGGGGCCGGGCGATCCTCGTGCCCTGATCGATTCTCGTGCCCTGATCGATCCGCGACCCGTAACCCAGGAGGACCTCATGGCCAAGGAACTGCGCTTCGGCAGCGATGCCCGCACGCTGCTGCTCTCCGGCGTCGACCAGCTGGCCGACGCGGTCAAGTCGACCCTGGGCCCCAAGGGCCGCAACGTCATCCTGGAGAAGATCACCGGCTCGCCGGTCGTCACCAACGACGGCGTGACGATCGCGCGCGAGATCCATCTGCGTGACCAGTTCGAGAACATGGGCGCGCAGCTGGTCAAGGAAGCCGCGATCAAGACCA
>CAXTHY010000134.1:0-6566 GCA_964244175.1 uncultured Jatrophihabitans sp. | reverse complement strand
GTGCGCGAGCTCCTGGCCGTCACCGGTGAGGACGAACTGCTCGCCAACTCACCGGTGCTGCAACGAACCTTCGGGGTGCGCGACGCCTACCTCGACCCGATCTCGTACCTGCAGGTCGATCTGCTCTCGCGCGTGCGCGCGGACGAGACGTCGGTGTCGCCGGAACTGCGCCGGGCGTTGCTGCTGACCATCAACGGCGTGGCCGCCGGGTTGCGCAACACCGGCTGACGACGAACCGCACTGGGGCGAAGCGGTCGTCAGACTGCTTGACCCGCCACCCGTTTGCGCTCGTCCGAGGTCGCCGGTTTCGGCGTGCCCTCGAGGGACCCGATCCGGTTCGCCCACCACCGGGTAGCAGCGCGCACGATCGCGATGCGGGCGTGCGGATACTTCGTGGGCTTCTGGAACACCCCGACACTGTCACCCCAGTAGGACCGGGACGGGTCGATCGCGACGAAGTCGTGCCGCCGGCCGCCGTCCACCTGCGGGGGGAAGTCGGTGTGCGCCTCGAGCAGCGTCAGTGCCGACCAGGCCGCCATCGCGCGGTAGCCGTCGGGGTAGTACCGCCAGCAGTCGTAGGTGCTGTGCACATGCCCCCGCGACGGTGCGGTGATGAAGGCGTGCCCGCCGGGCCGCAGCACGCGGGCGATCTCGAGCATCGTGGCCCAGTGGAACGGGATGTGCTCGAACACCTGGCCGGACACGAGCACGTCGACGCTGCGTGATGGGGCCGGGATCAGGTACGGCTTGGACATCACGATGTCGACGTTGTTGCCGGTCTGCACGTCGGTACCGACGTATTGGATGTCGTGCTTGGCCAGCAACTGCCGATGGGTCATCTTCTGACCGGGCGACAGGCGGGCGCCGAGGTCCAGCACGCGGTAGTGCCGGTCGTTGGGCATGTACTTCTCGATGCATAACGCCATGTGGTCGTATGCGGACTGGTGCACCGTGGTCCTCTCGGCGAAGAGTTGTCGCGTTGTGGAGCAGCCGGGTTAGGGCTTGATGGCGACGCGACCGGAGGCCATGCGCAGGAGGAGCAGCTTCTCGCCGGTCTCTTCCAGGAACTCCTCGGTCGCGGTGCGCGAGCCCGCCCACCAGCCGTAGTCGTCGATCAACAGGACCCCGCCCGAGACCAGCCGCGGGTACAGGTGGTTGAACTCGTGCTTGGTCGACTCGTACCAGTCGGTGTCGAGGCGCAGCAGCGCAATCTGCTCGGGCGCCTCGGCCGGGACGGTCTTCTCGACGGGTCCCTGCACGTAGTGGACCCGCTCGGAAGGATAGGGAACGTGCGTGAATCCTTCCTGAACGTCTTCGAGGGAGGCAAAGGCCCAGACCGCTGACTTCTCCCGCTCGGACGTTGCCAGCAGGTCGGCCGCGGACCGACCGTCGTAGCGGGCGTCCTTCTCGGTCGGCTCGGTCATGCCCTCGAACGTGTCGAACAGGTACAGCTCACGCGAGTGGTCACCGGCGGCGTCGAGCGTGCGGGCGACGGCGTGCATGCTGCCGCCGCGCCAGACGCCGCACTCGACGATCGAGCCCGGGACGTTGTGGCGCTGGACGTACTTGGTGGCACTGATCAGCGCGTGGAGCTTGTCGTTGCTCGTCATGGTGTACGGGCGGACGGCCCGGATGATCTCGCGGAAGTCCGCCTCGTAGTCGACTGGGAATTCGGCCTTGGGCTTCGCCGGCTTCGTCGGCGCCTTTTGGGGTGCGGCGACCTTGGCCGGCGTGGCCTTCTTCGGGCGGGTGATCTGGTACCCGGTGCGGTCTACAAGTGCCTTGTTGACTCGCTTTTTCCAGTTCTGCACGCAGTCATGAAACCACACTGAACGACGCAAACTTGCACGCCGTCCGCTCGTGTATGGTCACCGCGAATCGGACCGGGCTGTCCGAGAAACGAGCAGCCCGCCGGGCGACGTCAACATCCCTGGTCAGAGAGTCGGAAGGCCGCATGAAGATTACGTTCCTTCTCGCCTGGGCGTACGGGATGGGTGGACTCGTCCGCACGACCGTCAACACCGCGAATCATTTCGCCGAGCAAGGGCATGACGTCAAGCTCATCACGTTCTTCCGCCACCGCGACGAGCCGTTCTTCGACATCCGCTCGGACGTCGAGATCGAGACCCTGCTCGACACCCGCAAGAACGTGCAGCTGGGCAAGGTCGAAGCCTGGGAGCGGGCGCGGCCGAGCATCCTCACCCCCCGGACCGAGCAGTACCACGACAAGATCACGTTGCGCGGCGACCTCATGCTGGCGCGGGCCATGCGATCCCTCGATGCCGACGTCCTGATCAGCACCCGGCCGGCCTTCAACCTGGCCGCCGCGATGTGGGCGCCCAAGCACACGCTGCTCATCGGGCAGGACCACCTCAACTACACCAACCACGACGGTGCGCTGCGCTGGCAGATGAAGCAGTGGTACCCGCGGCTGGACGCGATGGTGACCCTCACCGAGGCCGACCGCGCGGACTACCAGCGGCTGCTGCAGGACGCACCCACGACGGTCCGGGCGATCGGCAATGCCGTGACCCGCGGGCCACACCCGCAGACGACCCAGACCGAGAACGTCGTGGTCACGGCCGGGCGCCTGTCCGGGCAGAAACGCTACGACCACATGATCACGGCGTTCGCCGAGGTCGTCGCGGCCCGGCCCGAGTGGACGCTGCGGATCTTCGGCGACGGCACGTCCGGCAAGAAGCTGCAGGCCCTGATCAACGACCTCGGTGTCGGCGATCACATCAAGCTGATGGGCCGCACCACCGACACCGAGGGCGAGTTCGCGAAGGCGTCGATCATGGCGATGAGCTCGCGCCTGGAAGGCTTCCCGATGGTCATCCTCGAGGCGTTCGCCTGCGGCCTGCCGGTCGTGAGCTACGACTGCCCGCGCGGCCCGGGCGAGATGATCACGACCGGTCACGACGGGTTGGTGGTCAAGAACAGCGATCCCCACGCGCTCGCCGAGGGGCTCCTGCAGCTGATCGACGATCCCGAGCTACGCCGAACGATGAGCAAGAACGCGCTGGCGACCGCGGAGCGCAACAGCATCGACGTGGTCGGGGCCCGCTGGGAAGAGCTGTTCGCCGAGCTGCGCACCAACCGGGCCAAGCGACCGGCTCGACCCATCCGAGCCGTAGTCAAGCGGCGGGTGAAGCACGCGATCCCGCGGCGCGCGCCGCGGGCCCAGTGGACCTGAGAGCGCAGCCAGCTGACCTCGTCGCCGGCCGGAATGCGGCGTGGGGTGCGACGCGTGCCTGCGCCGGCGCGCCGAACACCGTCGGTATGTTGCACGCATGGACACCATCCTTCTCGCCGCTGGCCGATCCGTCCGCATGGGCGGCGGCCTCGGCAAGCAGCTGATGCGCATCGGCGGACGCCCGATGATCATCTTTTCCTTGGAGCGGCTGCGGAGCCACCCGGCCGTCGATCAGATCATCATCACCTGTCCCCCTGACCACCTGGAAGGCATCGGCAAGGTGGTCGACGACTTCGAGATCGCGAACGTCAAGCTCATCGCAGGAGGCGCGTCACGCCAAGAAAGTGTTGCCCTGGCGTTGACGGAAGTGACCTCGCAACGGGTTCTCGTTCACGAGGCGGCCCGACCGATGATCACCCACGAACTGATCGACCGGTTGCTCGAGGTCGAGGCCGACGCGGTGGTGCCCACCTGGGAGGTCCCGTTCACGATCGCCGTCGGCGACACGGTGATGCGGGGCGAGATCGAGCGCTCCACACTGCGCAACGTCCAACTGCCTCAGGTCTTCGACACCGCGGTGTTGCGTGAGGCGCACACCGACGCCGTGGCCAAGGGCCAGGATGCGACCGAGGACAGCATGCTGGTCTTCCGTACCGGCCGGACGGTCCGCTTCGTCGAGGGGTCGGCCGACAACATCAAGGTCACCTACCCCGTCGACGCCTACGTGGTGCACGCCCTGATCTTCGGTGAAGGCCTCAAGTGAACAACGTCATCATCACCGGAGCCTCGCGCGGCATCGGTAAGGAAATCGCACTCACCCTGGCCCGGGACTTCCCCAAGATCTACCTCGTGTCCCGCTCGGCCGAGGCGCTGGCCGCCGTCGAGGACGAGATCCGGGCGGCACACCCGTTCACCCGCGTGCAGGTGTGCCCCGTCGACGTCACCGACGAGGACGCCGTCACCGCGCTGATGCACGAGGTCCGCGCCACCGACGGCGATCTCCAGGCGCTGATCAACTGTGCCGGTTACGCGATCCCGGCCACGGCGGTCGAGGAGATCTCGTCACAGACCTGGATGGCCGTCTACGAGGCCAACATGCTCTCGACGTTCCTGATGACCCGCGAGTCGCTGCCGCTGCTCAAGCGCAACAACCGGGCCTGCATCGTCAACATCGCCTCCACCGCCGGCCTGACGCCCCGACCGGGCTGGAGCGCGTACGCCTCGGCCAAGGCGGCTCTGATCAACTTCTCGCAGACGATGGCCGAGGAACTCAAGCCGTACGGGATTCGCGTCCACTGCCTCGCCCCTGGGCGCACCGCCACCGAGCTGCGCACGATCCTGGCTCCCGACGAGGACCCCAGCACGATCATGGGACCGGGTGCAGTGTCCAAGATCGTCCAGTTCCTCGTGTCGCCGCACGGCGACGTACTCAAGGGCCAGCCGATCATGGTGAGGGGAGACTGACCGGTGCGCCGCCCCCTGCGGAGCATCTTGGCCTCCGCCGGCATCGTCGTCGCGCTCGCGGGACTGCTGGTCATTCCGCTGGTGTACCCGCGGGCCCTCGCGCCACTCGGTTTCGCGCTGGCGCTGGCCCAGCTCGTGCCGATCCCAGAGAAATGGGAGCGCAACCAGCGGGTACAGGCGTTCGTGCGCGAACTGCGGATCCAGATCACCGCCGGCCAGGCGATCCGCGGGTTCGTGATCGCCGGTGCGGCCGCCGACACGAACACGCACCTCGGTCTGGCCACGGCGATCTTCTACGCCATGCTCGTCTTCGCGGTCGGGTTCATGCCCCGGCTGGTCAATCGCCTCGCCCCCATCCGCTCGCTGATCGAGAGCCTCCCCGGCCCCCAGCAGGTGCAGGACCGCATGGACCTGTTCAACACCGTGAGCCGTCCCGCGCGGGAGCTGCGGGCCAACTTCGAGCTCTGGACGACGCGGCTGGAGCTCGTGGTTGCCGCCGCGGTCACCGCCGCCGCATACGGGGCGTCGGAGCGCGTCGTCGAGTGGATCGTCATCGCGATGATCGCCCTGGCGACGCTCACCGCGCTCAGCGAGGCCCTCACGCTGATCCTCAGTTCGGCGCGGCGGACGAACAGCAGGTTCCACGAGCAGGTCGCCCAGGCGCTGGCCGACTACGGCCCGGAGTATGTCGTTCACTTCAGCGCCGGACCGTCGGCCGCGTATCAGATCCAGCAGTGGTTGCCTTATCTGATGTCGATGCCGCGCCGGTTCGCCATCCTCACCCGGGAGACCGCGCTCGTGCCGCGAGTGGCTGAGCTGGCACCAAACGTGCCAGTAGTCGCCACGACGAGGCTCGCGAACCTCGACACACTGGTGGTGGACAGCATTCGCGTCGCCCTCTACGTCAACAACGGCATGAAGAACGCCCACATGCTGCGGCACACCCAGTTGCGCCACGTGCAGATGCTGCACGGCGAGAGCGACAAGTCGCCCAGCGTCAACAAGTTCGCGCGCGCCTACGACGAGCTCTACGTCGCCGGCCAGGCGGCCATCGACCGGTACGCGGCCTACGGCGTGACCGTCGATCCGCGCGCGTTCCGCGTCGTCGGCCGCCCGCAGGCCGACGGGGTCCGCGCCGACGTGCCGCCCGGGCGTCCCACCGTGCTCTACGCGCCCACCTGGGAGGGCTTTCGCGGCTCGAAATCCGAGTCGTCTGTCGGTGTGCTCGGCGTCGCGCTGGTGCGCAGCCTGCTCGCCCGCGGCGACGTCCGCGTCATCGTCCGGCCGCACCCCACCACCGGGCTGGTGACCCGCGCCCTGCTCAGCGATGTCGCCACGATGCGGGCGCTCATCGAGCAGGCCGGCGGCGACCACATCTGGTCCTCGGTCGACGGCGACCTGTCGCTCGTCGACTGCTTCAACATGTGCACGACGATGATCGCCGACATCTCCAGCGTCATGGCGGACTTCCTGCGCTCGGAGAAGGGCCTGATCGTTACCGACGTCGACGACCTGGGCCCGCAGGGGGTGCGCGACAGCTTCCCGACGGCCGCCGCGGCGGTGGGGCACCCCGAGAAGGTCATCTTCGCCCCGGGCGAGGGTGTGACGTTCCGGGTCCGCCGGGCCACGAACTATTCAGGTGAAGCACGGGTGGTCCGCTACCTGCAACGGATCACCCGGGAGCCGGACGGCCGCCTGGCGGTGGAGAACGTGCTGCGAACCTCCGACTTCATTTCCGTGCAGGCGACCAGCGGCGCCACCCTTTACCCCCTGGCGACTGTCCTGCCACGCTGGCTGCCGCCCGGGGCATACCGCCTCAAGCACGACATCATCTTTTCCCCCTTCCTGCGCCAGCATGGCGGCGGCGGCGTGACGTGCGTCTTCAAGGTCGATGGCCCCGCGTTGC
>CAXTHY010000133.1:0-6902 GCA_964244175.1 uncultured Jatrophihabitans sp. | reverse complement strand
ACGTCCCGACCGACACGCCGCAGTAGGCGCGTAGTTGGCCCTTGGTGCCGAGCCGTGTGCCGGGCTCGGCGGCGGCGGCCAACGCGGCGATTTGCTCGGCGGCCCGCTCGGGCCGGGTGGCCGGTCGCGGTTGCCCGCCGCCGCCGCGCCTGGCGGGTACTTGCTCGAGCACGAACGCCTCCTCGGTGGTACCGCGCACCTGAGTGCCGTGAGCACGAGACGCCGGGTGCGCGCCGTGCGAATTTAGTATGACCAGTTACCTCATTCGGCTTGACACGTCGTCGCCATCACCGCATCCTTAGGGCGTAAACCGCCATGCTGGTTTTGGGCTCGAGGGTAACTCAGCTGATAACACGGGCGCCCGGACGGGAACAACGAGCATGGCGAATTCTGACACCCAACGATCGAAGCGCGCCGGGTTCGTGCCGGTCGTCGCGATCGCCAGGCGGCCGAACTCAACATAACGACATGTACACCCCGTCGCGAAGGAGCCTGATGTCCACTCGCCGTCTGCGATTGCCGCTCGCGCTGACCGTGCCCGCGCTGACCGTGCTCGCCCTGTCAGCACTGTTCGTTGCTCCCCACGCCGGCTCGGCAGCCACTGTGAGCCCCCCGGTGGTTAAGACCACCAGCGGGACGTTCCAGGGCGCAGCTCCCGACGCCAATGGGGTGGAGTCCTTCAAGGGCGTGCCCTACGCGGCGCCGCCGGTAGGTCCGCTTCGTTGGCACGCTCCGGCGCCAGTCAAGGCCCAGCCGGGCGTTCAGCCGGCCACCAGCTTCGGCAACGCCTGCCTAGCCGCGCCGGGTCCGTTCGCGAACTTGCCCAACACGGCCACCGTCCCGCAAAGCGAAGACTGCCTGAACCTGAACGTGTGGACCCAGTCGCTGCCCAAGAACTCGTCGTCGGCCCGGCGGCCAGTCATGGTTTGGCTGCATGGCGGCGGCTTCGAGTTCGGTGCGTCTGCCGACCCGACCTACGACGGCTCGCTGCTCGCTGCTCGCGGCGTCGTCGTTGTCTCGCTGAACTACCGCCTCGGGGTATTCGGCTTCCTCGCCAGTTCCAGCCTCGACGCCCAATTAGGATCGTCAGGGGATTGGGGTCTACAGGACCAACTGGCCGCCCTGAAGTGGGTTCAGCAAAACATCGCTCATTTCGGCGGCGATCCCTCGCAGGTCACCTTGTTCGGGGAATCCGCCGGTGCACACGCGGTTGGCATGCTCATGTCCTCGCCGAAGGCAAAGGGCCTCTTCTCGCGCGCGATTATTGAAAGCGGTGCCTTGTGGGACACCGAACATGGCTCTATCGCCACGCACGCCGAGGCGCTGGCTAGAGGGAATCAATTCCTCAGCCAATTCGCCGGCCAGGATCCGCGATCGATTCCAGCCGATGTCATCAATGCCAAAGCGCCCTGGGACGGTGTCTCCGATCCAACGATCACGGCCTTCGCGCCCAGCATCGACGGCAACGTACTAACCGATTCGCCCGGCAACGTGTTTGCCAAGAAAAAGCAGTTGCACATTCCCATCCTGGGCGGATGGAACGGCGCCGAATACTTCATTTTCGCTGGGCGAGCCATCCCCGCTGCCCCACCGGCAGTCTTCTACTCCGCGGCTAGCAACCTGTTCGGCCCGGCGTGCCTGCCCCAGTTCAAATCGCTCTATCCCCCAACCGACGCGACGAATGCCCAGGCATCGTCGTTCCAGTTGGACGGCGATATGGGCATCGCCGAGCAGACATGGGAGACGCTCTTGCGCCAATCGGCGGTCAGTTCCAGTTACGCCTACAACTTCACCTACACCTCACCGTATTCACCCATGCCGATCCACACTGCCGAGGTCCCCTTCGTATTCGGCACCCTGACGCGAGAGCTGGACGCTCCGACGGCAACGCCGGCGGCCAGTGACAAGGCGCTCTCGGCCATGATGATGTCGTACTGGACCAATTTCGCTAAACGAGGAAACCCCAACGGCGCCGGTCTTCCGACGTGGCCCACGATCGGGTCGCAGGGGTCGCACGTATTGACCTTGGACAATAACCCGAGGGCTACCTCGAATCCTGACCTGGCCCGGTTCAAGTTCCTCGCGAGGTACCGCCAGAACGGTCGATTCCCACAGCAGTGGCGAGCGCTGGGTTCGCCGTACCTCGGGACCTATCAAGGACCGGGGTGCCCATAGAGGCGCACCCACGCTTTGGGCTCGCTTAGGGATGGGTCCTGACGAGGACGTCGGTCGTGAGTCGGAGTACTTCCGTGCCATCGGAGGTGAGTCGGGCCGTCTTGGTCACCAAACCCCGCGCGCGCTGTGGATTCAGCTGCACAGAGTCGACGTGGAGGCTTCCGCGCAGCACATCTCCGGGTCGTACCGGCGCCAGGAATCGGACCGAGCGCAGTTCGACTCCGGCGATCACGGCCCAGTGCTGCTGGACGGCGACCACCGACAGTCGGTGCAGGATCGCCAGGCTGTGGATGCCGCTGGAGATGATTCCACCGAACGCTTCGGCGCGTGCGCTGGAAGGGTCGGTGTGGAAGTCCTGGGGGTCCCAACGTTCGGCGAAGTCGATGATGTCCTGCGCGTCGACGGTGTATTCGCCGAGGTCGAATGACGATCCCGGGGCTATGGCCCCGGCGTAGATCGTCACGGGGCCACGGTCGCCCGCGAATACCGCTCCGCCAGCCAGGGAGCAACCACTTTCGAGGCTGCTTCGAAACCCGTGGGCTCATCGGGTGAGATCGCTTGGCCGAAGTGCTGGCCGCGTGCCCGGTCGCGCGTCTTGTCCTCGGCTTTGATCGCCGCGTACATCCGGTCGGCGTCGCTGGGGAATGCGGCGCAGTCACCACTGAAATCGATGTAGAGCGTCGGGACGGTGACGCCGGCCGCGCAGCGTTCGAACACGGCATTGGAACTGAGCGCCGACCAGGTGGACAGCCATGCGTCGGGCGTCGTGAGCCGGCCAAATCCGACGAGCCCGAAGTTGGTGAGGTCGGGCCGCCGGCCGAACAACGATCCGTAGTGGCGGTCGTTCGGTTCGAGCGACAGGTCGACGTAACGAGGGTCGGCGTCGGTGCGGTAAGTGATGATGATGCGCGGCGCGAGGGCAAGCCGGCGGTCTCTGGGGTCCTTCGTGGCCGCGAACCGCACCCGGTGCGCGGCTGCTTCCTCGGCGCGCTCGCGGGCGACGGCGTCGATGTGGGTGATCCGCTGCAGTTGGGCGTCGCGGTAGGCGGCGAGGAAGTCCTGGGAGTAGGACGAGGACGTGCCTGGCTGGGCGAATCCGTTTGCCGGGTCGTACATGTCGAGTTCGACATTGATGCCGGTCGGATCGTCGTCGGACACCACCGACGGATCGATGCAGTGCTGCAGCACCAAGCCCTGCCCGGGGTGGGGCGCGAGGAAGATCGCGCCGTCCGGCGGCGGCATCAGTGCACCGGACAAGGAGATCGGCCGGCCGGCCGGCGTGCTGTCGATCCGGAACTCGGGCTGGGTGAGAGCCTGCTCGGTGTAGTAGGCGGCCAGCGCACCGCCGCCGGAGTGGCCGAACACGATCACTGTCTCGAAACCGAGGTCGCGCAGATGGACGTGGCCAGCCGCGGCGTCGAGGATTGCCTGTTCGTGCACGAGGTTGAGGTCGTTGTTGGGCGAGCGGGTGTCCTGGGTCCAGACCGCTAGTCCCATGTGCAGGAAGTAGGCCACCATCGCGTGGTGCGCGAACTGCTGGCGCGGATGCATCAACGTGACGACGGTGCTCGCCCCGGGAACCTTATGCAGCACTGCGTTGACGGCGGACCCGTCAAAGGTCGTGAGCTGGTGGACTGTCGTGACCGTCGTCTGCGGGAGATCTGTGCTGGCGACATCGCGTCCAGCACCGAGCCGGTCGACCGCTTCGGGGCTCATCCGGCGGCGGCGGCGGTGGGCTCGACGCGCATGGTCGTCTTGTCCCACGTGGTGATCCGGGCCCCGTGCAGAGCGGCGATCGAGCTGAACCAGACGGCGTTACGACACCCGGTCGCGTTGCGCTCGATCTCGTAGGCGACGTCGGCGCGCAACTCGAAGTACGGGCCGCGGCGCACCACCGTCACGTCGGGGTTCTTGGCGGCGACCTGCGCCAGGGGGCGGAAGTCGTCGATGTCGAGGACGTAGACACTGCTCACACGAATGACACCTCAGCGGCCTCGTCGGCGTAGCGCTCGGCGATGAGGCCGGCTTTGATCTCGAAGAAGCGCTGCAGGGTGGGGTCGTCCTCGTCGGCGACGGCCATCAGTGCGTCGACGCTGAGGTTGGCGTCGAGATCGTCCTCGGCCGTGATCGCACGCAGCGGCCGGGTGACCTCGATGAGATAGCCATTGGGGTCGGTGACGTAGATCGATTCGACCGTCTCGTGGCGTACCTGCAGCTCACACGGCCACTGGCTGGCATCGAGACGCCGTCGGTACTCGGCCAGGTCGTCCTCGGTGTCGACGTGGATGGCGAGGTGCCGCGCACGCCTGATCAGCTCAGGAATGGCGGTGTCCTCATACTTCTCGACGCCGAAGTAGTAGAAGAACGCGATGCGGTCGCCCTGGCCGATGTCGAAGAAGAAGTGGATGAAATCGGGGTGCTGGTCCGGGCCCCAACCGAGTGCGCAGGTCGCGTGGACGACGGGGAACCCGAGCACGTCGCGGTAGAAGCGGATCGTCTCCTTGGGGTCAAACGTAGGGAACGCCGCGTGGTCGACGCCGCGCACCGTGTGGCCAACCGTCGCGTCAACATCGCTTGACGTCATAGCAAAACCTCCAAGTCGAGAAACTTCATCTGCCCGTCCTACTTTACACTTGCGTCAGGCAATCGTCACATGCGTATAGTCATCGTCACCAACGGCTCTGGAGGTAACATGCCCACCGCGTCACAGTTGACCACCGCTGATGGCTTCCGCCTCGGCGTACGCCGCGCAGGTACCGGCAGCGGCAAACCGCTGCTGGCGCTGCTACCCGGAGGCACGTACACCGGCGCTTACTTCGACGTGGCTGAGCACTCGCTGCTCGACGCCGCCGCAGCCCGCGGCTTCGAGGCCGTCGCCCTCGACCGGCCCAACTACGGGCAGAGCGACCCGCTGCCCTACGAGCAGACAACCTTCGCCGAGAACGCCCGCATCTTGTCGCAGGCGATCGGCGTGCTGTGGGACGAGGCCGCGCCAGGAACGCCCGGCGTCGTCATCGTGGCGCACTCGATCGGCGGCGCGATCGCGGTGCACATCGCGGCCGCGCAGGACCGGACCTGGCCGTTGCTCGGTCTCGCATTCTCCGGGGTAAACGAGACGTCGCCGGACCACGTGATCTCGGCTTGGGAGTCCGTCCCCGCCGGTGTCCCGGTCGAGTTGTCGAGCGAGCAGCGACGGATGTTCATGTACGGGCCGGACGGCAGCTTCGATCCCGCCGTGCTCGAGGCCGCGGCCTCTAGCGGGGTCGCTGCGCCGCTGCCTGAGTTGTTGGAGATCGTCCAGGGCTGGCCCGTTGACGCACCGTCGTTGGCCCCGCTGGTGGACGTGCCGGTGCACTACACGCTGGCTGAGCACGACGCGCTGTGGTTGACCGGCGAGGACCGGGTCAAGTCGTTCGTCGACAAGTTCACCCGCGCGCCGTTCGTCGAGAGCCGACTGCTTGAGGGCACCGGGCACAACATCGATCACCACCATGCCGGTGCGGCATTCCATCAGGATCAGCTCGACTTCGCCGAGCGCTGTGCTCGGCAGGGCGACGCGCAAGCGGCCGGCTCGGAAAACCTGCACGACGCCGTCTGAGCGGCCACCCGGCAAACACAGGACGGACCCCTCGTGCATCTCTCCCGCATCGCCATCGTCGGCGGCGGCCCGGCCGGGTTGTTCGCCGCGATCCTGCTCCGCCGACACTTCCCGCAGTCCGAGGTCGTTGTCCACGAGCGTTCGGTTCCCGACGAGACGTTCGGCTTCGGGGTCGCGTTCACCCGTAAGACCCTTGATCTGCTCGCTACCGCTGATGACGATGTGGTCGCCGCGATCCGCGCCGCCAGCATCGAGATGCCGCCGCAGGAGATGCGGATCGGCACCGAGTCGGTGCGCAGCGGAGGGAACGCCGGCGGGATCACCATCGCCCGGTCCGATCTACTGCGGTGTCTGCTCGAACGGGCGCAGCGCAGCGGCGTCACCGTGCGGCTGGGTGCCGAGGTCGAATTGAGCGACGTCGCTGACGCCGACCTGGTGATCGCCGCCGATGGCGTGGCCAGCGGCATTCGCGCTGAGCTGGCCGGCGAGTTCGGCGAGCACGTCACGCCCGGCCGGGGCCTGTTCATGTGGTTGGGCTGCGACACGCGGCTCGACACCAACCTGTTCGCCCCCGTCCGCACCGACGACGGCCTGTTCAACATCCACTGTTACCCCTACGCCGCCGACCGAAGCACCATCGGCGTGGAGACCGACGAGGCCACCTGGCGCCGTGCCGGCATGGAGCAGTTCACCGAGCAGACCCCAGCAGGTGAGACGGACGAGCGAAGCCTCGCCTACCTGCAGGACGTATTCGGGCCGGTGCTCGGCGGCGCGCGGCTGCTCGGCAACCGATCCAAGTGGATGCACTTTCGCACCGTGCGCGCCGATCGCTGGCACCACAACAACGTCGTGCTGATCGGCGACGCCGCCCACACGGCCCACTACTCAGTCGGCAGCGGCACCAAAATGGCGATGGAGGACAGCGCCGAACTCGTCAACGCGCTCGTCGCCGACTCCGACGCGAAGCTCGCCGACGCGCTCGGGGCTTACGAAGCGCAACGACGGCCGCGCGTCGAGTACCTGCAAGAGCTCGCCGATCGCAGCCGCTGGTGGTGGGAGTCCTTGGAGACCCGACTCGACCTGCCGGTCGATGTGCTGATGATGGCCTACCTGAGTCGTGGCGGCGCGG
>CAXTHY010000132.1:3163-6937 GCA_964244175.1 uncultured Jatrophihabitans sp. | reverse complement strand
CGCCGCGGGCGGCCAGCAGGCTCCGGAAGCCGCGTTTGAGCCGGTTGGCCAGCGCGTCGAAGCGCTGCCCGGCCTCGGCCTGCGCATTGTCGAGCAGATACCGCTCGTCGCCGGAGCGCCCGGTCATGGCGCGCTGGCCGCCCGGGCGTACCACCGGCCGGCGCGGCGCTCGACCTCGAGCGCCAACCCGAATGTCTCGGACAACGGGCCCGCGGTGAGCACGTCACGGGCCAGCCCGGACGCCACCACCTTGGCCGCGCGCAGCAGCAGCACGTGGGTGATCCCCGGCGGCAGCTCCTCGACGTGGTGCGTGACGAGCACGGAGGCCGGCGAGGCCGCGTCCTCGGCGAACCGGGTCAGCCGGTGCAACAGGTCCTCGCGGCCGCCGAGATCCATTCCGGCCGCGGGCTCGTCGAGCAGCAGCAACTCCGGATCGGTCATCAGCGCTCGCGCGATCTGCACCCGCGCCTTCTCACCCTGGCTGAGGGTGCCGAACGTGCGATCGTCCAGGCCGCCGACCCCCACCCGCTCGAGCAGCCGCGCGGCCCGGCGGGTGTCGCGGCCGCTGTAGCTCTCCCGCCACCGCCCGATCACCGAGTAGCCCGCGCTCACCACGACGTCGGTGACCTTCTCGGTCGGCGGGATGCGGTCGGCCAGGGCGGCGCTGGCCAGCCCGATGCGCGGGCGCAGCTCGAAGACGTCGACCGCGCCGAGCCGCTCGCCGAACACGTAGGCCGAGCCGGCGGACGGGTGCATCCGGGCCGCCGCGATCTGCAGCAGCGTCGTCTTGCCGGCGCCGTTCGGCCCGAGCACGGCCCAGCGTTCGTCCTCCTCGACGGTCCAGTCGATGGCGTCGAGCAGGAGCTTCGGGCCGCGCCGGACCGTCACGCGGTCGAATTGGAGCACCGCGTCGGGATTGACTGGCTTGATCGGTTCGGCCGGGACCACCTGCCCATCAAAGCGCACGGGCCGGGATCTCCTCAGTCGGCCGGCCCGGTGGTCAGGGTGACACGGGCCGCGTGGCTCGTGCCGTCGGCGCCGGTCCAGTGCAGCGTCACGGTGGAACCCGGTTCGTGCTTGGTCAGCGCGGTCTTGAGCGAGTCGCCCGACGTGACCGACGTGTCGTCCACCGCGGTGATCACCGAGCCGGCCGTGATGCCGGCGGCGGCGGCCGGGCCGCCCTCGAGCACCGAGGTGATAGCGGCACCGCCCTGGCCCTGAGCGTCGGCAACACCGACCCCGATGAAGGCGGGCAGGCCGATGTGGATCGTCGCGGTCTCGGTGCCCGACTCGATCTGCTTCGCGATGCTCAGTGCGTTGTCGATCGGGATCGCGTACGCCGAGCTGCTGGACGAGCCGGTGGTACCTGAGCTGTTCGGTCCGCCCGACTGGCCCTCCGAGGCGGCGGTATTCATTGCGATGATCTCGCCGGCCGAGTCGTACATCGGGCCGCCGGAGTCGCCGGAGATGATCGGGGCGTTGACGCCGATCAGCCCGTGCAGGGTCTCGGCGTTCGTCCCGGACTCGTCGCTGGCCGTGATCGTCTGGTTCAGCGCGGTGACGGCGCCGGCCGACGCGCGCAGGGTGCCGGTGCCCCCGGCGTTGCCGACACCCACGATCGCGTCGCCGGTCTTGACGTCGTCGGAGTCACCGACGTTCGCCGTCTGCAGTCCCGACGCGTTGCGCAGCTGGATCACCGCGACATCGTCGGTGGGGTCGGTGCCCACGACGTCGGCGCGGTAAGACTTGCCGGTCGAGGCCACGGTGACCGTCAAGCTGGTCGCGCCGTCCACGACATGGTTGTTGGTGAGGATCTCGCCGTCGGAACTGAGGATCATGCCGGTCCCGGCGCTCTCGGCGTTCTGATACTTCAGCACCGAGACGATGGTGACGACGCCCTTCTTCTGGCTGTCGCTGGCCAGCGCGACGCTGGTCGAGGTGCCGCTGCCACCAGTGGAACCACCAGACGAGCCGGACGAACCACTCGGGCCGCTGGCGCCCCCGCCCTCGATCGAGCCGCCCTGGATCGAGGGCAACAGCTGCGTCGTCGACCCGGAGCCGGCGATCGAGCCGCCGCCGCTGTCGACAACGGCCACCGTGGCAACGGTGGCGCCGGCGACCGCCAGCACCGCGCCGACGGCGAGCGCGCCGCGCCGCAACGGGTGCCGGCGCGCGGGTGCGGGCAGCGGTGGCGGGGGCGCGTAGTACGCGTAATGGGGGTAGTACGGGTTGTCCGGGTAGTACGGATTGTCGGGGTACCCGGGATAGCGAGGGTCTGGCGTCGTCATGTCACTCACGTAACTCGCCCCGACCAGGCAGCGACTGAGCACAACCCGTGGGAAACCTGGGAGTCAACGCGGGCGGAGCATCTAGACGCGGGCGGAGCATCCAGGCGCGGGCGGAGCATCCACTAGTGTCCGATCAGTGTTGCCCGAGCAACTGAACGCCGCGCTCGCCGCTCGGCTCGAGCGCGCCTGGCCCGGCACGCCATTCCCGCTCGGCGCACAGTGGGACGGCGACGGCACCAACTTCGCCCTCTGGTCCACCACCGCCACCGGCGTCTCGGTGTGCCTGTTCAACGGCCCGTACGAGATGCGCATCCCGCTCGACGAGTCGACCTACCACGTCTGGCACGGCTACCTGCCCGGCGTCGGCCCGGGCCAGCGCTACGGGTTCCGGGTCGACGGGCCCCACGACCCGGCACGCGGGCTGTTCCACAATCCGCAGAAGCTGCTCGTCGACCCCTACGCACGGGCCATCGAAGGTGACTTCGTCGAGCACCCGGCCGTCTACAGCGACAACGACGACGACTCGGCCCCGCACGTCCCGCGGTCGGTAATCATCCACGACGCGTTCCCATGGGGCAGTGACAAGCCGCCGCGGGTCCCCTGGGCCGACACGGTGATCTACGAGCTGCACGTCAAGGGCTTCACTCACCGGCATCCCGACGTGCCGCCGGAGCTGCGCGGCACCTACGCCGGCCTCGCCCACCCGGCCGCCATCGAGCACCTGATCTCACTGGGGGTGACCGCGGTCGAGCTGCTGCCCATCCACCAGTTCGTCTCCGAGCCGCATCTGCAGCGGCGCGGCGCGAGCAACTACTGGGGTTACAACTCCCTCGGGTTCTTCGCCCCGCACGAGGCCTACGCCGCCCGGCAGGGCAACCAGGTGCGCGAGTTCAAGTCGATGGTGCGGGCGCTGCACAAGGCCGGCCTCGAGGTCATCCTCGACGTCGTCTACAACCACACCGCCGAAGGTGGCCCGGGCGGCCCGATCCTCGCGTTCCGCGGCATCGACAACGGGTCGTACTACCGCCTGGCCGACGACCCGGCCAAGTACCGCGACTACACCGGCTGCGGCAACACCTTCGACCCGCGCCGGCCGTTCCCGTTGCAGCTGATCACCGACTCGCTGCGGTACTGGATCACCGAGATGCACGTGGACGGGTTTCGCTTCGACCTCGCGTCGGCGCTGGCGCGCTCGTTGCACGACGTCGACAAGCTGTCGTCGTTCTTCGACACCATCCACCAGGACCCGGTGATCTCGCAGGCGAAGCTGATCGCCGAGCCGTGGGACGTCGGCGACGGCGGCTACCAGGTCGGCGAGTTCCCGCCGCTGTGGACGGAATGGAACGGCAAGTACCGCGACACCGTGCGCACGTTCTGGGCCCACGGCGGCGACGGCGTGCGCGACCTCGCGTCGCGGCTGTCCGGCTCGTCCGACCTCTACGGCGACGACGGCCGGCTGCCCATCGCGTCGATCAACTTCATCACC
>CAXTHY010000132.1:0-3153 GCA_964244175.1 uncultured Jatrophihabitans sp. | reverse complement strand
CGATGCGCGATCTGGCCTCGTACGAGCACAAGCACAACGACGCCAACGGCGAGGACAACCGCGACGGCACCGACGACAACCGCTCGTTCAACTGCGGGGTCGAGGGCGACCCGGCGACGCCGCAGGTCGAGCAGTTGCGCCGGCGGCAGGTGCGCAGCCTGCTCTCGACGCTGCTGCTGTCGACCGGCGCGCCGATGCTCGTCGCCGGCGACGAGCTGTGGCGGACCCAGCGCGGCAACAACAACGCCTACATGCAGGACAACGAGATCTCGTGGCTCGACTGGTCCGGCGGCGACGCGGCCGCCGACATGCTCGCGCTCGTCCGGCGGCTGCTGGCACTGCGCAAGCAACATCCGGTGCTGCGGCAGAGTGCCTTCTTCGAGGGCCGCCCGGTCGAGAACGGCGACGGCTGCAAGGACCTCGCCTGGTTCCACCCCGCCGGCCGCGAGATCTCGTCCACCGACTGGTACGACGCCGGCCTGCGCTCGATCGGGATGTACCTGGACGGGCGCGGGCTGCGGCACCGCAACAGCCGCGGGGAGACGATCATCGACGACTCGTTCCTGCTGTTGCTGCACTCCGGTGACGACGACGGGAAGTTCACGCTGCCCGGCCGGCCCTGGGCCCTGAGCTATCAGCCGGTGATCGACACTGACGAGCCCGGCGGCGCGGCATCGGTGGCCACCGTGGCCGGCGGTGCCGACCTGTTGATGCGGGCGCGCTCGGTCGCGCTGCTGCAGGTGCTGCGCGACTGACAGACTCGGCCCGCGCGGGCACCCCCGACAAGCATCGCTGGGCTGCACGCGATCAGGTTGCGCGGCGCAGGGCGAGCACAGTGACGTCGTCGGCGACGTCGCCCCGGGCCGCCTGCGCCCAGATGGCGTGCGCGTCGACCGGCCCGAGCTGGGTCAGGGCGCCGGCGAGTGCGTCGAGACCGGTGTCGATGCCCTCGTCGCGGCGCTCGATCAGGCCGTCGGAGAAGAACACCAGGCCGGCGCCGCACGGCAGCGTGAACTCGCTGGCGACGTAGTCCACATCCGTCACACCGAGCGGCGGCGACACCTGGATCGGAGCGGGTTGCGCTGCGACACCCGCAGCGCGCGGCGTGACGACGAAAGGCATCGGATGGCCGGCGCTGGCCGCGCGCACCCGGCCCGATCCGAGCTCGACGCAGGCGACGGCGGCGGTCGCAAAGGCGCCCGGCAGCAGGTTCGTACTGAACCGGTTGATCCGGTCGAGGGCTTCCTCAGGTGCGAGGCCGTCGAACAGGTGGGCCCGCAGGCCGTTGCGCAGCTGGGCCATGGTGCCGGCGGCCTCGAGGCCGTGCCCGGCGACATCGCCGAGAACCACGACCAGCCGTCCGTCGCGCCGGCGGAACGCGTCGTACCAGTCGCCGCCGACGCGCCCACCGGCCGCGGGCTCGTAGTGGGCCGACACGTCCCAGCCCGGCAGCACCGGCAGCGCGTCGGGGAGCAGGCTGCGCTGCAGCATCTCGGCCGTGCGCAGTTCACCGCGGGTGCGCTGGTACATCGCTTCGACGAGGTGGCGACGTAACTGCCCAGCGGCATCGATCTCGCCGCCGGTCCACGGCGTCGAGCGGCCGCGGATCGTCTCGCGCCACCGCTCGAAGGACTTGCGCGGGCTCATCCGGATCTCATCGCCCTCGCGGACGGCGAGCGCCTTGTTCGTCGGATCGCCACCCCAGTCGACCGACCGCAGGGCCTCAGCCCGAAACCACACCGCGAACTGGCCGTCGGGCAGCGTGATCGCCAGGACGCCGGCGGCGACGTCGACCGCGAGGTCGAGATGCGGCAAGGCATTCGCGAGGCAGTCGGTGTCGACGACCTCCTCCCCCATCGAGGCTGCCCACGCCGCCACGGTGCGCACGTCGTCCTCGGTCGGGACTCGGCCACGGGTGTCGTAGCGCTGCTGCGCGCTGACCGCGACGCCCTCGGCCGCGATGAGGTCGAGCAGGTCAGGCTGGCCGAGCAGGCCGTCGAGCAATGGCTTCCGGTCGTCGAACGTCGCCGCCGTGAGCTTGGCCAGCACCGCCTGGGCCGCGAGCCGGTCGTGCAACTCGTCGTCCACGTGTCGGTCCACGAGACGCAGCGACAACGTCGAGCCCAGGAACTCGGCTGCCGCCCGGGTGCCGTACGGCGGCAGGTGCGGGCCGGCGTAGTGGTGGCAGGCGATGAGCCCCCACAGCTTTCCGTCGCGCAGCAGCGAGATCGACATCGACGCGCGGACGCCCATGTTCTGCAGGTACTCGAGGTGGATGGGCGACACGCTGCGCAGCGTCGCGTGGGTGAGATCGATCGGTTCGTCGGTCACCGGGTCGAAGGCCGGCACCAGAGGCGACGGTACGTACGCGGCGTCGGAGATCAGCCGGATCCAGTTCTGCTCGTAGAGCGCCCGCGCCTGAGCCGGGATGTCACTGGCCGGGTAATGCAGTCCGAGGAACGAGTTCAGGTCTTCGCGCTTGGCCTCGGCCACGACCTCGCCGTTGTACTCGCGGTCGTAGCGGTAGACCATCACCCGGTCGAACCCGGTGAGATCGCGGACGGCCTCGGCCGTGATCCGGTACAGCTCGTCGAGTGAGGCGGCCCGGTTGAGTTCCGTGACCGCGCCGCGGACCGCCTGGTAGGTGTTCGGGAACGAGAACGGCCGGGGGCCGAAGGCCGCCTCCAGCTCGAGCAGCAGGATGCCGCCGGGCACCCGGTGCAGGATCAGGTCGAAGCCGACGGACGTGCCGTCGACGTCGATCTCGAGCTCCAGCGGATTGCGCTCGCGCAGGTCACCGAAGGTCGCCGTAGCGCGCCGGACACGGGCCGCGGCCGGGCCGAGCAACCGATCGAGCGGCTGGCCGAGCAGCTCGTCGACGCCGACGCCGAACACCGCCTCGACGTTGGCGCTAACCTGGCTGATCACCAGCTCGGGCTCGCGCGCGACGATCAGCACGCCGCGTGGTTGCACGCTACCGGGGATGTGGATCGGCTCGCGCGCGCAGTTGTCGAGGTCGATCGGGGTGCCGAGGGGAACCAGGTCAGGCGCGACGGGGTCGACCGGGCCGTCGCCGCGAATCGGGCCGGGCGGGCCGGCGGGTGGGCTTCTCACGCCGCGGCCTCGACCCGTACCGGTTCGAGCCAGGCGTCG
>CAXTHY010000131.1:0-7446 GCA_964244175.1 uncultured Jatrophihabitans sp. | reverse complement strand
TGGGTTACCAGCCCACCCTGGCCGACGAGATGGGCCAGCTGCAGGAGCGCATCACGTCCACGCGCGGCCACTCCATCACCTCGATGCAGGCGATCTACGTGCCCGCCGACGACATCACCGACCCGGCGCCGCACACCACGTTCGCCCACCTCGACGCCACCACGACGCTCTCGCGTCCGGTGTCGGAGAAGGGCATCTACCCGGCCGTGGACCCGCTCGACTCGACCTCACGCATCCTGGACGCGCAGTACATCGGCCAGGAGCACTACGACGTCGCGAACCGCACGAAGCAGATCCTGCAGCGCTACAAGGAACTGCAGGACATCATCGCCATCCTCGGTATTGACGAGCTGTCCGAAGAGGACAAGGTCATCGTCAACCGGGCGCGGCGCATCGAGCGGTTCCTGTCGCAGAACACCTTCGTGGCCGAGCAGTTCACCGGCATCCCCGGCTCGTTCGTCCCCTTGGAGGAGACGATCGACGCGTTCAAGCGGTTGGCCGCCGGTGACTTCGACAGCTACCCGGAGCAGGCGTTCTTCATGTGCGGTGGCCTCGAGGACCTCGAGCGCAAGGCCGACGAGCTCAAGAACGCCTGAGGCGCATAGATGGCAACCATGCAGGTGGAGCTGGTGTCGATCGAGGCGCCGATCTGGTCGGGTGAGGCCACGGCCGTCTTCGCCCGCACGGTCGAGGGGCAGATCGGCATCCTGCCCGGCCACATCCCGCTGCTGGGCGCGCTGGAGCCGGGGTTCATGGTCCGCATCGACCGCGAGGACGGCGACCCGTTGCGGGTCGCGGTCCACGGCGGGTTCCTGTCGGTGCACAAGGACGGCGTCTCGGTGCTGGCCGAACAGGCCGAACTGGCCGAGGACATCGACGTCGGGCGGGCGCGCGACGCGCTGAACCGCAACAAGTCCGACGGCGACGACGACGAGCAGGCGGCGCACAAGCGGGCCATGGCCCGCTTGCGCGCCGCCGGCGAAGACGTCTAGACCGCCACGGTAATCGCCCGTGCACACCATCGACGTTCTCCTGGTGTGCCTGGTCATCGTCGTCGTGCTCGTGATGATCGGAATTCTGGCGCGCCAGCGGCAGATGCTGCGTACCGACGGTGCGGTGCCGATCGCCCTGCAGCGTGGCCACCGCTGGCTGTACGGGGTTGGACGCTACGTCGGCGGCGAGCTGCGGTTCTACCGGGCCATCGGCGTCGGCACCCGCCCGACCCGCGTGCTGCGTCAGGGGCAGGTCGAGCTGATCGGCCGACGTGGCCCCACACCGGCCGAAGCGAGCTCGCTGCCACCCACCGCGGTCATCGTGCAGTGCCGTTCGGCCGGCGAAGTGTTCACGCTGGCCATCGGCGAGAGCGCCTTCACCGGCTTCACCTCCTGGCTCGAGTCTTCCGCCCCGATCTGACGGTCCGGCGTCGGTCAGCGCTCGCCGCCGGGCTTCCAGAGCACGTCGCCGCCGGGGTTGGCGCTGCGGCACAGGATGAACAGCAGGTCCGAGAGCCGGTTCAGGTACAGCAGCGCGTCGCGGTTGGTGCGCTCGGCGTCGGCCTCCCACAGCACCCAGGCGCTGCGCTCGGCCCGCCGCGACAGCGTCCGGGCCTGGTGTAGCAGCGCCGCGCCCACCGTCCCCCCGGGCAGGATGAAGCTCGCCAGCGTCGGCAACTCGGCGTTGAACTCGTCGCACCACGCCTCGAGCCGCTCGACGTAGGCTGGTTCGACCCGCAGGGGCGGGTACTGCGGGTCGGCCACGACCGGAGTGCACAGATCGGCCCCGACGTCGAACAGGTCGTTCTGAATGGTGCTCAGCACCGCCCGTATGCGTTCGGACAGGTCGCCGAGTGCGAGCGCGACGCCGATCGCCGCGTTCGTCTCGTCGCAGTCGGCGTAGGCGCCCACCCGCGGGTCGGTCTTGCGTACCCGCGACATGTCGCCGAGCGCGGTAGTCCCGTCGTCGCCGGTCTTCGTGTAGATGCGGGTGAGATGCACGGCCATAGCCCGACCTTAGAGCGTGACCCGGCGCGACGGGCGCGGCGCTAGCCTGACGACTGTGCAGGTGTTGAGAGTTCAGGGCGGCGCGCGGTTGGCCGGCAGCGTCGACGTCGTCGGCGCCAAGAACAGCGTCCTCAAGCTGATGGCCGCCACGCTGCTCGCACCCGGGGCGACGACGATCGGCAATCTGCCGGCGATCAGCGACGTCACGATCATGCGCCAGCTGCTCGAGGGCATGGGTTGCGGGGCCGTCGAGTCGAAGGACGGCGCCGTCGACCGGGTGACCATCACCGTCCCCGAGACGCTGAGCCCCGAGGCGCCGTACGAGCTGGTCCGCAAGATCCGCGGGTCGATCTGCGTGCTCGGCCCCCTGATCGCCCGCACGCACGGGGCGAAGGTGGCCCTGCCCGGTGGCGACGCTATCGGTACCCGCCCGCTCGACATGCACTTCGCCGGGCTCGAGCGCATGGGCGTCGAGATCCGCGTCGAGCACGGCTACGTCGTGGCCGAGGCCCCCGACCTGCGCGGCGCCTCGATCTGGCTCGACTTCCCCAGCGTCGGCGCCACCGAGAACATCATGACCGCCGCGGTGCTGGCCAAGGGCACGACGGTGATCGACAACGCCGCCCGCGAGCCCGAGATCGTCGACCTGTGCCAGATGCTGGTCTCGATGGGTGCGCAGATCGACGGCATCGGCTCGTCCACTCTCGAGATCACCGGCGTCGAGGAACTGCACCCGACCAGCCACGACGCCGTGGCCGACCGCATCGTCGCCGGCACCTGGGCCCTGGCCGCGGTCGCCACGCGCGGCGACATCACCGTGCGCGGGGCGCACGCGATGCACCTGCAGATCGCGCTCGACAAGGTGATGCAGGCCGGCGGTGAGGTCGAGGTCCTCGCTGACGGGTTCCGCGTCGCCATGGACCGCCGGCCGAAGAGCTTCGACGTCGTGACGTTGCCCTACCCGGGCCTGGCCACCGACCTGCAGCCGCAGGCCATCGCGGCCCTGTCGGTCGCCGATGGCACCGCGATGATCACCGAGAACCTGTTCGAGGCGCGCTTCATGTTCTGCGACGAGATCGCCCGCATGGGCGCTGACGTGCGCACCGACGGCCACCACGCGGTCGTCCGTGGCAAGGAGCGGTTGTCCGGCGCGCCCGTGCGGGCCACCGACATCCGGGCCGGGGTCGGGCTCGTCATCGCCGGGCTGGTCGCCGAGGGCGTCACCGAGATCGCCGAGATCCACCACATCGACCGCGGTTACGTCCGCGTCGAGGAGCAGTTGCGCGGCCTCGGGGCAGACGTGCAGCGCGTCGAATCAGCGGTGTTCGGCGGCTGAGGCCGGGGCGTCGTCGCTGCCCAGCGCGTCCGGCTTCGGCATCGTCGCGTGGGCCCGCGCTCGGTGGTCGTGCCGCCAGCGGATCGCCGCCAGGACGACGAAGTAGGCACTGCCGGCCCACAGCATCACCGCCACGAAGACGTAGTGGTGCGGGTAGGTGAGTGTGCCGATCGAGATGCCGCCGATCCACACCGTGGCCCCGACGATCGTGAACGGCTGCATGTATCGCGCCCGGGCGATGTGCGGGTACGGCATGTTCGACAGGCAGAGCGCCGAGAGGATCAGCACGATGATCGCGCCGGTGACCGTCTGCGCCTCGAGCAGGAACAGCAGCGGGCCGACGATGTTCCACGCGGCCGGGAAACCGCGGAACCAGTTGTCCTCGGTCATCATGTCCTTGCGGGCGAACCAGATCGCCGACGTGAACACCATGAAGCACAGCACCGCGATGCCGAAGTTGTTCTGCGGCACGACATGGAACTCGTACATGAAGCAGGCCGGGACGATGACGCAGGTGACGTAGTCGATGATCAGGTCGAGCAGGAAGCCGTCGAGGCCGGGGACGCGCTTCTCGACCTCGAGGGCCCGCGCGATCGGGCCGTCGACACCGTCGATGAGCAGCGTGAGCAGCAGCCAGATGATGGCGTAATCGGGGCGGTCGACGAGGACGTCGCGTAGCGCCAGCATCGCGGCGACGATGCCCAACGTGGTAAAGCCGTGCAGCAGCCAGGCGCTGCGGACCTGCGCTGAGGTGTACTCGGAGCCGGACTGGCGAAAGGGCGAGGTCATGGGCGGATCCCGCAGACTCGTGAGGCGTCCGCCGCGCAGCGATGTCCTCGAATGCTCACGGGCCGAACCCTATGCGGTGGGCAGGACCCGGCAAAGTTGAGCGCAGCCCGATCGGCGTCACGGCCCGAGCAGGACGCGCGCGGCGTCGGCGTCACCGTGGAACACCAGGACGTCGAGCAGGCCGTCGCGCCGCTTGGACATCGACGACCGGATGCCGGCTTCGCCGAGCACCGCGCGCCGTTCGAGCGCCTCCTGCTTCGTCAGGCCCGACACGATGACGGTGAGCAGGCCGAGGTTGGGGGAGTCGGCGGCGTCGACCGGCCGGGTGATCCCGCGCGGCCGCGAAGGCCGGAAGACCCAGCGCGTCACGAGGACGAGGAGCAGGATCACGACCACGGCGATGATCCCGGCGGACGGGTTGTTCCCCACGTCCCCATCATGCTCCCCGGGTCAGGACGTCACCGCAGGTGCTCGCGCAGACCCTTCTCACCCGCACGCATCATCAGGTCGTGGTTGAAGCGCAGCACCGGGCCGACGAGGCGGCCGGCCGCGCGCAGCATGCCGGATCCGACGGTGACGTCCTCGTCGAACACCGCGACGCTGCCGCTGGCGTCGGCGCTGACCGTCCACTGGCTGGTGCCCGACAGGTCGCCGGCCATCCGGGCGCGCAGGACGCGGCGCTGCGGATCCTCGACGTCGCGGTGCATGACAAAGGTCAGGTCGTAGGGCAGCAGGCTGCGGCAGGTCAGCTCACCGGAGGTCTCATCGAGGCGCTTGGTCGAACGGACCTGCGGCCACCACGCCGGATAGTTGTCGACGTCGGCGAGCACGGCGTAGACCACGTCGGGATTGGCCGGCAGGTGCCACTCGGAGCGGAACAGGTAGTTACTCACGCATCACGGCTCTGCTCGCCACATCACCAGCCTGCCAGACCTGCGAACTCGGCCACAGTCCGCGGCCGGGCGGCCGGGCGTCGCCTGTCCGCGGAATAGACTCCGGCCAGCCCCTGGAGGTGCCAGCCATGCCCTTTCCCTCGGACGACGAACGCGATCGCCCCTGGTTGATGCGCACGTACGCCGGCCATTCGTCGGCCAAGGAGTCCAACACGCTCTACCGGCGCAACCTGTCGAAGGGGCAGACGGGGCTCTCGGTCGCGTTCGATCTCCCGACCCAGACGGGCTACGACCCCGACGCCGAACTCGCCCGCGGCGAGGTCGGCAAGGTCGGGGTCCCGATCTCGCACATCGGTGACGTGCGGGCGTTGTTCGACCAGATCCCCATGGAGCAGATGAACACCTCCATGACGATCAACGCGCCGGCGATGTACCTGCTGGCGCTCTACCTCTCCGTGGCCGAGGAGCACGAGGCCGACTTCGGCCAACTGTCGGGCACCACCCAGAACGACATCATCAAGGAATACCTCTCGCGCGGGACGTACGTGTTCCCGCCCGGGCCGTCGATGCGGCTGATCAGCGACATGATCGCCTACACCGTCGCGCACGTGCCGAAGTGGAACCCGATCAACGTTTGCAGCTACCACCTGCAGGAGGCCGGCGCGACGCCGGTGCAGGAGGTCGCGTTCGCGTTGTGCACGGCCATGGCCGTGCTCGACTCGGTCAAGGAATCGGGCCAGGTGCCCGAGGACAAGTTCGGTGAGGTCGTCGCCCGCATCTCGTTTTTCGTCAACGCCGGCGTGCGCTTCATCGAGGAGATGTGCAAGCTGCGCGCGTTCGGCCGGCTGTGGGACGAGATCACGCTCGAGCGCTACGGCGTCGAGAACCCCAAGCACCGGCGCTTCCGCTACGGCGTGCAGGTCAACTCGCTCGGCCTCACCGAGGCGCAGCCGGAGAACAATGTGTACCGCATCCTGCTCGAGATGCTCGCGGTGACGATGTCGAAGGACGCCCGCGCCCGCGCGGTGCAGTTGCCGGCCTGGAACGAGGCGCTCGGCCTGCCCCGGGCCTGGGATCAGCAGTGGTCGCTGCGCATGCAGCAGGTGCTGGCCTTCGAGTCGGACCTGCTCGAGTACGACGACCTGTTCGAGGGTTCGAAGGTGATCGAGGCCAAGGTGGCGGACATCAAGCAAGGCGCCCGGAAGGAGATCGACCGCATCCTCGAGATGGGCGGCGCGGTGGCGGCGGTCGAGTCGGGCTACCTGAAGTCGGCCCTGGTCTCGTCGCTGGCGTTGCGCCGACGCCGGATGGAATCGGGCGAGGACGTCGTGGTCGGCGTCAACCGCTACACCGAGACCGAGCCGAACCCGTTGGTCGGCGGCACCGACGGCGGCATTCTCACCGTCGACGCGGCCGTCGAGGAATCAGCCAAGACGGCGGTGCGCGAATGGCGGGCCGGCCGCAACGCGGCCGATGTCGAGTCGGCATTGACGGCGCTGCGCGACGCCGCGAAGACCGACGAGAACCTGATGGCGGCCTCGTTGCAGTGCGCCCGCGTCGGCGTCACGGTCGGTGAATGGGCCGACGAGCTGCGCGAGGTGTTCGGCGAGTATCGGCCGCCGACCGGCGTGGCCGGCGCCAGCGGGGGCGGGCACGAGGGCCCGCTCGCCGACGTCCAGCAGCGAGTCAAGACCCTCGGCGAGCAGCTCGGCCGGCCGCTGAAGTTCTTGGTCGGCAAGCCCGGACTCGACGGTCACTCCAACGGCGCCGAGCAGATCGCGGTACGCGCCCGCGACGCCGGCTTTGAGGTCGTCTACTCGGGCATCCGGCTGACCCCGGCGCAGATCGTGGCGGCCGCGGTCGAAGAGGACGTCGACGTGGTGGGCCTGTCGGTGCTGTCGGGCTCGCACCTGTCAGTGGTTCCGGACGTCCTCGAGGGGCTGCGCACGGAAGGGCTCGACGACGTGCCGGTGGTGATCGGCGGCATCATCCCCGCAGCCGACGCCGCGCGCCTGACCGAGGCCGGTATCGCCCGCGTCTTCACCCCCAAGGACTTCGAGATCACCGACGTGCTGGGCCAGATCGTCGACGCCATCGAAGAAGCGCGCAACTAGCGACGCAACCTAACCCGCCACGATCGGCTGGCTGATCACCAGGCTCGGTCGCGACACCAGCCTGTGCAGCGATGACGGATGGCTGGCCGACTCGACCCCGAGTCGAGCGCGGCCGCTCTGGTGGGGGTGCCTGGTTATGGACGCGACGGGTTGCGTGGTTGGTCAGAAGGGCGGCGGCTGGTCCTTGTCGATCGGATCGATCTTTGTGACGGGTGCGCTGTCCTTTGTGATGGTGGTGTCGTGGGGTAGCGGTTCGGGGGGTTTGTCGTAGGTGTGTCCGGTGGGGGTGCTCCAGCGCACGGTGCCGTCTTCGA
>CAXTHY010000130.1:0-8083 GCA_964244175.1 uncultured Jatrophihabitans sp. | reverse complement strand
CTGATCACCCACGACCTGGGCGTGGTCGCGGGCTTCGCCGACCGGGTGCTGGTGATGTACGCGGGCAAGCCGGTCGAGACCGCACCGGTCGACGAGCTGTTCGCCCGCCCGACGATGCCGTACACGATCGGCCTGCTCGGCTCGATCCCGCGTCTGGACGGCGGTCGCGGCCAGCCGCTTACCCCGATCGACGGCGTGCCGCCGTCGCTGGTCGAGCTGCCACCGGGTTGCCCGTTCGCGCCACGGTGCCCTGTCCGGATCGAGATCTGCAGCCAGGTCGAACCCGAACTCGACCCGGTCCGGCCGGCGCACGCCGCCGCGTGCCACCGCAGCGCCGAGATCGAGTCGGGCGAACTCGACCGCACCGCCCTCTTCCCGGCGCGGGTTGTCGAGCTCAGCGAGCTCGAACGCCGGCCGCGCACCGACCGCGAGGTCGTACTCAGCCTCGACGACGTCGCCCGCCGCTTCCCGCTGCGCAAGGGGGCGGTGTTGCGCCGCACGGTCGGGGCCGTGCACGCCGTCGACGGCATCAGCTTCGACATCCGCGCCGGTGAAACCCTCGGGCTCGTCGGTGAATCCGGGTGCGGCAAGACCACGACGATCATGGAGATCCTCAGCCTGACCCCGCCCCAGCAGGGCCAGATTGTGGTGCTCGGCCGCAATGCCGAACGCCTGCGCGGGGACGAGCGGATGAAGGTCCGCCGAGACATGCAGGTCGTCTTCCAGGACCCGATGGCGTCCCTGGACCCACGCCTGCCCGTGTCCGACATCCTGGCTGAACCGCTGCGCACGCACGGCGTACCGGCCAAGCTGCGCGACGCGCGAGTCCGGGAATTGCTCGAGACCGTCGGGCTCGACCCCAAGCTGCACCTCTCGCGGTTCCCGGGGGAATTCTCCGGCGGCCAGCGCCAGCGCATCGGCATCGCCCGGGCCATCGCCCTCGAGCCGAAGCTGATCGTCCTGGACGAGCCGGTGTCGGCGCTGGACGTCTCGATCCAGGCCGGTGTGCTGAATCTGCTCGAGCTGCTCAAGGCCGAGCTCGGCCTGAGCTATCTGTTCGTGGCGCACGACCTGTCCGTCGTGCGGCACATCGCCGACCGGGTGGCCGTGATGTACCTCGGCCGCATCGTCGAGATCGGCGAGGTCGACACGGTGTTCGAACGGCCGTCACACCCCTACACGCAAGCGTTGCTGTCGGCGATCCCGCTGCCCGATCCGCCGGCCGAGCGGGCGCGGCGACGCATCCTGCTCACCGGCGACCTGCCCAGCCCGGCCAACCCGCCCGCCGGCTGCCGGTTCCGGTCGCGCTGTCCGCTGCACGCCACGCTGTCCGCGCCGGACAAGCAGCGCTGTGTCGACGACGACCCGCAGCTGACGCCCGCCCCGTCCTCGGATGTCGACCACACCGTGGCCTGCCATTTCGCCCGCGTCATCGAGGTCGTGTGAGGTGACGCAGGTCAGGTAACAAGCTCGTGACGACGCTGGCCAAACTCGGTTCAGCGCTAGATCGTATGCACCACATACGCACAACCTCGCGGAGGAACTCGTGATCCGAGCCAAGAAGGCGACCGTGGCCGTGCTGGCCGCTGTGGCGAGCGTCAGCCTGCTGGCCGCCTGCAGCGGCAGTTCGGGCGGCGGCGGCGGCAGCAGCACCGGCAGCAAGGCCAACCCGGCACCGCCGAGCAAGAAAACCAACAACGCGGTCAACGACATCGCGCTCACCCCGCGGGCGCAGGTCGCGCAGGGCGGCAAAATGACCTGGGCCATCTCGCAGACGATCCCGAACTTCAACTACTACGAGCTCGACGGCACGCTCGAGGACAACTTCAACATCATCAATGCGATGCTGCCGCAGCCGTTCTACTTCAGCGCGGCCGGCGTGCCGAGCGTGAATACCGACTACTTCACCTCGATCAAGGAGACGTCGACCACCCCCGAGACGATCGACTACAAGATCAACCCGAAGGCGAAGTGGAGCGACGGGTCGTCGGTGTCGTGGAAGGACTTCTACGGCATGTGGCAGGCCGACAACGGCAAGAACACCAAGTTCAACATCGCGTCCGACACCGGCTACAGCCAGATCGCGTCGGTCACGAAGGGCGCTGACGAGCAAGAGGTGATCGTCAAGTTCGCGACGACCTTCACCGACTGGCAGTCGCTGTTCCAGCCGTTGATCCCGGCCTCGCTGACCGCCACGCCGGCGGCCTTCAACAAGGGTTGGGTCAGCAAGCCCACCGTCACCGCCGGCCCGTTCAAGTGGGGCAGCTCCGACAAGTCGGCGAGCACGTACACGATCGTGCGCGACCCCAGCTGGTGGGGCGATCCGGCCAAGCTGGACTCGATCACGTTCGCGGCCTACAACGACCCGGCCGCGGCGATCCAGGCCGTCGGCTCGCACCAGGTCGATTACGACGACATCACCTTCGGTGACGAGATCGCGAACGTCGCCGCCGCGAAGCGCTACAGCGGGGTCGAGATCCGCCAGGCCGGCAGCAACATCTACCGGCAGTTCACGCTGAACGCCAAGGACCCGATCCTGGCCGACCTGAAAGTCCGCCAGGCGATCCAGCTCGGCATCAATCGCCAGCAGATCACCGACGCGCTGATCGGCAAGCTCGGCGGCAACCCGACGCCGTTGCAGAACCACTTCTTCATGAAGAACCAGGCGGCGTACGTGGCCACGTGTGGCGACTACTGCACCTACAACCCGAGCAAGGCCAAGGCGCTGCTGCAGGGCGACGGTTGGACGATGTCGGGCGGATACTTCACCAAGAACGGCAAGCAGCTCTCGGTGGCCATAACGATCCCGTCCCAGACGCCGAACTCCAAGGCCGAGGGTGAGATCGCGCAGGCTTCGCTGAAGGCGGCCGGCATCAAACTCACGCTGAACACCGTGCCCAGCAACGACTTCTTCCCGAAATACATCGACCCGGGCAAGTTCCAGCTGACCACGTTCACGTGGATCGGGCAGCCGTTCCCGATCGCCAGCGCGTTGTCGATCTTCAAGTATGACCCGAAGAACGTCGGCCAGAACTACGGTCAGGGCGGCACGACGGCCATCAACACCTTGCTCGCCAACGCGGCGTCGTCGCCGACCGCGGCGCAGGAGGACACCCTGGCCAACACCGCCTCCAAGGCGATGTGGGCCAACGCGGCCTGGCTTCCGCTCTACCAGAAGCCGCAGGCCACCGCGGTCAACGCCAAGCTGGTCAACATCGGCGCGTACGGCTTCGCGGTGATCTTCAAGTATCAGGACATCGGTTTCAAGAAGTAGGCAACCCGCCCGGAGGCGGCCCGGCGTGATCCGGGCCGCCCCCGGTCAGGGTTGGCGGCAAGTTACGAAATGGCGTCGATGCCCGGCGGCCGTGACAACGGGCGTCGGGGCGTAATACGGTCCCTCGAGGCCACAAGCTGACACCGCACACCAACCGAGTACGTCCCGCCCGACCCGGCGAGACCAAACGAGGAGTTTCCACCACTCATGACCGTCCCCCTCGGCGAAGTCGATCTGCAGTCGGCCCCGCACGACTCGGTCGACATTGCGAACGAGGGCGCGCCGGGCGAGGGGGCCATCAAGGGCCGTTCCCCGTGGTCGATCGCCTGGCGCCGGCTGCGCCGCGACAAGGCCGCGATGGCCGGCGGGATCGTGGCCGGGTTGCTCGTGCTGCTCGCCATCTTCTCCCAGTTGATCGAGAACATCTTCGGTCTCGACCCGGACCAGACCCACAACAGCACCAACAGCCTGATCGACCCGTCGACGCAACTGCCGAAGGGTTCCTTCGGTGGGATCACGAGCCAGCACCTGCTCGGCGTCGAACCCGGCACCGGCCTCGGCCGTGACGTGCTGGCTCGAATCATCGACGGCTCGTGGGTCTCCCTTCTGGTCGCCTCGGCGGCAACGGTGCTGTCGGTGGTCATCGGCGTCCTCATCGGAGTGATTGCCGGGTTCTACGGCGGCTGGGTCGACGCGGTGCTCAGCCGCATCATGGACATCGTGCTGGCATTCCCGCTGCTGCTGTTCGCGATCGCGATCGGGGCCGCCCTGAAGCCCAGTTCCCCGCAGGCCAAGGTGTTCGGGCTGAACGGCACGCTGCTGGGCATCGTGATCATCGTCTTCATCATCGGTTTCTTCAGCTGGCCGTACATGGGCCGAATAATCAGAGGGCAGACGCTCTCACTGCGTGAGCGTGAGTTCATCGATGCCGCGCGTAGTCTCGGTGCCCGCGGGCCGTACATCGTCTTCAAGGAACTGCTGCCGAATCTGCTCGCGCCGATCATTGTGTACTCGACGCTGCTCATCCCCACGAACATTCTGTTCGAGGCCGCGCTGGACTTCCTCGGCGTAGGCATCCAGGAACCGCAGGCCTCGTGGGGCGGCATGCTCTCCAAGTCGGTGACCTACTACCAGGGCGACCCGATGTACATGATCATCCCGGGCGCCGCCATCTTCATCACCGTGCTCGCGTTCAACCTGCTCGGCGACGGACTGCGCGACGCGTTCGACCCGAAGGCCGGTCGATGACGGTGCTGCCCCGTCGCTCACCGGCACCACAGACCTCGGCTCACCAGCCGTTGCGGCCGAATCGTCGGCCGGAATCAGCCCATGTAAACACTGAAGGAGTGGATCACTGCTGATGCGACACCACAGGAGAACCACCGCGCTGGTGGGCGCGGTCGCGGCCGCGGCCCTCGCGCTTGCCGCATGCAGCTCGAGCGGAGGTGGCAGCGCCAAATCCGGCTCGAAGACCCCCTCCGGTGGATCGAGCGGCGGCGGCACCAAGTCCGCCAAGCCGGCCTACAACGCGGCGAACACCGGGATCGTCAACGCCTCGACCAAGACCGGCGGGGTCGTCAAGTACGGGCTGTCCAGCACGCCTGACTCGTTCGACCCGGGCAACACGTATTACGCGTTCGTCTGGGACGCGAGCCGCCTCTGGGCCCGCGCGCTGACCACGTTCCGTCCGCTGCCGGGCAAGCCCGGCCTGCAGCTGGTTCCCGACCTGGCCACGTCGCTGGGCAAGGCCTCCGACGGCGGCAAGACCTACACCTACACCCTGCGTTCGGGTCTGAAGTTCAGTGACGGTTCGCCGATCACGTCGGCCGACGTGAAGTACGCGATCGAGCGCAGCAACTACTCGCCCGACGTCCTGTCGAACGGCCCGACGTACTTCAACGCGGTCCTGGTCAACAACACCCCGGCCTACACCGGTCCGTACAAGGACAAGACCGGTGACCTGAAGTCGATCGAGACGCCGAACGCGACCACGATCGTCTTCCACCTGGCCAAGCCGTTCGCGGACTTCGACTACCTGACGAGCAACCCGCAGACCGCTCCGGTGCCGAAGGCCAAGGACACCGGCGCCGATTACGTCAAGAAGATCGTCTCCTCGGGGTCGTACATGTTCAAGAGCTACGACCCGAACAAGGGCGCCGTGCTTGTCAAGAATCCGAACTGGGACCCGAAGAGCGACCCGATCCGCAAGCAGTACGCGAGCGAGATCGACATCAACTTCAACCAGGAGCAGACCGGCATCGACCAGGACCTGCTTGCGGGCAACCTGACCGGTGACATCGCCGGTGCCGGCGTTGCCGCCTCGACCCAGGCCAACATCGTCAACGACCCGACCAAGAAGGCCAACGCCGACGACGCGCTGTCCGGCGCGCTGGCCTACGTGGCGATCTCGACCAAGGTGAAGCCGCTGGACAACCTCGACTGCCGCAAGGCCGTCGAGTACGCCGTCGACAAGACCTCGGTCCAGAACTCGCTCGGTGGTCCCCTGCGTGGCGCGATCGCGTCCACGGTCCTGCCGCCGAACGTGGTCGGCTACCAGAAGTACGACCTGTACCCGACGCCGAACAACGCCGGTGACGTGAGCAAGGCCAAGGCCGCGCTCCAGGCGTGTGGCAAGCCGAACGGCTTCAACATCGGCCTGTCGGCCCGTGGTGACCGTCCGAACGAGGTCGCTGCCGCCGTGTCGATCCAGGCCTCGTTGAAGAAGGTCGGGATCAACGCCAGCATCCAGAAGTACAACTCTGGCAAGTACTTCTCCGACAACGCCGGTGCCCCGGCCTTCGTCCACTCGCACGACATCGGCCTGATGATGATGGCCTGGGGTGCCGACTGGCCGACTGGTTACGGCTTCCTCGACCAGATCGTCGATGGCAAGTCGATCAAGGCGTCGGGTAACTCGAACCTGTCCGAGTTGAACGACCCGACGGTCAACAAGCTGCTGGACGACGCGATCCAGAACACCGACAGCGCCGCCCGTACCGCAGCATGGGGCCAGGTGGACAAGGCAGTCATGGAGCAGGCCGCGATCGTCCCGCTGGTGTACCGCCTCGACCTGCTCTACCGCCCGCCGAACGCGACGAACGTGACCGTCACGCCGGCGTACGGGATGTACGACTACCTGAACATCGGAACGAAGTAACTCCGAGCACGGAAGTCGCACGAGTAGGAAGGTGAAGGCGAACATGGTCGCCCGTCCCGGTACGCCGGGGCGGGCGACCATCGCAGCCGAGGGCCATTGATCGCTTACATCATCAGGCGTCTCATCGCCGCCGTGGTCTTGTTGTTCGTCGTCGCGGCGGCGACCTTTGTCGTCTTCTTTCAGGTCCCCAGGCTGGCCGGCGAGACGACCACTCAACTGGCGGCGCAGTACGTGGGCCGCAACCCGAGCGCCGAAGCCATCCGGGCGGTGGAGAAGAACCTCGGCTTCGATCAGCCGCTGTACACGCAGTTCTGGAACTTCGTGAAGCAGGTGATCGTCGGACGGGACTTCAAGTACGGCCCGGACGCGGCGCACTGCGCGACGCCCTGCTTCGGTTACTCCTTCAAGAACCATCTGCCGGTCTGGCCCGACATCACGTCCCGCATCACGGTGACGCTCTCGCTCGCAATCGGGGCGGCGGTGATCTGGTTGGTTGCCGGAGTGACGGTGGGCGTCATCTCCGCGCTGAAACGCGGGTCGGTGGTCGACCGCATCTCGATGACCATCGCCCTGGCCGGCGTCTCGCTGCCGATCTTCTTCACCGGCCTGCTCGCCAAGGCGATCTTCGTCTACGGGCCGAGCTGGTTGAACCTCTACACCGACATCACCTACGTGCCGTTCACCCAGAATCCGCTCGACTGGGCCGAGAATCTCTTCTTGCCCTGGGTGACCCTGGCGTTCCTGTACGCCGCCCTGTACGCCCGGCTGACCCGCGCCGGAATGTTGGACACGATGAGCGAGGACTACATCCGCACCGCCCGGGCCAAGGGGCTGACCGAACGGCGGGTGATCTTCAAGCACGGGCTGCGGTCAGCGCTCACCCCAATCGTGACCATCTTCGGGTTGGACTTCGGGTTGTTGCTCGGCGGTGCGCTGCTGACCGAGACCGTCTTCAACCTGCCCGGCATCGGGCAATACGCCTACATCGCGATTACGAACAACGACCTGCCACAGATCCTCGGCGTTACGCTCGTGGCCGCGTTTTTCGTCGTCTTCGCGAACCTGTTGGTTGACATCGTGTACGCCGTGGTGGACCCGAGAGTGAGGTACTCGTGAGTCACGCTGCTGTCGAGGTGGAGCCCGACCGCCGCGAGGCCCCGGGCGACTTCCTGGCCGTGCGCGACCTGCGCATCCACTTCCCGACCGACGACGGGATCGTCAAGGCCGTCGACGGCTTGACCTTCGAGGTCGAACGCGGCCGCACCCTGGGCATCGTCGGCGAGTCCGGGTCGGGCAAGTCGGTCACGTCGCTGGGCATCATGGGTCTGCACCCCAAGAGCGCCCGGATCTCCGGCGAGATCTGGCTCGAGGGTCAGGAACTGGTCGCCGCCAAGCGCAACGACGTGCGACTGCTGCGCGGCGAGAAGATGGCGATGATCTTCCAGGACCCGCTGTCGTCGATGCACCCGTTCTACACGATCGGCAACCAGATCATCGAGGCGTACCGCGTCCACAACAAGGTGAGCAAGGCGGTCGCGAAGAAGCGGGCCATCGAGATGCTCGATCTGGTGGGCATTCCACAGGCCGACCGCCGGGTCGACGACTACCCGCACCAGTTCTCCGGCGGCATGCGGCAGCGCGCGATGATCGCG
>CAXTHY010000129.1:5913-8296 GCA_964244175.1 uncultured Jatrophihabitans sp. | reverse complement strand
TCTCGGCCCCGGCGCCGGCCACGACGGCGGCCGGATCGTCTTCGAGGGCACGCCGGCCGATCTCGTCGCCGACCGTGCCACGCTCACCGGCCAGCACCTCTCGGCCTACCTCGGGTAGGCCGAGTGATGCAGCATGCGAGCGTAGCGATATGTCGCCACCAGATCACGAAAGCCGAGGACCCATGCATCGCAGCCGGCTGCCCACACTGCTCATCGACGCGCCGGCCGACCTGTATCGAGAGTTCTGCAATTAGGCGACTACCTCGACTTCGACGCCAACGGCTTCATAGGTGCTTCGCGCCCGGGCATCCCTGGTGGCAAGGGCATGACGATGGGTCATCGCCGCCAACGCGACGATCGCGTCGTAGGCAGCTCCGCCTGCCATGTCGAGACGCGCCAGAATGTCAGGGAGGCGTTTGGCATCGGACGGTTTCAACAGCAACGGGTCCTCGAACCGTTCGGCGAGAAGCCGGGCCGCTTGCGCGGGCTCGAGCCTGATGTCGCCAGGCAGCCGCGTCAGTACCGAGTAGGTCTCGATGAACGCATGACCACTCAGCGTCACGGGCCGGCCGCGCCACCAGTCGACGACCAAATCGTGAGCGTTGTGTGTCTGCACCAGCAGTGGCACCGCCACGCTGGTGTCCAAGGCAACCGGGCCTTTAGCGCCTGTCGGCATCGATCAGTCCGAACACGACCTCGTCGTCGATCGGCGTGTCGCCCGTGGCTACTAGCACGCCGGATTCCTCGACAAGCCTGGCGGTCCGACTGATCGGGATCAGTTGAAGGCCGGATCCGTAGCGCGAGATGTTGACCGTTGAGCCTGCGCGTAGCCCCAAAGCATCGCGCAGCGCCTTCGGCAGGACGACGCGACCCACCGAGTCAACCTTGGCTTCCATAGGGATTAGCGTACCAGTCGTCTCCCAGTGCAGTGGTGCATCGTCTGTTCGAAAGCATCGAGTTGGACCAGCGTGCAGACCAGAGTTGATGCCAACGCATCAAGTGTTTGATGTCACGATGCCGGCAGGCGTAGAATATGGCGCATGCGCACGACGCTGACACTGGACGACGACGTTGCGGCCGCGATCGAGCGACGCCGTGCGGGGCGGGGGACTCGACTGCGAGACGAGGTCAACAATCTGCTCCGGGCCGGGCTGGCCGCGTCCGATCGTTCGTCGACAAGCCCGGAGCGCTATGAGCTACCGACTTTCGACCCGGGGCGACAGCTGATCAGCGACAGCCGTCTTCTTTCTGATCTTCTCGATATTGAGGACGTCGAGCGGGCGATGCCCGACCGATCATGATCCTGATTGATGTCAATCTCCTCGTCGACGCCACGATGATTACGGCCGACAAACACGACGCCGCACGGACGTGGCTTCAGGAACAGCTGTCCGGCACCGCGAAGGTCGGACTTCCGTGGGTCTGCATCACCGGGTTCGTTCGTGTGGTTGGGCAGCCTCGTGCGTGGGAACGCCCCATGCCGATCGCTGACGCATTGACGGTGGTGCGCTCGTGGTTGGCTCGTCCTTGCGCGTGGGTTCCAGAACCTGGACCGCGCCACGTCGATCTCCTGGCCGAATTGCTCGGGGCGCAACCTTCCGTGCGCTTGGTCACCGACGCCCACATTGCAGCGATCGCGCTTGAACACGGCTTGGAATTGTGCAGTCGCGACCGCGATTTCGCGCGCTGGACAGATCGTGGTCTGCGATCGCGAGACCCGCTAGCTTAGCTCGGCATCCCGAACGTTCATGATCAAGTTTACTGGTGCAGCGTCGTGTTCGACAGCATCGAGTCCAACCTCTCTCAGCCGCTGGACCGGTTTGCATATGACCGTATGCGTTACTGTCGTATGCATGAGTGTCGACCGCATGTCAGTGACAATGGATCCCGACCTTGGTCAAGCTGTGCGCGCGGCGGCGTCGCGATCTGGGGTGAGCGTCTCGCGTTGGCTCAGCGACGCTGCTGGCGATCATCTTCGCAATCAGCTGCTCGGCGATGCGTTGGACACCTGGGAGGCAGAGAACGGGCCGTTCTCGGAAACTGACCTGGACGCTGCCGTCCGGACGCTGGGCATCTCGGCCTCCGGAACGCGCTGAGCGTGGCGGTCATTCTCGACGCCGGTGGGCTCATCGCTGTAGACCGTCGCGATCCGCGCGTAGGCGCACTGCTCCGTGTGGCGCAGCAGAACGGCGTCCGCGTTATGTCAAGCGTTGGCGCCGTGGCGCAGACTTGGCGGTCGGGGACACGACAGGCCAATCTCGCTCGGATGCTCGCCGGCGTCAAAGTCGTTCCGCTCGATCATCGCGATGCGCGGCGCGTCGGCGAATTGCTCGGCGAAAACAGCAGCGCAGACGTCGTCGACGCGCACGTTGCCCTCATCGCT
>CAXTHY010000129.1:0-5903 GCA_964244175.1 uncultured Jatrophihabitans sp. | reverse complement strand
AACCAGTCAGACATTGTTCTTACGAGCGACCCTGCCGATATAGCTGGACTGCTCGCGACTCGGGGCGTGCGCGCATCGGTCGAATCGGTCTGACGCCGATAATGTACATTATGTCAACTAAAGAATCCGGACGCCACGACCCTCTCGCACCGGCCCCCAAGTGGGTCCTGTTCGGGGTGGGCCAATGCGGGGCGAGGCGCTCGACGCTTCGCGCTGCTGGCGCTGGGCGGCAGCAGCGAGTAGCGTCCCGTCATCAGAGCCGTGGCCGCAACGATCCCTCATCCGTTGGCCTGTGCACGCGGCTGTGTCAAGACCCAGCGGTCAGTCACGCCAACGGGTGTAACCAGAGTCTGCATTCACGCCGAGGATTCTTGACGTGGGTGTGCTGCAGACCTACGCCGACGATGCCACTGGATGGCGAGGCATCGAGGCGGCGTTACCAGCCGAACTGCGTACGCTCACTACGCCTCGCGAGGCCTACTTCCACACCTGTGGTGTCGATGTGCACCTCGACCTGCACGGCGACGACGGCGACCGTACGCGCGTCGTGCTACTGCATGGCGGAGGCGGACACGGACGGATGTTGGCACCGATCGCATCCCGAATCGGCGTGGCAGCGATCGCCCCGGACCTTCCCGGTTACGGGCTCACTGATGTCCCAAACCGTCGGATGCGCTACCCACTTTGGGTGGAGGTAGCCGCTTCTGTCATCGCACGAGAAGCTGAGCGGGCCGAACGCCTCGTCGTCGCTGGCTTCTCGATGGGGGGACTATTAGCCCTTCACGCTCTAGCGCTACTGCCGGCGAACCGCGCGCACGCCGTGTTAGTCACGACCCTGCTCGACCCGCGGGACGCCGCGGCACGGCGTCAGGTTGGCCGGTTCCCCATTCCTCCACCGGCCCTGTTGCGACCGTTTGACAACGTGCGGGTTCCCATCGGACTCGTCGCGCCCTTGTCGCGGATGGCCAACGACCGCACCTTGGCACGCGCAGTCGCCGCCGATGAAGTCGGAGCCGGGCGAGCCGCGCCACTGGGATTCTGGCGAACATGGCTGCAGTACGACCCGGCCGTGATCGACAACTTCGATCGCGCCCCAGTCACCCTCGCCCATCCGGCGGCCGACAGGTGGACTCCGCTCGAGCTCAGCGCGGCAACCCTGACACGAATTACGCGCGTACGCACCGAGACCGTCCTGCTGCCCGGAGGTGGACATTTCCCAGTCGAGCCGCAGGCCGCCAACGCGCTCGAGACGAAACTCAAGGGTCTGCTGATCTAGCCGCTGCAAGCGGTCGGAGGAGCGCACCTGCCCGAGATAGTGCCCGACCCACCGGTCCTTCAGAAGGTTCGCTTGCGAGATTCGCCTGGGCACGAAGCCTCCCGCTGCGTGATGACGTTGAATGGACCGGGGTCACCGTGCAGCAGGCACGCCGCACCGGACCCGACGATGCCCGCCCTCTGCGACACGATGTCCAGCTGCCGCAGGATCGACGCGATGTCGGCGTACGAGTCTTCGTGACGTTGGCTCCGGTGGTCGGTCGTGACGCCTGGGACGTAGGCGAACATGTTCCGACCTCGATCATCGACGCCGAGGTACTGCGGGGCAAACGCGAACCCTGTTTATTGAGCCACGCGACTGCTGCCGCGGCGAACTGTGCACGTCCTCGCGGGCCGGCGCACCGTGTCGCCGACTCGGGCCACTCCGTGAGTCGTCCTCCCGCCTGGCAACTGCTGCTCGTGCACATACCGAACCATATGCGCCCGATACGACGAGCCCGGGTCATGGGACAGTCGCCGCCATGATGCTGTCCCGGCTGAGCATCGCTTACGGGCAAACGTCGGTCTCGCTGAGTTGCGTCACCTTGCTGAGACGAAACGTGGTCGTCGTGCGCCAAGTTGGCGAGACAGCGTCCGTAGAACCGGCCGTCAGCGAAGCTCGCGATCCAAACCTCGCGGTCCTCGCTGCGTCCCCGGCCCCGAGTCGATCGAGCCGTCGGGAGGGAATAGTCGCGAATCGAATATTGACGGTTACCGGTAACACTAGTTAGTTCAGTCGACAGGCATGACTGTCAACGAGTCATGGATACCCAGGAAATCATTCGCGTTGCGAGTGATCAGTGGGATGCCGAGTGAGACGGCAACCGCTGCGATGAGCAGATCAAAGCGACGAGGCTTCGGGTCGCGACCAGCCGCACGGACGCTGGCGCAGAGCGCGCCGTAGATGCGTGCCGCATTGCGGTCGAACGGAATCGGATCGAACGTGTCACTAATCCAGTGGTAACGCTGCTCCCGAGCTGTGTTCAAAAGCGGATCTGTCGCGTGGAGCCCGTAGGCCAGTTCGGCCAGCGTGATCGTGCTGACGGCGGCGGACGCCGTGTGCGCCGCGACCGCCCGAGCCGGATAGTTGATCACGACAGATGTGTCGAGCAGAGCCGAATCGACGGCCGAGGTCACCGAGCATTCCAGCGATCGACGTCACGATCGTCCACGACGCGGTCGAGGTCGTCGAGTTCATCGGCGAAGCGGCTGGTATCCCAGTCCGGAAGCCCTGCGATCCCAGCCGCGATGGCGTCAACCCGGACGAACCGTGGCCGTCGGAGACCGCCGTGTTGGTCGTGCGGTACGAGATCAGCGACCGGGGTGCCGTTACGGGTGACCGTGAAGGACTCCCCGTGCTCGACCCGCCGCATGATCATGCCGCTGTCGTTACGCAATTCCCGCTGGCTGATCGTCGTCTCCATGATCCCACTGTAGCACCAAAGTGCTACACCTGGTCGATGCTCAGAATGATGTCGAACCGGATATTGCCGGTAACCGGTAGCCGTTTCCGGCGTCTTGCCATCAAGTACAGATCACGTCTCCCGTGATGTCCCACCTCATTGAGTCCGGGGCACGATGCGCGTTGGTGAGAATCCGCGGAGCTGCGCCTCGGGTGAGGCGACCTTGCCCATTCACGGCGACTTTCGCGCGTCAGTGGAGCAAGCCGCGCAACTGCTTCGCCATTCACCGTGATCTCGATCGGCTCGCCCGCGGGCGCACGACGAAGGACGCCGAGAGTGTCGTTGCGCGGTTCCCGCGAGCGATACGAGTCATGGCTACGATCGTAGCCGTCGCGTAGCACGAGCGTTCGCGGCCTTGGAATAGTCTCGATCCGTCCATTGACCGTAACCGAGAAAGAGTCACGAATCCGGATGGGGCACTGGGCGAAAATCGAGCCCCTCGATTCCCTCGAAATCACCGGGATCGAACGCGCAGCAGCAGGTCCGACTGCAATCGCCTCGAAGTCGGACTCGGCCGGCTGCAGGTGCGCCTGACGCACGACTCGTTCTCGTGCTGTGCGGGCAACCTGCGGGCCGGCGGACAGCTCGGCGAGCAGGTCGTCCGGCAACGAGATCATCACCTTCGACGTACTGTGCGTATGGCCAGTGGGACAGACGTATGCGGATCAACCAGCATCAGGTGGCGGAATCGCGTGATGCGGGTTGTGACCGAGCGGCCCGCACTGCTGCTGGTCGGCCCGCCAGCCAATCGGAGCTGATGACATGAACCCCGCGACCACGAGCGCGTTCGATCTTCCCGACCGCCTCTCCCCCAAGGCCGACCCGACGCTGATCGCCGGCGACGAGCAGCACTTCGCGGCCATCGCCGAGAGCCTCGAGCGGTCAATTGCCGGGCTGTCCGATCGCATCGCGGCCGAGCGCCTGGCGCCGGGCGGCAGCGGCCAGGAAGCGATGGACCGGGACCTGGAGGTCCACCGGCTGAGCACTCGCCTGCGCACCCTGCGCCGGTTCGGTTTGGACCTGTGCCTCGGGCACATGGTCAGCGCCGATGATCCCAATCCGGTGTACGTCGGCCGGCTCGGCCTCACCGACGACACCGGTCGGCGGCTGTTGCTCGACTGGCGCTCCCCCGCGGCTGAACCGTTCTTCGGCGCGACCCACGCCAACCCGATGGGTCTGACCAGCCGCCGCAGGTACCGCTGGACCCGCGGCCGGATCAGTGACTATTGGGACGAGGTGTTCACCGCGGACGGGCTCGACGGGCACGCCGCGCTCGACGACCAGTCCGCCTTCATCGCCAGTCTGGGCAGTGACCGCTCGGCCCGGATGCGCGACGTGCTCGCCACCATTCAGGCCGACCAGGACGCCATCATCCGCGCGGGATCTCGCGGCGCTCTCGTCGTCGACGGCGGCCCGGGTACAGGCAAGACCGTCGTCGCTCTGCACCGCTCCGCGTACCTGCTCTACGCCGACCCGCGCCTCGGTCATCGTCGGGGTGGAGTGCTCATCGTCGGACCCCACCAGCCCTACCTGGACTACGTCGCCGACGTCCTCCCCAGCCTCGGAGAGGAAGGCGTGCAGACCTGCACGCTGCGCGACCTCGTCGCAGAGGGAGCGGCCGCCGCGATCGAGAGGGACCCGAACGTGGCTCGCCTGAAGTCGTCGGCGAACCTGGTGAAGGCGATCGAGACGGCCGTCAGCATCTATGAGGAACCGCCTACCAAGGGGATGACGGTCACGACCCACTGGTCCGCCAGCTGGCTCAGCGCCGACGATTGGGCGGAGGCGTTCACCGCGCCGGTGCCCGGCACTGCGCACAACGAGGCCCGCGACCAGGTCTGGGAGGAGCTGGTCACGATCCTGCTGGACAAGTACGAGGGCGACGCACCGCAAGACCTCTTCCGCAAGTCGCTACGGCAGAACCGCGAGCTGCTCACGACCCTCAACCGCGCCTGGCCGTTACTCGAGGCGGCTGACCTGGTCGGTGATCTGTGGTCGGTGCCCGCCTACCTACGCAAGTGCGCTCCCTGGCTCGGCCCCGACGAGGTACGGGCCCTGCAGCGTCCGGACGCCCACGCGTGGACCGTGTCCGACTTGCCGCTCCTGGACGCGGCTCGGCAGCGGCTCGGCGATCCGGGCGTGTCACGACGTCGGCGTCGCCACGAGGCCGCCGTCGCCGCGGAACGCGAACACATGGCGAAGGTCGTCGACGACCTGGTCGCGGCCGACGACTCCGAGATGCTCGTCATGTCGATGCTGCGCGGGCAGGACACCGAGAGCCTGCTGATCGACGAGAGCACATTGCCCAGTGCCGATCCGGACGCGCTGGCCGGCCCGTTCGCACACATCGTCGTGGACGAGGCCCAGGAACTGACCGACGCGCAGTGGCAGATGTTGTTGCTGCGCTGCCCATCGCGCAGCTTCACCATCGTCGGTGACCGGGCCCAGGCCCGCCACGGGTTCGCGGAGTCGTGGCTGGAACGGCTCGAGCGCATCGGACTTGACCGCACCACGCTCGCGTCGTTGAGCATCAACTACCGGACGCCGGAAGAGATCATGGCCGAAGCCGAGCCGGTCATCCGGGCCGTCATACCGGACGCCAACGTGCCGATCTCCATCCGCAGCAGCGGACGCCCGGTCGTCCACGGATCTGTTTCCGAACTGGCTTCGGTCCTGGATTCCTGGCTCGCCGCGCAGGCCGAGGGGATCGCCTGCGTCATCGGAACTGCCGACGACACGCACGTCATGGGCGGGATCGCACTTCCGGACAGGCGCCGCATCCGGTATCTGAGTCCGGAGCTGTCGAAAGGCCTCGAGTTCGACCTGGTCGTGCTGATCGACCCGGAATCGTTCGGCACGGGCGTCGAAGGCGCGGTCGACCGCTACGTCGCGATGACGCGAGCGACCCAGCAACTCGTCATCCTCACGAGCTCCTGACGTCGGGGGAGGACAAATCCGGTCGCCGCCCCATTGTGGGAAGCGGTGCCTTCACACCTGTCGCCGGACAGCGGGTCCGCGCCCCGCGACCAACAACAGCAGGAGCACGAAGGCTCCAGCATCGCCGCCACCAGGAGCAGCAGGAAGATCCCGAACAGCAGGCCGACGCGGCGGTCGACCTTGCCGGCT
>CAXTHY010000128.1:0-8548 GCA_964244175.1 uncultured Jatrophihabitans sp. | reverse complement strand
CTTCCACGTGAACGGTGACGACCCCGAGGCCTGCGTCCGGGTCGCCGAACTGGCGGTGAAGTACCGCCGCGAGTTCCGCAAGGACGTCGTCATAGACATGGTCTGCTACCGCCGGCGCGGCCACAACGAGGCTGACAACCCGTCGTTCACGCAGCCGCTGATGTACGACATCATCGACAACAAGCGCAGCGTCCGCAAGCTCTACACCGAGGCGCTGGTCGGCCGCGGCGACATCACCCTCGAAGACGCCGAGGCCGCGCTCAAGGACTTCCAGAGCCAACTGGAAAAGGTCTTCGTCGAGACCCGCAACGCCAGCGCCACGCCGGCACCCGAGCCGAAGATCCAGCACGAGAAGTCGGCCCAACAGATCACCACGGCCGTCCCGCTCGACACGGTCAAGCGGATCGCCGAGGCCTACACCAACCCGCCCGAGGGCTTCACGCTCCACCCCCGGCTCAAGCCGCAGATCGACCGGCGCGTCGCGATGGCCAGTTCGGGACGGGTCGACTGGGCCACGGCCGAGCTGTTCGCGTTCGGCTCATTGGTTCTCGACGGGCATGCGGTGCGCCTGTCGGGTCAGGACTCGCGCCGCGGCACGTTCACCCAGCGGCACGCGGTGCTCATCGACCGCAACACCGGCGCCGAGTACACGCCGTTGCGCGCACTGTCCGACGAGCAGGCGCCGTTCATGGCCTACGACTCGCTGCTGTCCGAGTTCGCCGCCGTCGGCTTCGAATACGGCTACTCGGTCGTGCGCAACGACGCGCTTGTGTGCTGGGAGGCCCAGTTCGGTGACTTCGTCGACGGCGCGCAGACGATCATCGACGAGTTCATTTCCTCGGGTGAGGCCAAGTGGGGGCAGCGCTCGGCGTTGACCCTGCTGCTGCCGCACGGTTACGAGGGCCAGGGCCCCGACCACTCGTCCGGCCGGCCCGAACGGTTCCTGCAGATGGCGGCCGAGAACAACATGACGATCGCGATGTGCTCGTCGCCGGCCAACTACTTCCACCTGCTGCGCCGGCAGGGTCTCTCGACGGTGCGCCGGCCGCTGATCGCGTTCACGCCCAAGTCGCTGCTGCGGCTGAAGTCGGCCGTGAGCGAAGTCGACGACTTCACCACCGGCACGTTCGCGCCGGTGCTCGGCGATCCGGGTGTTGACGCCGACAAGGTCACCCGCGTACTGCTGTGTGCGGGGAAGGTCTTCTACGACCTCGTCGCCGAACGCGAGACGAGCGGCCGTGACGACGTCGCCATCGTGCGGGTCGAGCAGCTCTACCCGCTGCCCGTCGCCGAATTGCAGGCCGAGCTCGACCGCTACCCGAGCGTGGAGATCGTCTGGGTGCAAGAGGAGCCGGCCAACCAAGGCGCGTGGCCGTTCATGGCCCTCCACCTGCCCGAGCACCTCGAGGGCCGGGCGCTGCTGCGGGCCTCCCGCAAGGCGTCGGCCTCGCCGGCCGTCGGTTCGGTGTCGGTGCACGAGGACCAGCAGAAGGAAGTCGTCGCCACCGCGTTCACGCAATGAGCATCAGATGGGGCATTCTCGGCGCGGGCGGGATCGCGGCCACCATGTCGCGCGACATCACCGCGACGGCCGGCAACGAGCCCTACGCGGTGGCCGCCCGTGACGGCGAGCGGGCCGCCGCCTTCGCGGCCGAGCACGGCCTGGCCCGCTCCTACGGCAGCTACGCCGAGCTCGTCGCCGATCCGGACGTCGACGTCGTCTACGTGGCCACCACGAACGCCCAGCACCACGAGCACGCGCTGCTTGCCCTGCGCGCGGGCAAACCTGTCTTGGTCGAGAAGGCGTTCGCGTTGAATGCCGCGCAAGCCCGTGACATCGTGGCTGCGGCCCGCGCCCAACAGCTGTTCTGCATGGAAGCCATGTGGCTGCGGTTCAACCCGCTCATCCGGGCCACGGCCGCGATCGCGAGTTCCGGCCGCATCGGTGGCGTCATCGGCGTGCGCGCCGACCTGTCCCGGCGGTTCCGCTACGACCCGAACCACCGCCTCTTCGACCTCGCCGCCGGGGGCGGGGCGCTGCTCGACCTCGGGGTGTACTCCGCCACCTTCGCCTGGCTGCTACTGGGACGCCCCGACACGATCGCGGCCACCGGTTCCCTGGCGCGCACCGGCGCCGATCTCACGGCCGCGCTGCAGTGGGGCTACCCCGACGGCCGGGTGGCGCAGGTCTACTGCAGCGCTGCCGGCGACAGCCCGTTCGCAGCGCTGGTCACCGGTACCGGCGGCTGGATCAGTGTCGAGCCGCGCATTCACCGCCCCCAGCGGCTGGTCGTGCACGAGAGCGACGGCGGCGCGGACGAGATCGTCGAGGTGCCGGGGCAGCCGGGTAACGGGTTCGGGCTCGAGATCGCCGAGGTCGCGCGCTGTCTGCGGGCCGGCGAGCTCGAGAGCCCGCTGATCCCTCTCGACGAGACCATCGCGATCCTCGAGATCCTCGACGATGCGCGCCGGCAACTCGGCGTCCACTACCCGGCTGACGAGGTGGTCTGAGCATGTACTTCACCGACCGCGGCATTGAAGAGTTGGTGCAGCGCCGGGGCGAAGAGCAGGTCGGCATCGAGTGGCTGGCGCAGCGCCTGCAGGCCTTCGTCGACGCGCACCCCGACTTCGAGACCGCGATCGACCGCTTGGCCACCTGGCTGGCCCGCGACGACGAGGACGACGAGTAGCGAGACCGGCGCGCCAAGCCGAGCTAGGCCGCGAACGGAGCGTCGAAGACATCCGTGGCCGGTGCGGTGCGGCGCGGCCGGACGTCGAACAGCGGCAGGAACACCTGCGCGAGTGGGCCGATGGCCAGCGCGAAGACCACGGTGCCGATGCCCACGGTGCCGCCGAGCACCCAGCCCGCCGCCAGCACGATGAGCTCGAGCCCGGTGCGCACGAGGCGGATGGACCGACCGCTCACCCGGGCCAACCCGCTCATCAGGCCGTCACGGGGGCCGGGGCCGAAGTTGGCGCCGATGTACATGCCGGTGGCGACACCACACAGCAGCACGCCGGCGAGCATCTCGGTGATGCGCCAGCCCAGGGCGGCGTGCCGCGGCAGCAGTTGCAGCGACCAGTTCATCGATGCACCGACGAGCACGACGTTGCTCAGCGTGCCCAGGCCCGGCCACTGGCGCAGCGGGATCCATAACAGCAGGACGGCCGCGCCGACGATGATCACCAGCGTCCCGATGGCCAGCCCTACGTGCTCGGACAATCCCTGGTGGAACACGTCCCACGGGTCGAGCCCCAATCCGGACCGTACCTGCAGCGCTCCGGCCAGGCCGTAGAGCAACAAGCCAATGTAGAGCTGGGTGAGCCGTCGGAGCATGCGAGACCGGGCCACTCGGCCAGTCTCGCCATCGAATGTCCCGATCGAACGGGCCATTGATGGCAATCCGGTCTGGTCACGGCGGTCAGTGGCATGGGACGATCGACAGATGGCTGCACCGTCGCGCATCGGCGGCAGCTCGGGCGCGATGCCCGGCCCCGTGTACACCGCGCTAGCCCGCGCCGTCACCTCACTCGTCCTGGACGGCCGGGTCGCCACCGAGACCCGACTGCCGTCCGAGCGCGACCTCGCCACCGCCTTGCAGCTGAGCCGAGCCACGGTCACCGCCGCCTACGACACACTGCGCAGCGACGGATACCTCACCAGCCGCACCGGATCCGGCAGCTACGTCGCCGTCCCGCCCGATGCGCGGCCGACGCCATCGCTCATCCGGTGGAGCACGGGCAGCATCGGCAGTGTCGCCAACGCCGCCGACGTCATCGACCTGTCGTGCGCGACGCTGCCGGCACCGGCCGACCTCATCCCCGCCGCGGTCGCCGCGGCCGCGGCGCAACTGGGTCCGTACCTGCTCGGGGACGGCTACGAGCCCGCCGGCCTGCCGGCGTTGCGCGCCGCGGTCGCCGAGCGTTTCACGCAGCGCGGGGCCAGCACCCGGCCCGACCAGATCCTGATCACCAACGGCGCCCTGCACGGCTTCGACCTGCTGCTGCGCCTGCTGGTCAGCGCCGGCGATCGGGTGATCACCGAACTGCCGACGTATCCGGGCGCCCTGGATGCGATCCGCGCCAACGGCGGCCGGGTGATGCCGGTGCCGATGTCGCCGTCCGGCGGCTGGCAGGTCGACCAGCTGCACGCGACACTGCGCCAGACCGCCGCCCACCTCGCCTACCTCACGCCCGACTTCCACAACCCCACCGGTGCGCTCGTCCCGGAGGCCGACCGGCGTGCGGTGCTCAAGACCGCGCGCAGCACCGGCACCACCGTCGTCATCGACGAGTCGTTCGTCGATCTCGGGTTCGACGGCGCCGAGCGGCCAACCGCGGCCATCGACCCGACGGTCGTCACGGTCGGCTCGCTGTCCAAGCCGATCTGGGGTGGCCTGCGGATCGGTTGGCTGCGCGCCTCGACCGACCTGGTCCACCGGCTGGCCGCGCTACGGACCTCGATCGACCTGGGCGGGCCGTTGCTCGATCAGGTGGTGGCCGCCTCGCTGATCGGGCGCATCGACGCACGAGATCGCCGCCGAGCGCGTGGCCGTGCTGCGGCCGCAACGCGACGCGCTGGTGACAGCGCTGGCCGAGCACCTGCCCGACTGGCAGGTGACGCTGCCCCAGGGCGGGCTGTCGCTGTGGGCCGGCCTCCCGGCGCCACTGTCGACGCCGCTGACGATGCTGGCCGCGCAATCCGGGGTGGTAATCGTGCCCGGCTCGCGCTTCGGCATTGACGGCACGCTCGAGCGTTTCCTGCGCCTGCCCTACTCACTGCCGGCCGACCGGTTGACCGAGGCGGTGCGGCGGATCGCCGAGATCTGGGCCCAGCTGGCCGACCACCGCGCCGCCGGCGGTCTCGGCGCCCGCCAACGGGTCGTCGCCTGAGGGCCATTCGGGGGCCCTCGTTCGGGTATAGAGAGGGGATGGACGAATCGCGGGGGCGACTCACGCCCCACCCGACCCTTGTCGCCCTGATCATCGGAGGGCTCGTGCTGGCCGGCGGCATAGCCCTGATCGTGATCCTGTCCGGATCGAACGGCACGGTCACCAGTGGCAACTCACCGGCCGGAAAGCGCGTGACGGCGGCGGCGGCGTCGCCCAGTTCAGCCCCGTCCACCAGTTCAACCCCGTCCACCAGTTCAACCCCGTCCACCAGCATCCCGAGTTCCCCGGCCGCGCCGATCACCTCGCGGCCGAGCACGACGCCGGGGCCGTCGAACTCGGCGGCGAAGAAGCCGATCACGTACGTCGTCAAACGCGGCGACAACCTGACGGTGATCGCCCGCTGGTTTCACCAGCACGGCTACGGCGCGCTGTACGACCGCAACAAGGCGGTGATCGGCGACAACCCGAACCTGATCTTCCCCGGCCAACGGCTGACGATCTCGGGCGGGAAGATGACCCTCGGGTGAGGACGCTCAGGGAACCGTGCTCACGCCGACGGCCTGCTCCTGCAGGCTGCCGAGGTAGAGGGTGCCGTCGCGTTCGATGACGCTGGTGACGAACGCATAGTTGTCGCCGGGCCCCTGCAGGTCGTGGACGATCTCGCCGTCGAACGACACGGCCAGCACCCACACGGTGGGCTGCGGCTTGGGCTGCACCGCGTCGGGTAACAGCCAGACCAGTTGACGCAGCACGCCGGGCAGCGGCAAGAGGCGGTCGAGCAACGGATTGCGCGCGGTGGGCAACGACACCCAGATGAGCCCGTCGCTGCCCAGCGCCATGTTGTCGGGGAAGCCGGGCAGGTTGTCGATCAACACGTCGTGCGTGCCGGCCTGCGGGCCCGTCAGCCAGTAGCGCGTAATGCGGTAACCGCCCGTCTCGGCCACCACCACGCACGAGCCGTCCGGCGCCAGCACGACGCCGTTGCCGAACTGCAGACCGTCGATCAGGGTCTCGACCGCGCCGGACGGCTCGCGGCGCAGCAGGCGACCGGTACCGGAGTGCTCGAGGAGGTCGCCCATGTAGTGCTCGAGATCAAAGCGGCGCGTGGAGGTGCTGAAGTAGATCGTCCCGTCGTCGGCCTCGACCACGTTGCTGGCGAAGTTCACCGGTACGCCGTCGATCTCGCTGACCAGGACCTTGATGGCGCCAGTCGCGTCGACACGCAACAGCCCGCGCCGGCTGTCGCACACCAGCACCGAGCCATCGGCGCCGGCATGCAGGCCAAGTGGTCGGCCACCAGTGTCGGCGAGCGTCTCGACCACACCCGAGTCAGGGTCGACCCGCAACACCCGCCCGTCGGCGATACCGGCGAGCACCCGGCCCTGGTCGTCGAGGACGACGTCCTCCGGCCCGGCGCCGGGCAGTTCGAGCCGACGCAGCGGCGGCAGCGGCGGGTCGCTGACCGTGGCCGTCGACCGCGCCGGCGCGACCGGCGGCGACCAGCGGGCCGGGCGCAGCACGCGCGGCGAGCGGACCTCAGCGGCCATCGGCCGCGGCATCCGGGATCGGCATCCGGGCCACACCGTCGAGCACCGCCTGCCGCGCCACCGCCGCCGCCACCGCCGGCGCAACCCGCGGGTCGAACGGGGTCGGCACGATGCACGACGGCTCGAGCACCCCGGCCACGACGTCGCTGAGCGCCGTTGCCGCCGCGATCTTCATGTTCTCGGTGATCGCGCGCGCACCCACATCGAACGCGCCCTTGAACACACCGGGGAACGCCAGCACGTTGTTGATCTGGTTCGGGTAGTCGCTGCGTCCGGTCGCGACGATGGCGGCGTAGCGGTGCGCGACCTGCGGAGCGACCTCGGGATTCGGGTTGGCCAGCGCGAAGATGATCGAGCCCGGCGCCATCGTGCGTACCGGCCCTTCGTCGACCCGGCCCGCGCTCAGGCCCAGGAAGACATCGGCGCCGGCCAGCGCGTCGGCCAGCGCACCGGTGAGGCCGGCCCGGTTGGTGCTGGCTGCCAGCTCAGCCTTCACCGCCGTGAGGTCCTGGCGGCCGCGGTGCAGCACGCCCTTCGAGTCGGCCACCGCGATGTCGCCGATGCCGGCCGCGAGCAGGATCTTCGTGCAGGCCACCCCGGCTGCGCCGGCGCCGGACACCACCACCCGCAGGTCGGCGAGCGTGCGGCCGGTGACCGCGGCGGCGTTGCGCAGCGCGGCGAGCACGACGATCGCCGTGCCGTGCTGGTCGTCGTGGAAGACCGGGATGTCGAGGCGGTCGCGCAGCCGCGCCTCGATGTCGAAGCAGCGCGGCGCCGAGATGTCCTCGAGGTTGATGCCGCCGAAGGACGGTGCGATGCGCTCGACGGTCTCGACGATCTCGTCCGGGTCGGTGGTGTCGAGGACGATCGGGACGCAGTTCAGGCCGGCGAATTCGCTGAACAGGGCGGCCTTGCCCTCCATGACCGGCAGGGCGGCGGCCGGCCCGATGTTGCCCAGTCCGAGCACGGCCGTGCCGTCACTGACTACCGCCACCAGCCGCGAGCGCCAGGTGTAGGTGCGGGCCAGCGCCTCGTCGGCGGCGATCGCGGTGCAGACCTCGGCCACCCCGGGGGTGTAGGCCAGCGACAGGGATTCGCGGTCGACCAGCGGCAGCGTGCTGCGTACGGAGAGCTTGCCGCCCTCGTGCACGCGAAAGATCGCACTGTCCGCGTCGAACCCCACTGCCATCTCCTGATCGGATCGATGCCCGTTCTGGCGCCGTGCAGTCGAGGTTACGGCGCAGGGCGTCAGGTGTTGCGGGGTTCGCCCGCGCCGTCGAGTCTCCCATGAGCGCCGCGCCGAATCAGTCGTGGTGTGCCCGGCCGCACACGGACGACGACCCGGCCGAGCACATCCGCGGGCCCGTGCACGGTGCTGTCGCCCCCGGCGAACGCGTTGTCCGACCGCAACCACCAGCCGCCGTCCGTCGCCCGCGCGGCCCGCTTGATCACCAGCCGGCCAGGCAGCGCACGGAAGCGGGCGAGGACGACATCGCCCGGACGCACCCGCGCTCCGTGCCAGACGATCACCACGTCGCCGTGGCGCAGCGTCGGTGTCATCGACGGTCCGGACACCTCGACCCGCTGCCACGGAAGCAGTGCGCCGCGCATCGGACCTGCCTTCGGTGGGCGAACCGACCCGGTGTTCGGGTAGGGGGAGGCCCGCCAGGCGGGCATCGCTTTCAGAGTAAGGTCCGAACTGGATTGATCCGTGACGTCCATTCCACAACACAGGAGGTCAACCGCATGCGTCTGTTCCACCACTCCACCGTCGCGTTCGCCCACTGCGATCTGCCCTGCGGCGTGTACGACCCCGCCCAGGCCCGCATCGAGGCCGAGTCGGTGAAGGCGATCATGGAGAAGTACCAGGGCAACGACGACCCGGTCTTCCGCACCCGCGCCCTGCTGATCAAGGAGCAGCGCGCCGAGCTGGTCAAGCACCACCTGTGGGTGCTGTGGACCGACTACTTCAAGCCACCGCACTTCGAGAAGTACCCCGAGCTGCACGAGCTGTTCAACCAGGCCACGAAGCAGGCCGGCGCTGCCGGCGGCAAGGGTGCGGTCGACCCGGCCGAGGGGCAGAAGCTGCTCGACCAGATCGCCGAGAT